>NZ_BAAAYB010000119.1:0-47448 GCF_039535905.1 Kitasatospora albolonga | reverse complement strand
GTCCGGGGCCTGCACGAAGAAGGTGTCCTGCATCGAGCGGGCCGGGTGGTCCTCGTGCAGGTTGAGGGCGTCGAAGTTGAGCCACTCCGCCTCGACCTCGGGGCCGGAGGCGACCTCGTAGCCCATGGCCACGAAGGTGTCCTCGATCCGCTCGGCCAGCGTGGTCAGCGGGTGCCGGGCGCCGCGCGGGGGTGCGGTCGAACGGCAGCGTGACGTCCCACCGCCTCCTCGACCAGCACGCGGGCGTCCCGCTCCGCCTCCAGCTCGACCTGACGCTTCGCCAGCGCCTGGTTCACCGCGCCGCGGGCCTGGCCGATCAGCTTTCCTGCCGCGGCCTTGGCCTGCGGGGGCAGTGCGCCGATCTCGCGGTTGGCGAGGGAGAGCGGCGAGCGGTCGCCGGTGTGGGCCACCTTCGCCTGCTTGAGCTCCTCGAGCGAGCCGGCCGCGGCGAAGGCCGCGACGGCCTCGTCCCGGCCTGCTCGACCGCTTCGGGCTTGAGTGCCTCGACCTCGACCGGGTCGTAGTCCTTGTTGGGTGCCGACATCGCTATCTTCCCGTGCTCCTGCTCGTGAAGGGGGGTGCCTCGCCCATTGCATTACGCACTGCGTGGCCGGGGCACGGGCAGCCGCTCCCGTACGAGTCGAGAAGGGTGTCCGCGGCACAGCCGCGCAGGGCGTCACACAACGCAATGGTCGAGTGTAGTCGCAGCCTGCGAACCGCCCGCCGGGCTCTCGACTCCTACAGCATGCTGTGTTGTCGGTCATGCTCTTTCAGAGCATGAAGTCGGGCACCCCGGCGGGCAGGATAAATCGGAAGCGGGCGCCGCCGGACGGCGCGCGGCTCACCCGGATGGTGCCGCCGTGGGCCTCGACGATGCCCTTGACGATGTAGAGGCCGAGGCCGGTGCCGCCGCGCTTGGAGCCGCGCCAGAAGCGGGTGAAGACGCGCGGCATGGACTCCTCGGGGATCCCGCTGCCCTCGTCGCTGACCGTCACCGCCGTCCCCTCCAGGACCCATTCGCGCCCGGCGCTCTCCACCAGTTCCTTGGCGGGCGCCACCTCGATCGTGACAGTCCCCTCGCCGTGGCGCACCGCATTTTCCAGCAGGTTGGCCAGCACCTGGTCCAGCTTGTCCGGGTCGGCCCAGAGCTGGGTGAGCGGCTGCTCGATCCGGATGTCGAAGCGGTCCTCGGGGATCCCGGCCGCCACCTTGCCCTCCACGTGCCGGCGCACGGCCGCGGGCAGGTCGACCACCTGCTTGCAGAGCTCCAGCCGGCCGGCGTCGATCCGGGAGATGTCCAGCAGCTCGGCGATCAGCCGGGTGACCCGGTCCGCGTCGGCGTCGACGGTCTCCAGCATCACCCGCTTCTGGCCGTCGGTGAACCGCTCCCACTTGGCCAGCAGGGTCCGGGTGAAGCCCTTGACGCTGGTCAGCGGCGAGCGCAGCTCGTGCGCGACGGTGGCGATCAGCTCGGCGTGGCTGCGCTCGGTGCGGCGGCGCGCCTCGGTGCCGCGCAGCGCCACCACCACCCGCCGGACCGGCCCGCCGCGGTGCTCCCGCACGTAGCGGGCGGAGACCAGCAGCTCGCGGCTGCCGGGCAGCAGCAGGTACCGCTCCGGCTGCCCCGTACGGATCGTCAGGCCGCCGTACGGGTCGGTCAGTTGCCACCAGCGGCGCCCGTCCAGGTCCTCCAGCGGGAGCGCCTGCTCCAGCGGCAGCCCGAGCGCCGCCTCCGGCCGGATGCCGGTCAGCCGGGCGGCCGCCCGGTTGAAGCGCACCACGACACCGGACGCGTCGGCGACCACCACCCCGTCCGGCAGCTCGTCCAAGTCCAGCTCGGCGCCGTCACCGGCCATGGGTCCCTCCCCGATCACCCACCGTGTCCGTTCCCCCACCGTCCGAACCCTAGCGCCCCTACCCCTTCGCGCGACACCCTCCCGGGGACCGCTGGGCGCGCGCGGAGGCGTACAGGCACACGGCGGCGGCCGTGGCGAGGTTGAGGCTCTCGGCGTGGCCGTGGATGGGCACCCGCACCACCTCGTCGGCGAGTGCGCGGGTCTCCTCCGGCAGGCCCCAGGCCTCGTTGCCGAAGACCCACGCGCCGGGGGCGCCCAGGGTGCCCTCGTCCAGCTCCTGGTCCAGGTCCCGGTCGCCGGCCCCGTCCGCGGCCAGCACCCGCACCCCGGCCTCGCGCAGCCGCGCCACCGCCTCCTCCACCGGCACCCCGACCGCGAACGGCAGGTGGAACAGGCTGCCCACCGAGGCCCGGACGGCCTTCGGGTTGTACGGGTCCACCGAGGCGTCGGTGAGGACCACCGCGTCCCGCCCCGGCCGCGTCGGCGGTGCGCAGCACCGTCGCTCCTCCGCCTCACCCCGGAGGAGACGTCGAAGGACGAACCGGTTCGGCATCACGGAGGAGGACCTCCGGGCCGCCCACACGGCCGACCTCGTGATCCGGGCCGAGGAGGGCGTCCAACGGATCCACGAGCGCGCCAGGCACCGCGCCGACGAGATCCACCCGCTGCGGTTGACGGTCTGACGCGCAGTCACTCCGCAGGGCCGGCCTTGGAGGGCTCGCGGTCAACCGGTCCGTCCGAGGGCCTGGCGGCTCGTCGGGCTCCGCCGGGCGTGCGCCGCGCGCGCCTGGTCCAGGAGTTCGGCCCAGGACTCCACCGTGGGGCGGCGGCGCAGCAGCGCCCGGCGGTCGCGTTCGGTCATCCCGCCCCAGACGCCGTGCTCGATGCGCCGGTCGAGCGCATGGGCCAGGCACTCGGTGCGGACCGGGCATCCGTCGCAGACCGCCTTCGCCCGGTGCTGCGCCGCTCCCTCGACGAACAGCGCGTCCGGGTCGACCCTCCGGCACGCCCCGCGCTCCGCCCAGGTCCCGTCGATGTCCCCCACGATCTTCCCCTCCCGATGGCGTTCCTGACGGCCCGACAGAGCCGTCGGACGGGTCCATGACACTAGGTGCCCGTCCGCCCGCCCGACAGCCGACCATCATCCGATCGAGTGAAGATCGGACAATGCCCCACCGCGCACGGTCAGCGGCGTGAGCCGGGGATCAGACCGTCCAGGTCCGGCACCGGGTGGGGCACGGTCAGCCAGTGCACGAGGGCCTGCCCCCCGAGGCTGGCGCGGCGCAGGCGGCCCGCGACCAGCTCGGCGACGGCACGGGCCTGCCGCGCGGTGAACGGACCGGTGACCAGTCGGCGGCCGTCGGGGAGCACCAGCAGACCTGACCGCGGACGCCGGGCGGATCCGGTGATGCCGACCAGCAGCGCGGCGGCCGGCGGATCCGGGACGGCGTGCGGGAACGGACGTGCGGCAACGGCGGACCGGATTCGTCGGGGCATGGCGTCATCGTGCCCCGCCCGCACCCGAACCGCCTGCCGGACCACCCGCCGGATCAGGCCGCGGCGGCGAGGTCGGCGGCGCCGAAGCCGACGGAGAAGCGCTTGCACCAGATGACGGCGCTGTGGAGGCCGCTGAGGTCGGTGCCGGCCGGGACGGCGTAGTTCTGGTTGCCCATGTTGCCCTTGAGGCGGCCGAGTTCGACGGCGCCGGGGCCGAGGTCGTCGAGCCTGGACTCGGCGGCGGGGCGGGTGGAGAGGTAGACGCGGACGTCGGGACCCTCGGAGGTGGCGAGGTTCTCCAGGCGCAGGACGGTGCTCCCGTCGGCCAGCCGGACGAGGCGGGCCTGACCGGTGGTGGTGTGCTCGCCGGACACGAAGCTCCCCCGGCCGAGGTCCGTCGGCGCGGCAGCGGACGGGGCGGCACCGGACGGGGCGGGGCTCGCGGCCGTCGAACTGCCGGTCGCGGGCGCGGCGGTGGGGGCGGCAGCGGGAGCGGCGACCACGATCGGGAGGGCCTCCTCGACGGTCGTGGTCGTGAAGGCCTTCCACGGCTCGAAGGCGAGCAGGCCCGCCGCGACCACCGCCGCCAGCGCGAGCGACAGGACCGTCAGGGTGGGCTTGGACACGCGTCGTCGCATCAGGAACTCCGGGGCGGGGAACGGGCTGACGACCACGATCGAAGCACCACGGGTGTGCGCCGTGCCAGCTCCGAGGGCATTACGGAACCCTGACGCCGACGAGCCCTGCCGGGCACCCGCCGGACCGGACCGGATCAGCCGACCCGTGCCCGCAGCCGGCGCCCTTCCGCCCCGGACGGAGCGCGGTGGCTCACGCGGTTCGCATGCACACCGAGTTCTACCGTCTGTACGGGTGATTCCGTGCCCGCGGCGGGGCCGGCCCGTGCCGGGCGTGGTGGAGTGGCCGGGGCCGGCTTCGCGTCCGGCCGCTGACCTCCTGGAAGGAACTCCCCCTGTGCGTATGCGTGTTCGCATGAGCCTGGCCGTCGCCGTCGCCGCCGCCTGCCTCGCCTCGACCGGCGCGGCGAGCCCTTCCCGGGCCGTCACCGCCCCGACCGCGGAGACGGCGGCCGCGGCACTGCAGCGCGCGGCCGAGCAGTGCGGCTCGGGCGAGGTCTGCTTCTGGCGCGACCGGAACTTCTCGGGGACCCCGTGGCGCTGGTCGCCCTCGAACGGCTACCGGGACCTGCCGTCCAACCTGCACGACCACGTGTACTCCTTCTACGCCAACGCCCGCGCCTGCTTCATCGACTGGAGCCCCGCGGAGCGCCGCGCGGTCAACAGCGGTGACTACGCCAAGGCCTACGACACCAACTTCGGCAAGCGGATCGACGCCGTGGACGTCCGCTGCTGAGGCCCCGGCCCACGGGGCTGATGCGCCGTCAGCCGGGGAGGCGTGAACGGCTGGCATGTTCCCGGCCGAAAAATCCCTGTTCACGGCCCTAGCGGCAGCCGGATCACGGGGTCTAGTGTTCCGGCCACGGCGGCCCCACCACAGCCTCGACCGGGCCGTCGGGCAGAGCAGCCGTGCCCCGCCACGGGCACTGCTTGCCTCCCACCGGCCGGGTCCGCCCGGAGCGGTCCCCCGTCGCTCCCGGACCCGGCCGTCTGCTGCCCTCCCCCGCCCGTGGCGGGGCGTCAGGGGTGGAGGGAGGCCTCGTGCTCGGTGTGCCCCTCGGGTTCGAGCTGGATCGTCGAGTGGGCCACGTCGAAGTGGTCACCGACGCAGCGCTGGAGACGGGCGAGCAGATCGCCCTCGTCGCGCGCGAGCGCCGCCCGCTCCACCACCACGTGCGCGGTGAGGACCGGCATTCCGGAGGTGACCGTCCACCCGTGCAGGTCGTGCACGGCGACGACGCCCGGCTCGGCCGTCATGTGGCGGCGCACCTCGGCGAGTTCGAGGCCCTGCGGGGTCGCCTCCAGGAGCACGTGCACGGCGTCCCGCAGCAGTCCGTACGCCCTCGGCACGATCAGCAGTCCGATCACGATGGAGGCGATCGGGTCCGCCGCCTGCCACCCGGTCAGCAGGATCACCAGGCCTCCCACGATGACCGCGACCGAGCCGAGCGCGTCGCCGAGCACCTCCAGGTAGGCGCCGCGCAGGTTGAGGCTCTGGTCCTTGGCGTCCCGCAGCAGCCACAGGCCGACCAGGTTGGCGGCCAGCCCGCCGACCGCGACCACGAACATCAGCCCGCCCTTGACCTCGACGGGTTCACTGAAGCGGCCGATCGCCGACCAGAGCACCCACACGAAGATGCCGACCAGGAGCAGGGCGTTGAGCACCGCCGAGAAGATCTCGACCCGGTAGAAGCCGAAGGTCCGCTTCGGGGTGGGGGCGCGCTGGGCGAGGGTGATCGCGCCGAGGGCGAGCGAGACCCCGACCGCGTCGGTGAGGCTGTGCGCGGCGTCGGCGAGCAGCGCCAGCGAACCGGAGACCACCGAGCCGACCACCTGGATGAGGGTGATCGACGCACTGATGCCGATGGTCCACAGCAACCGCTTGCGGAAGCCGCCGCTCAGGGTGCCGGAGGCGGCGGACGGCGCACCGTGGTCATGGCCCATGCACGCACCGCACCTCTCGCTGACGTCCGGCACTCCCCGAGGTCGCGCGTGCCGGATCCGTACGCCAGTCGACCACGCGGCCCGCACCCCGGCCACCGGCACTGGCCCGAACGCGGTCCCCGTCGATCCTCCCGTTCTCCCGGCCCCGCCCGCCCGCGGCGGTCAGGCCGCGGCCGACTGGTCGCGCCAGTGGCGGAACTCCAGGAGTGGGTCGCCGTCGAGGTCCCACGGGTGTGCGGTCACCACGTGGCCGACGGCCTCGAAGGCCCTGGCCGCGTCCTTGGGGCGGTTGGCCTTGACGAGGGCGTGGGCGAGCAGGTTGAGGTCGGCCTTGGCGTGGGCGTGCCGGAGGCCGCCGGGTGCGGTCCACCGCAGGGCGCGGTCGAGGGCCGCTGCGGCGTCCGGCTGCTCCCAGCGCTGACGGGCCGCCAGGGCGCTCGACCCGCCGGCCGCCAGCGCGGCGCGGTAGCGGCCGAGGTAGAGGGCGAGTTCGAGCCCCGCCACCGGTGAGCCGGGCGGCGCGGTGGCGCGGACGTCGTCGACGAAGGCGAGCTCCTCCGCCCGCGAGCCGGACTCGGCCGGGGAGAGGTAGCCGAGCAGTTCCAGGTGCGCGGTGCGGTTCCACCGGTCGCGGGCTCCGATCTCCCGGCAGGTCGGCAGCACCTCGTCGAGCGGTCGGCCCAGCAGCCGCTGGGCTCCGAGCAGGGCGATCCAGGGGGCCGGGTCCTGCGGGCGGGCACCGGCCGCGTCGCGGCACCACCGCTCCACGCCGTGCAGTTCCTCGGTGCTCCCGGTGCGGCGGGCGGCGGCGACGTGCACCCATGCCCGGAAGACCAGCGGATCGGCGTCGTCCGGGCGCTGTCGTCGCCAGACCTGGGCCAGTCGCGGGGTGGCCGCCTCGGCCAGGACCGCCAGGCGCAGGGTGCGACGGTCCCAGGCGGAGCCGGCGTCGCGCAGTGCCCGCTCCACCAGGACGGCGGACAGCTCCAGTTGGCCGTGGGTCTGCGGCACCGTCAACTGCCGGTGCACCAGCGCGAGTTCGGCGTCGTCGAGGGCGGGCATGAGGCGTGGCCCGGCGGGGCGGCGGCCGAAGATGGGCATGGCGGGCGGTCCCGGGGGTCGAGTCGGCGGAGGGGTTCACCGATCCAACACGCGGCGCCCCGCTACGGTCAACACCCTTGTCATAAGACCGGGGCCGCGCCCCTCACCCCGCCCGGGGCCCGCGGCTCATCCCTGCGGGACGGCCCCTGCGGCCGCCGTCCGCAGCACCTCGTAACCCGCCTGTACGAAGCGCCCGTCCAGCGCGGGTGCGGTGTTGGCCAGGGCCGCGACCGTGGTGGGGCCCTGCGGGGAGAAGCCGACGAAGGTGGTGAACCCGCGGGTGCCGCCCGAGTGGAAGTAGAGGTCCCGGCCACCGGAGTGACGGTGCATCCAGACCAGACCGAGCCGGTCCGTCGAGCCCGGCAGCCGCAGTCGCAGCCGCTGGACATCGGCCAGTGCCGCGCCCAGTTCGGCGCCGACGGAGACACCCGCGGCGGAGCCCGGCGGCCGGCTCCGGCTCTCGGCGTGGGTGCGCAGGTAGCGCAGGAGGTCGGCCCCCGAGGACCGCACGGCCCCCGCGCCCGGCAGCCCGGGCATCAGCCACGGCGGCCGCGCCCGCCCGTGGCGGTAGCCGACCGCCAGTCCCGCCGCGTCCGGCCGGCAGGAGGTGGCGGTGAGCCCCAGCGGCCCGCTGACCCGTTCGGCCAACAGCTCCCCGTACGTCAGCCCGCCCGTCTCGGCGAGCAGCCGGCCGAGCAGCCCGACCCCGTAGTTGGAGTAGCGGTACCGGCTGCCGGGCGCGCACCGGACGGCGGTCCGGGCCAGCGACTCCCCCAACTGCTCGTCGCCGAAGGCGGCGTAGGGGTTGCCGAACCAGTCCGGCACGGCGCCGGCGAGCAGCCCCGGTGGCAGACGGGGCAGCCCCGAGGTGTGGGTGGCCAGGTGCAGCAGGCGGATCGGCCGGGCGGAGCGGCCTCGGGCCGTCCTCCAGTGCGGCGGCAGCCGTCGCTCCACCGGGTCGTCCAGGGCGAGTTCGCCGCGGGCGGCCATCTCGGCGAGCAGCAGGGCGGTGAACGTCTTGGAGACCGAGCCGAGTTCGAAGACGGTGTCCGGCGTGCACGGCGGCGCGTCCGGCGCCCGCGCGGCGCGCCCGTGGCAGCGGACCTCCTCCCGGTCCCCCCGGCCGACGGCCACGGTGACCGCGCTCGCGTACGGCCCGGCGGCGCGCACCGCCACCGCGACCGCCTCGTCGACAGCCTGGTCGCACTCGCGGTCGACCGCGTTCACGCGGCGACCGGCGTGCCGCCGAGGGCGCGGGACAGCGCGACCGTCGCGGCCACCACGCCCACCACGGCGGTGTGTTCGTGTTCGCGGAAGGTGTCCTCGGAGTCCTCGTACAGCGGGGTCGCCCCGTCGCGCGGGATCAGTCCGTCCGGCTGCTGGACGGCGGCCAGCGCCTCCCAGCCGGACCGCCCGGTGACCGGCTCCCCCATGCAGGAGTCGACGATGAGCAGTTCGCCGGCGAGGTCCCACTGCTCGGTCTCCAGCCAGACGTCGAGCCAGACCGGCAGCCAGTCGCGCAGGTAGGCGTGCATCGGCTCGGGCAGGCACTCGGGGCGCGCGCCCCAGTCGGTGAGGTGGAAGACGGTGTGGGTGACGTGGTAGCCGATCACCCAGGCGATGGTCCACGGCTCGGAGAGGGCGCCGAGCCAGGTCGACCGGGCCAGTGCCGGCCAGTCCGGCGCGGGTTCGAGCCCGGCGATCCGCCGGGCGTTGGCGAGGGCGAGCTGCCGGTTGCCGGGGATCTCGACGGCGTGCACGGAGCGGAGCCGGCCGAGGGAGGTGAGCAGTTCGTCCATGGCGGGGTGCCGGTAGCCGGCCCGGGCGAAGTGCGCGTAGGTCTCCAGCGGGTCGATCACCGTGACGTGGCGCAGCTGCCGCTCATAGAGGAGGTCGCCGTGCCTGAGCTGGGACCAGGAGGCCTCCAGCAGCTCGCGCGCGAGCCGGGCGTCGTGGGCGCCGGTGACGCCGTCGCGCAGCACCAGGGAGGAGGCGAGCGCTGCTTCGCAGAGCGGCTTGTAGACGTCGTTGGGATCGGCGAGGTCGATGATCGTGTTGTCCTCGATCCGGTCGAACCCGCCGAGTTGGCCGGCGTGCAGCCAGGCCAGGGCCCGGGAGCCGAGCTGCTGGGCGAGGGCGAGCGCCTGGGTGTCGGTCATCTCCGTGCCCCGTTCAACGGTCATCGTTCATCGGTCAACAGGCGCCGGGCGATGGCGAGTTCGAGCCCGGAGCGGTTGGTCCCGTCGCCGACGAAGCCGATCCGGTCGAGGACCGGCCCGATCTCCAGCCGGTCCGGGCGGCCGTCGGCGTGTACCCAGGCGAGCCAGCGGGCGAGGCGGACGGCGGTGGTGGGGTCGCGCCGCAGCATCGCGCGGACGGTGCCGCGGGCGAGGTCCAGGGTGTGGGTGCGGGCCGAGTCGTGCACGGCGCCGTCCAGCCCGGGCAGCGCGAGGCCGGAGAGCTGGGCCATCCGGACGGACCAGGACTGCCAGCCGACGTCCGCCGGGCCGGGCGGCGTCGGTGGCGTCGGGGCCGGGGTCCCGCCGCTCGCGTGGGGCGTGGCGGCGAGGAGGCGCAGGGCGGCCCAGTCCTGCCAGGCGATCGCCAGGGCACCGCCGTCGGTGGCGGCGGCCGGCTCGGGGAGGGTCCGTCGTGCCTCGGCGAGCAGGGCGGCGGCCGCCTCGTCGGGAGGGGCGCCGGCCAGCAGCTGCGGGGCGAACAGGTTCACGCCGAGCACCCGGGCGGCGGCCAGCAGGGGGCGGTGTGCGGTGCTCTCCGCGTCGCCGTCGGGAAGGGCGGGGTCCGCGGGTGCGGCCGTACCCCCGCCGTCCCTAACGGCGTCGAGGGTACGGCCTGACAGGTGTTCCACCGCGGCGGCGTACTCGTCGCGGAGGGTGGTCTCGGCGGACGGCATGGTGGAACCGCCTCCTTCACGGGATGGGGCACGGGTCCGGTACGGCGCCGTGCCGCAGGGCTGCCGCGCGCCGGGACCGACGGGGCCGACTACCGGGTCGGCCTCTCCTTCGGCGGCTTCGGGGAAGCCAGCAGCAGCCCGGCCAGCAGCACTGCGCCGGCGGCCTCGGGCAGGTACGTGGGCGCGTCGGACACGACGGCCTCGTCCTCCACCATCAGGCTCGCGAGCGTCCCGGCCTCGGCGAGCGTCGCGCTGCGTGACGCCGGAGCGGTTTCGGTCTGGAACTGAGCAAGCATCAGATGTGCCTCCTCGTCTGGTTTTCGCCGTTCGGTCGAACGGCGCCCCCCGTTCGACAGTACGAGCACGAACCGATGGTCGCACCCGCAGCGGGGCGGGCAGCGGCCGGACGCATCGGTTCCGCAGCGGATCAAGCGGGCTCCCCCGCACGGGAGTTGGGGGACCAGGCGGCCCCGCACCGGGCGGGTGGTCAGCGGCGGTGCAGCAGGAAGCCGTGCTCCCGCAGGGACTCCAGGCCGAACTTGGCGACCATGCGGTGGTCGGGGCGGTCGTCGTCGAAGACGTGCTCGATGTCGAACGCGTCGCCGAAGTACCCCCGGACCGCGTCCGGCCCCACCGAGAAGGGCGGGGTGTCCATCACCGGCGCGTACTCCAGGGTGTTGAGGAAGTACCGGGCCCCGGCCGGCAGGAGGCCGGTCAGGTGCGCGGCGTACCGCTCGCGCATCGGTTCCGGGAACGCGACCAGGCAGGCACGGTCGTACACCACGTCGACGGAGCCGAGGTCGGCGGCGGTGAGGTCGAAGAAGTCCCGCACCAGCACGGTCAGGTTGCCCGCCCGGAAGACCCCGGGCTCCGTCCGGACGGGGTCGATCGCGTTGTCCGCGAGGAACTGGGCCACCGCCGACTCGACGAGCTCGACGCCGACCACCTCGCGGGCCCGCCGGGCGAAGGCGGGCATGTCCAGGGACTTCCCGCACAGCGGCACCAGGACCCGGGCCCCGTCCAGGAGCCCGCCGTCCACCAGGTACCGCGCGTGCGGGTGCACCTCCGGCAGGTGGAAGCTCGTCTTCGAGCCGCCCTCGTCCCACGAGTCGATCCAGAACTGGCGTTCCACCGCGCCTCCCCCTCGCCACGGTCCGGCGCCCCCCGCGGACGGACCGGGGCGAGCGTACCGCCCGTGCACCGGCACCGGCGGGGCAACGGCCGAATCCACGGAGCAGCCGTGCGGGGCAGCGGAGTTGACGGCCCGTCGGATCCGGTCGGCGGTGCGGGGTCCGCCACGGTGCGGTGCACTGCGGCGAGCGCCTGCGAGGGCTCGAAAAATATGCCCGGAAAAACACGGAGCACAATGTGGGCACGTTCCGGACCCGGGCCTGCTACAGTCGTTGTAGTTGCAGTAGTGGTTCCCATGAACTTTGTGTGCGCCTGCTGATGTTTCGCGGGCGCATTTTTTGTTTTCCGATTTTTTCGGATGGGCGCTCATCGCGGCGACTCGGAGCGTGCGACGTGCGCGCTCCGGACGGCCCTTTGAAGGAGATTTTTAATGGCTAATGGCACCGTGAAGTGGTTCAACTCGGAAAAGGGCTTCGGCTTCATCGAGCAGGAGGGTGGCGGCCCGGACGTCTTCGCCCACTACTCGAACATCAACGCCAACGGCTTCCGTGAGCTGCTCGAGGGCCAGAAGGTCGAGTTCGACGTCACCCAGGGCCAGAAGGGCCCGCAGGCCGAGAACATCCGCCCGCTGTAGTTCCTGTGCCGGGTGACCCACCTGGCAACGAGGGGCCCGCACCGCGCACACCGCGCGGGGCGGGCCCCTCGGCGTTCCTCCAGCCTCGGGCCCCGTCAGGGTCCGGCCGCGACGGCGGGGACGGCCGGGACGGCGGGGGTGACGATGAGGACGTCCAGGGTGCGGGGGCCGTGGACGCCCTCCACCCGGTTGAGCTCGATGTCGCTGGTGGCGGAGGGGCCGGAGATGAACGTCAACGGCTTGCGCGGGTCGAGGCGGGCGAGGGCGTCGGGGAGGTCGTCGGCGATCTGGTCGGCTCCGATGACGCAGAGGTGGTAGTCGGGGACCAGGGTGAGGGCGCGGCGGCCCTGGCCGGGGCCGGTGTCGAGCACGATGGTGCCGGTGACGGCGATGCCCGCGGCGGCGAGGGTGACCGCGCCGTCGAGGGCGTCCAGGGCGGGGACGTCCAGCGGCTCGGGGTGCCAGTCCCACCCGCCGGCGGGCAGGAGCTCGCCGGGGAAGCCCGTGGGGACGGCGAGGCGGGTGGCCCCCTGCCGGGTGAGGGCGGTGGCGACGGCGTCGCGCAGGCCCGCCGGGTCGGTGCGGGTGACGGTGGCGCGGTAGTCGGCGACGCGTTCGGCGAAGAGGTCGACGCGGTCCCGGCCGGGTTCGAGGTGGCTGCGGAGGTGGTCGCGGGGGACGGGGACGTCCTCGGGCCGCTCGTCGGCGGGGACGTCGGCGAGTGCGGCGCGGATCCGGGCGAGGACGCCCTCGCGGCTGCTCATCCTTGGCTCTCCCTGTTCTCGCGGTTCTTGCGCCACCAGGCGCGGAAGGACTCGGCCGGCGGCACGGGGGTGTCGCGGCTGTCGGACCACCCGTGCATCGGGCCGGGCACCCGCCCGATCTTCCCGTCACGGGACAGCACCCGGCCACCGAGGGCGGCGGCCTTCTGGGCGGCGCCGAGCAGCCGCGGCGAGTCCAGCACGTAGCCGGCCGCCCTCATCGCCACCGCCTCCAGCCCGGAGCCCCCGGCCTCGACGGCCTTGGCCCGCAGGTGGGTGAGCACCTCGGGGATGTTGATCTTCACGGGGCAGGCGTCGTAGCAGGCCCCGCACAGCGTGGAGGCGAACGGCAGGGAGGCCGCGTGCTCCACGCCCACCAGCTGAGGGGTGAGGACGGCGCCGATCGGCCCGGGGTAGACGGAGCCGTAGGCGTGGCCGCCGGTGCGCTCGAAGACGGGACAGACGTTCAGGCAGGCGGAGCAGCGGATGCAGGCCAGGGCCTGGCGGCCGACCTGGTCGGCGAGGGTGTCGGTGCGGCCGTTGTCGAGCAGCACCAGGTGGAAGGCCGACGGTCCGTCACCCTCCGAGGTGCCGGTCCACATCGAGGTGTAGGGGTTCATCCGCTCACCGGTGGAGGAGCGGGGCAGCAGCTGGAGGAAGACCTCCAGGTCGGCGAAGGAGGGCACCACCTTCTCGATGCCCATGACGGTGATCAGCGTCTGCGGCAGGGTGAGGCACATCCGGCCGTTGCCCTCGGACTCCACCACCACGACCGTGCCCGTGTCCGCGCAGGCGAAGTTGGCGCCCGAGACCGCGACCTTGGCCCTGAGGAACTTCTCCCGCAGGTGCTGCCGCGCGGCCTCCGCCAGCGCGGCGGGCTCGTCGGTGAGGCCCTCCGGGGCGGGGCGGCCCCACGAAGCCATCCGGGCGGCGAAGACGTCGCGGATCTCGGTGCGGTTGCGGTGGATCGCGGGCACCAGGATGTGCGAGGGCCGGTCGTCGCCCAACTGCACGATCAGCTCGGCGAGATCGGTCTCGTAGGCGGTGATGCCGACCTCCGCCAGGTGCTCGTTGAGACCGATCTCCTGGGTGGCCATCGACTTGACCTTGACCACCTCGGTCTCGCCGGTGGCCTTCACCAGCCCCGCCACGATCCGGTTCGCCTCGGAGGCGTCCGCCGCCCAGTGCACCGTGCCGCCCGCCGCCGTGACGGCGGCCTCCAACTGCAGCAGGTAGCGGTCGAGATGACGCGCCGTCCGCCGCTTGATCGCCTCGCCGGCCTCCCTGAGCTGCTCCCAGTCGTCCAGTTCGCCGGCGACCGCGAGCCGCTTGTCGCGGATGGTGCCGGTGGCGCGTCTGAGGTTGGCGCGCAGCTGACCGTCCTTCAGGGCCTCGCGCGCCGCCTCCGGGAAGGAGGGCGCGCCGAGCCACACCACGCCACGGTCGCTCATCGCAGGTCTCCCTCGGTCGCGGCCAGGATCTCCGCGAGGTGCGCCGTCCGCACGGCGCTGCCCTGCCGGGACAGTCCGCCGCCGATGTGCAGCAGGCAGGAGTTGTCGACCGCGCAGAGCACCTCGGCGCCGGAGGCCGTCACCTCGCCGGTCTTGTCGGCCAGCATCGCGGCGGAGGTGTCGGCGTTCTTCACCGCGAAGGTGCCGCCGAAGCCGCAGCAGGAGTCGGCCCTCGGGAGCTCGACCAGCTCCAGACCCCGCACCGCCCGCAGCAGCCGCTCGGGGCGCTCCCCCAGCCGCAGCCCGCGCAGCGAGTGGCAGGTCGGGTGGTAGGCGACCCGGTGCGGGAAGGAGGCGCCGACGTCCTCGACCTTCAGCACCTCGGTCAGGAATTCCGTGAACTCGTGGACCCTGGGCACGAGTTCGGTCACCCGCCGGTGGAGCGCGGGCTCGGTGGCGAGCAGCGGGTGGTTCTCCCGGACCATGCCCGCGCAGGATGCGGAGGGGGTGACCACCGCGTCGTACTCGCCGAAGACCCGGGCGAAGCGCTCCACCAGGGGAAGTGCCTCGGCGCGGTAGCCGGTGTTGAAGTGCAGCTGCCCGCAGCAGCTCTGCTCGAACGGGAACTCGACCGTGTGGCCGAGCCGTTCCAGCACGGTCACCACCGCCCGGCCGGTGGCCGGGTGGAGCGTGTCGGTGTGGCAGGTGATGAACAGGGCGATCCGCATCGCGACAACCCCTCCTCGGTGGGGACCGGTACGTGCTCGGTCGGCAGTCCGTCGCCCCGCACTCGGACGACCGGCACCGGGTGCCGGGGCTCGACGGTACCGCTTCCGCACGGGCAGCGGTGACGGGCCGTCATGCGGCGAGCGAGGAGATCGCGCCGCCGACGTACTCGGCGCCCAGGACGACCGGCAGGACGGTCATGATCGCGGTGTTGTGGACGGACGTCCACGCCTTCCACTCCCCCAGGACCGTGGCGGACCGCTGCCCGCCCAGCAGGTGGACGCCGAGCGGCAGCAGCGTGCACAGCGAGCCGATCGCCACCATCAGCGCCACCGCGACGGCCTTGCCGCCGCCGTCCGCGCCGCTGGTGGCGATCGAGACGGCACCGCCGACGGCCAGCACGAGGTTCTTCGGGTTGGCCACGACCAGCGCCGCGGCCAGGCCGGCGGACTTGGCCGGGGTGAAGGTGTCGACGGTGCGCATCCACTTCGGCGGCTCCGTGACGTGCCCCTGCCGCGGACGCTCCCACCATCGCCGCGCGCCCAGCAGCAGCAACAGCACCCCGAGCGCGAGCTCCAGCCAGGACGACCAGGCCGGCTTCCCGCCGTCGGTGTCGATGCCCGACCCGGCGAGGACGACCACCGAGGTCACCACCGCCAGCGCGATCACCCACCCGGCGGTGAACGCGACGCCGTTCACCCTGCCCCGGGGAGTGGCGAGCATCAGGATCACCGCGATCAGCGGCAGCGGGCTGATCGTGATGCCCACCGCCGAGGCCAGCATCGCCCCGATCGCCTCACCCATCGATTCCCCTTCCGGCCTCACGCTCGTGGAGGTGCGGCCGTGCCCGCCCGCCTGACGCGGCGTCCGGCGCGCGGGCAGGGCGGGTGACCCGCGCCCGGTCGCGGCCACGGACCCTGCTGGCCACCCTCCCCAGCGCACGCGTGCTCCGCGACCGACGGGAGCCGGACGGGTGAGACGAGGGGGCGTGCCACCGGGGCGGTCAGCGGGGGTCGAGCCAGCCGAGGGCCGCGACGGTCATGGCCCGGACTCCGGTCCCGATGGTGGGTTCGACGACGGGGGCGAAGCGGGGTGAGTGGTTTGGAGGGGACGTCGCGTCCCAGGGTCCCGTCGCGCACCGCGGCTTCGAAGACGGCGGGGTCGGTGCCGCCGAAGTACCAGTAGCAGAGCGGGGCTCCGGAGGCGGTGGCCAGGACGCCGCAGTCCTCGCTGCCGGTGGCGGGCCCGTGGTCCAGGACGGCGTCCTCGCCGAAGTGGGCACGCAGCGCCGCGGTGGTGCGCTCGTACGCGGGGCGGTCGTTGACGAGGACGGGGAAGGAGTCGATCACGGTGATCTCCGGGGGGCGGTCCGCCCCGGAGGCGGCGGCCTCGGCCTGGACGATGCGGGTGATGCCCTTGAGGACGGCGTCGCGGACCTCGGGGGCGAAGGTGCGGACGTTGACCTTGAGTTCGGCCTCGTCGGGGATCACGTTGTCCCTGGTGCCCGCGGTGAGGGCGCCGACCGTGACGACCGCGGTGTCACCGCCCGCGACCTCGCGCGAGACCACGGTCTGCAGGCGCATGACCGTGGCGGCGGCCATCACCACCGGATCGATCGCCATCTCGGGGCGGGAGCCGTGCGCGCCGCGGCCGAACATCCGCACGTGCAGCGCGTCGGTGGCCGCCATCGCCGGCCCGGGGTGGCAGCCGATGGTCCCGGCCGGGATGGGTGCGACGTGCTGGCCCAGGACGACGTCGGGGGTGCCGGCCCGGTCGAACAGCCCGTCGTCGACCATGGCCCGCGCACCCGAACCGATCTCCTCGGCGGGCTGGAACACCGCCACGAGGGTGCCGGACCAGCACTGGCGCGCTCCGGCGAGCAGGTCGAGTGCGCCGAGCAGGCAGGTGACGTGCACGTCGTGCCCACAGGCGTGCATCACCGGCACCGGCTGCCCGTCCTAGTCGGTGCCCGTCGCCTCGCTGGCGTACGCGAGCCCGGTCCGCTCCAGCACCGGCAGCGCGTCCATGTCGGCGCGCAGGAGGACCCTCGGCCCCTCACCGTTGGCCAGCACGCCCACCACCCCGGTGCCGCCGACGCCTTCGGTGACCTCGAAGCCGAGCCGCTTCAGGTCCTGCGCGACCAGGCCCGCCGTGCGGGTCTCGGCGAAGGACAGCTCCGGGTGGGCGTGCAGGTCCTCGTAGAGCTCCTCCAGGCGCGGGCGGATCTCGGCGAGCCTGCGCAGGACGGGGGTGGCGGCCTCGTGCCGGCGGTCGTCGCTCATGCGCGCCACCCTCGGCCGCGCCCGCTGCGGCGGCCACCGGTACGCGCGTTCGGGTGAGCGAGGGTCAGGGGCCGCCGCGCGTCCGGCGGCCGGGGACGGGGGCGCCCTACCGTGACGGGCATGGGACCTACCGCGCGCACCACGGCCGACCGCTACCCCGAGCGGGTCACCTACGACCGGGAGGCGGCCTACGCCGTGCTGGACGAGGCCCTCGCCGTCCACGTCGGCTTCGCCACCGACCTCGGACCGGTGGTCATCCCCACCCTGCACATGCGGGTCGGGGACCAACTGCTGCTGCACGGCTCGGCGTTCGGCCGCTTCATCACCACCGCGGCCGCCGGGGCCCCGCTCTGCGTGACCGCCACCCTGATCGACGGCGTGATCCTGGGGCGGGCCTCCTCGCACCACTCGGCCGCCTACCGCTCCGTCATGGTCTTCGGCCGGGCGACTCCGATCGAGGACGCGCAGGAGCGGGCCGACGCCCTCGCCGAGGTGGTCGAGAGCGTCATCCCCGGCCGGCTCTCCGGCCCGAACGCGGCGCGGCGCCCCCAGCGTCGAGGAGGCCCACTACACCGCCTGTCTGACGATGCCCATCGAGGAGTTCTCGATGAAGGTCCGGGCCGGCTTCGCCCGCGACGAACCCAAGGACGACCACGTCGAGGCCTGGGCCGGCTGGATCCCCCTGACCACCGCCCCCGGCACCCCCGTCCCCGACGCCATCACCGGGACCCGCTTCTCCGCCCCCGCCTACGACCCGGCCCGTCCACCGCTTCCGCCAGAACTGACGGGCGCTCACCCACCCTGCCGGGCGGGGACGGTGGCGCCACGGCGGCGGAGGAGGGCGACGGCACCGCCCGCGAGTGCCAGGGCGGCGCCCGAGCCGCCGAGCAGCAGGGGGGTCGAGGAGGTGCCCTGCGTCCTGCCCGCCTCGCTGTAGCCGCTGGACATGCCCGCGGTGTCGTAGACCGAGCCGGGCAGCTTGTCGGCGTAGCGGGCCTTGACCAGCTTCTGGTACTCGCTCAGCGAGACCGAGGACCGGCCGTCCAGACCCTGCCGGGCCTGGTCGTTGAGCGGTTCGACGGTGGTGAGCCTCAGTTGGTACCAGGCGCGCAGCTGCGGCTCGGTGAAGACCAGGGTGCCCACGGCCGCCTTGGCCGCGTACGCGGCGTCGCGGTCGCCGTCGCGCACGGCGGCCAGGTGCCAGCCGCCGCCCTCGGTGGGGGCGAGCATGACGGTGGCGGTCCGCCCGTTGACCGGGGCGTTCAGGGTGGAGACCAGGTGGCTGAGCCTGACCGCCTCGGTGGCGACCGGCAGGGTCCGGCCCGCGACGAAGCCGGGCGCGACCTCGTTCAGCGCCAGCGGGTCCTGGACGGTGAACGCGGGCAGGCCCTCGCACGGGTCGGCCTGGTCGGGGATCGGCTGCGGCGCCCCGCCCCCGTCGCCCTGCGGGAGCGGCACGGTGAGGAAGCGGCAGACGGTGGTGCGGACCTCGGCCGACTTCACCAGGTCGAGGGCTGCCCGGTAGTCCGGGATGTCGGCCGGCAGCGGGTCCGTCGGCGCGAGCGCGTGGGCGGGGCCGGCGGCGGACAGCAGCGCGGCCGTGCCGAGCACCAGGGCGCCGGCCAGTCGGGAGAGGGAGGAGGCCGCCCGCCCGCCGGAGGTTCGTGTTCCGTGCATACCGCCTGCCTTAACGGGAGATGCCGATCCGGGAGTGGGTCCACTTGAACGAGCTGTTGCTGACGTAGTCGGCGTAGTTCCACCACGTGTAGGTGGTGGTGTCGGGCCACGGGTCGGCGACGCCGATGGTGCTGTTCGAGGTGTCGAAGCCGTAGACCACGTTCATGTGGCCCCCGCCGGACGTCCAGCCGATCCGGGCGGCGACCGGCCGGGCCGCCTTGACGTCCGTGTAGACCTGGTTGAACGTGGCCGCGCTGCTCAGCCCGGTGCCGAGGTGGCCCAGGCCGAGGCTGTTCCATCCCCGGGCCATGTCGTCGAGGGTGGCGGGCTGGTTGTCGCAGCCGTAGTACGGGTTAGCCCGGGTGCAGAAGTCGGTCTGCGTGCTGCCGTAGCCCTGGAACTTGGCGATCGTCAGCCCGGAGGCGACCCAGCACCACTGGGTCTTCTCCTGCTTGTACATGCCGATGTTGTCCTGCCCCGCCTCGGCGTGGGCCGGGCCGCAGGCGGCCGCGAGCAGGCCCGAAACCGTCAGCGCGACGGCCACCGTGGCGGCCGTGAAAGGGGATCTGCCCATCGTCCTGCCTTCCCGCGGACTTGCGAGGGATGCCGGGAAATCTGACAGACCAATCAGAGCACGAACTTTCCGGAACGCCCATGGTGCGTACGGAAACTGACCCCGTATTGGTGAATCGTCGTACCGGAGATCAGCGGCGGCCGAAAGGCGACCGGAGCCGTCAGGCCGCGACGAGCTCCCGCTCGCGGTCGCGCGGTCCGGCCGCGGACCTCCGGTTCGGCAGCGAGAGCCGGACGACCTTGCGCCAGGCGGAGAACACCTGCTTGGGCAGCGGCCCGGTGACGTACTCCAGCTCGTACTTCTCGAACAGCGCGCGCACCTTCACGGCGACCTCGGCGTACCGGTTGCTCGGCAGGTCCGGGAAGAGGTGGTGCTCGATCTGGTGCGAGAGGTTGCCGGTCATGAAGTGCATGGCACGGCCGCCGCTGATGTTCGCCGAGCCCATCATCTGGCGCAGGTACCACTGCCCGCGCGTCTCGCCCTCGATCGAGCGGCGCTCGAAGACCCGGACGCCCTCGGGGAAGTGCCCGCACATGATGACCGAGTGGGTCCAGAGGTTGCGGACCAGGTTCGCGGTGAAGGTGGCGGCCAGCGTGGTGAGGAAGGAGGGGCCCGAGAGCAGCGGGTGGATCACGTAGTCCTTGAGCACCTGCCGGCGGATCTTGCGGCCCACCGCCTGGCCCGTGCGCGGAACTCCGGGTCCTTGCGGCGGCGCCGCTGCAGGTTCTTGCCGAGCTCCAGGTCGTAGGCCGCGATGCCGTACTCGAAGAAGCAGGCGTTGACGAGGTTCCACAGCGGCTGGCCGAGGTGGAACGGGTGCCACCGCTGGTCCTCGTCGACGCGCATGATGCCGTAGCCGAGGTCGTTGTCCTTGCCGATCACGTTGGTGTAGGTGTGGTGCAGCTCGTTGTGCGAGTGCTTCCACTGGTCGGCCGGCGAGGACGTGGTCCCACTCCCAGGTCGTGGAGTGGATCTTCGGGTCCCGCATCCAGTCCCACTGGCCGTGCAGGACGTTGTGGCCGATCTCCATGTTCTCCCATGATCTTCGCCACCGACAGGCCGGCGGTGCCGATCAGCCACGCGGGCGGGAAGAGCGAGAAGAGCAGGACGCCCCGGCTGGCGAGTTCGAGCTTGCGCTGCGCCGAGATCACCTTGCGGATGTAGGCGGCGTCCTTCTCACCACGGCCGGCGATCACCTCGTCGCGGATCGCGTCCAACTCCCGGCCGAGCTCCTCGATCTGAGCGGCGGTCAGGTGGGGCGGTGGGGTCGATGGCGGTCACGGTGCTCCTACCGTTCGATCTCGCACGGGCCCGCCGCGGCGGACACGCAGGTCTGGATGAGGACGCCCGGCTCGGCCTCGGTGATCTCGCCGGTGCGCAGGTCGCGGACGGCGCCCGCCTTCAGCGGCGTGACGCAGCCGAAGCAGATGCCCATCCGGCAGCCGGAGGGCATCAGCACTCCGGCCTCCTCGCCGACCTCCAGCAGCGGCGTCGCGCGCGTCCGCCTCGACGGTCCGCCCGGTGGCGCCGAAGGTGACCGAGCCGCCGTCCCCGGCCACCACGGTGCCCGGGCGGAAGCGCTCGGTGCGCAGCCGCTCCCGGACGCCGTGCTCGGACCAGTGCCGCTCCACCGCGTCGAGCAGGCCCATCGGCCCGCAGGCCCAGGTCTCGCGCTCGGCCCAGTCGGGCACCAGGTCGCCCAGGCGGGCGAGGTCGAGCCTGCCGTCGGTGCCGGTGTGCACCTCGGTGAGGCGCAGCCGGCCCGCCCCGGCGAGCTCGTGCAGTTCGGCGCGGAAGATCACGTCCTGCGGCCGCGGCGCGCTGTGGACCATGACGACGTCGTCCAGGGCGGCGTGCTCGCGCAGCATGCCCATCACGGGCGTGATGCCGCTGCCGGCCGTCAGGAAGAGCACCTTGGCGGGCCTGGCCGGCGGCAGCACGAAGTCACCGGCCGGCTGCTCCAGCCGGACCAGGGTGCCCGGCGCCGTCCGGTGGACCAGGTGCCCGCTGACCCGGCCGTCCGCCACCGCCTTCACGGTGACGGTGATCCGGCCGTCCTGACGGTCCGTCGGCGAGGTGAGGGAGTAGGCGCGCCACAGGCGCACCCCGTCGACGTCGACCCCGATCCGCACGTACTGGCCGGCGGTGTGGCCGCGCCAGTCGCGGCCCGGCCGGATCACGACGGTCGCGGCGTCCTCGGTCTCGGGGGTGCACCGCCTCGATCCGCCCGCGCAGCTCGGCGCCGGCCCGCAGCGGGCTGACCAGATCGAGGTAGTCCGACGGCAGCAGCGGCGTCGTGGACCATCTCCAGCAGCTTCCACGCCCTGCTGCGGAGGGCTGTACTCGTCATGGCCCCAGCTTGCTTCGTCCGAAGACGTAGAGTCCTGACCGTAGGACGTGAATCTGATCGGCCGAATTGTTCGTAGGGAACAAGAACCATGAGCAACGCAGTCCGCAGGGCCGCCGAAACCGGTGCTGGACGAGACGACGGTCGCCGCCCTCCGGGCCGAGCTGACCACCACCGCCGAGGAGGTCGTCCGGGCGATCATCGACGAAGTCCCCTCCTACGCCAACGCCCTCTCCGGCCGCATGGGCGGGACCATCCGCCGCGCCGTCCGCACCGCGCTCGGGCACTACCTCGACCTCGCGAGCGGGCACACCACCGGGGGCGACGCCGGCGACGCGGCCTACGAGCTGGGGCGCGGCGAGGTGCGCGACGGCCGCTCGATGGACGCCCTGCTCAGCGCCTACCGCGTCGGCGCCCGGGTGGCCTGGCGGTGCCTGGCCGCGGGCGCGGTGCCTGCGGGCCTGCCCGCCGCCGAGGTCGCCAAGTTCGCCGAGCTGACCTTCGCCTACATCGACGAGCTCTCCGCCGCGAGCGCCCGCGGGCCACGCCGACGAACTCGCCGCCGCGGCCGGGCCCACGAGCGCCACCTCGAACAGCTGGCCCGCGACCTGCTCGCCGAGGCCGGCCCGGACGTCCTGCCCGCCTCCGTCCTGCGGGCCCGCTGGCAGCCGCCGGTCTCGCTGACCGCCGTCCTGCTGCCCGCCGCCCAGGCGCGGCCCGCCTACCGCACGCTCGACCCGAACACCCTGGTCCTCGACGACCTGCCCGACGAGACCGGCGTGCTGCTCGTCCCCGACGCCGACCGGCCCCACCTCCTGCGCCAGCTCACCGACCGCACCGCCGTGGTCGGCCCCGGCCGGCCGTGGGTCCGGGCTCCGCCTCCTATCGCCCGGGACCCTAGCGCGCGCGAGCCCTCTCCCCGGCATCCGCGACACCGAGGACCACTGCCCGAGCTCGTCCTGACCGCGACGCCGACGCCTTCGCGGACCTGCGGGCCCGGGCACACTCGCCCCGCTGCGGGCACTGCGGCGCCACCGCGCGGCGGCTGGAGGGAGACGCTGCGGGCCGGCTGCTGCGACCAGGGCCGGCGGAGGAGGTGCGGCGGCGCTCTTCGTCCACTAGACGGTGCGGACGGTACCGGCTGGCGCCAGAGCGCGGGAGCTGTTTCCGGACCTCGCCTCCCCCACCGCGTCTCGAACTGACCCTGGCGGTCGGCCTCCCGGCCACTGACGGGGGCCCTGCGGTGCGGAGACGGGCAGGCCGGCACGGGAGGCGGCGCAACACAGGCTCAGCCTCCGACCAGCGGTGGTGGAGCGCCACTATCGTGGAATCCGCGCAGGACAGGACGGGCTAGAGGGGAACCTTGTACTACAGCGGCTTGGAGCTTGACCGGGTTGGCGGCCGGCGTACGAATCGGCAGGGGTTCGCCGGCTAGTGGACGAGCCCCAGGTACCCAGGTGATCCCTTCTGGCGCGGACCACTGTCTGGTCCGCGACGACAGGCCCGTCCGGCTGCCGTTGGCCGAGGCCGGGGCATCCCGACGCCGCCGACGACCGGTGTTCCTCGGCCGTGCGGGGAGGCCGCGGTGTTCGCGGCCGACTGTCCCACGTCGAGACCGCGTCGCCGCCGTCGAAATGGCCACCGCGGACACGGTGCTGGACCGGATGTGCGGGCCTGGTTCCCACCATCACGCCGGAGGAGGCGGGCCTGCTCGCGTATGCCGTGGGATCTGCACTGGAACCGGAACCAGCGGTGTCTGCGGCAGCGTGCGTGCGCGCGTCCGGCGTCCCGCGGCAACAGTGGCCACCTGCGGACCTCGTCAGGACTGGGAAAGCTGCTCTTCCCGCGCAGCGAACGGCCGTGATCGTGCTGGGGAAACTGCCGGCACGCCTCGGCGCTGCCTGCTCGGCCGGCACGCGGGCTCCGGGCCGGACCGCTTAGCAGCACGCTGGCCGGTTCGTCGAGATCGGGGAGAACTCGAGGACGCGGTGCGCCGCGAGGTCGCCGAGAGAGGGCCGGTGTCGACAGGGTGGGGACGATCACCTATCAGGGATCCCAGTCGTGGCCGTTCCCGTCGGGGATGATGATCGGGTCCGCGCCGAGGCGTCTCCGACGGATCGACGTGGACACGTCGAGGTGGTGAGGCACGTTGGTCACGGCTGCTGCCGAACTCCGGTCGCGCATCGCGGACTCCGCCGACGGCGGGCCCTACCGGTCGACTCGATCGGCAAGTGCTCATCGACCAGTGCCGTATTCACCAACACGACACGCAGACACCAGAGTCACGCGCACGATCGAGTCTCTCTGGAACATCACGTCACGCCAAACTCCCTGCACTCCTCTAAGCATTGTCCCACTGCCCACGTGCGCCGCACCAGGGAGGGGCCTGATCCGCTCGGCATATGTCCCCTATCCTTCATCAGCGCTCACCGCGCGGTACCTTGCTGAAGGTGTCATTACCCTGATGCACGCGTGATTGCACTCTTCAGTGTATGCTAACCCTGTGCGCACCTCGCAGCCTCTCGACACGTACTCGTACTTCTGCGTGTATGTGTTATCCTACACCAGCGATCCTGTCTCTCCGACGGGTGAGCGTGGTAGCCAGCGTCCCGCGATATTGCTGCGCACTGTGTATGTGTATCACTTCACGGACGGCGTTTTCACGGACCTCCTTGAAGACTGTCACGACACGCCAGCGCTGACCGCCCTTCCTTACGCGCCATCACGTCGCACCTTCGGCAGCGCCACACGGTACGCGTCGCCAGCTCTCGCGCGACATAACTCACCGCAACACGCCGTCGGCGGCCAATCCCACGTCGTATCGACAGCACTACCGGTGAGTGGGCGCACCTACAACAATGTGTGTGTGTGTAGCGACGCCACGGCACGGTGATCGCCAGCGGGGTCACTACCGCACCGGGCCGGACCACAACACCTGTACCGTCAAGGGCAGTTGGGCCCTGAGCACCTCGCTCTAACCTGTGGTGCTGGGCTCGGCAGCTACGTCTCCACCTCCCAGGTCGGCTCGAACATCTGGTGGTACGGGCGGCGTTCGGGCACCCAGGAGCAGGGGTGGATCGCTTCGGTCTACCCTGAAGGTCAACAACGGCTCCCAGTACCGCTGCCGTGAGCAGCCGCTCCAGGCCCCGGAGCGGCGGCGGGCGCAGCCCGCGAGCAGCGCCCGGGCCCGCTCGGACTCCTCGGGGGAGCCCTCACCGCCCCGGTGTTCGCGCGGGCCAGTGGCGGTGAGGGCGAGGGCGTGCCGGTACCGGCACCCGACGGGGCGTGCAGGTCGCGGGGCGGCGCGAGCGTCGTCCGCGCCCTGGCGTGGGTGACCGGTACGGGTTGCGCAGTTCGGCCCGGACGGTCAGGGCGAGCCACCGGGCGTCGCGGTGGCCGGTGCGCTCGGCCAGGGCCAGCCCGGTTCCAGGTGGCCCAACGCCACGGGGAGAGAGCCGAGTTCGCCGTGGGCGAGGCCGAGCAGGGTCAGCGTCGGGCCTCGCCGAGCAGGTCCTCGGCCTCGCGCTGGAGGACCAGGCACTCCTCCCAGCCGGGCCACCGCCCGCGCCGGGTCGCCGTTGTCGAGGTGGATCTCGCCGAGTTGTGCAGGGTCAGGCCTGCTGAATCGGCATGCCCAACTCCTGGTAGCGGTCGAGCACTTGATGGCTAGCGCTCCAGGGCGCGCCGGTGCTCTCCGGCCTGCTGGTGCAGGTGGCCGTAGTGGGAGAGCACGGAGGCCTCACCGACCCGCTCCGGCCGCGGTGCGGGCCGCGGAAGCGCGCGGTCGAGCTTGGCGGCGGCGTCGGCGAAGCCGCCGGCCCGCTGGTCGATCCCGTTGAGGGCGATCAGCGCCAGCGCCTCGCCCGCGGGTCGGCGATCCGGGTGGCGATGTCCGGCGAGTTCGGCGAGCGCGCCGTAGTCGGACCAGTGGCCCCGCGCGGCAGGTACGCCTGAAGGGTGCGCAGCAGGACAGGGGGTAGCGCGCGACGGGCCCCGGCGCGGCTGCCAGGCGCCGGCGAGGGCGAGCAGGGTGGGGCGTTCGCGCCAGCAGGCGGGGCCGCGCCGGGACGTCCGCGAAGGCGGCGCGGCCGGTCCACCCGGGTCGAGCCAGTCCCGGCGAGCCGGGTCGCCGGGTCGGCGCGCAGCAGTTGGGCGGCCGCGTCGGCGCCGCCGAGGTAGTGCCCGGGCCAGCCGCAGCAGGGCCCCTTCGACCAGCGCGGCCGGCAGGGCGGCGGCCTGTTCGGCGGCGTGCAGCCGGACCAGGTCGTGCATTCGGGGGGCCGCCCGCGTCGGCGACCTCCCAGCAGGGCCGCCTCCACCAGCCGGTCACCGCCCGCGTCCCCTCCGGTTCGGCGACCCCGAGCAGGGCGGCACCGCCGGGACCGTCAGCCGGGGCAGTCCGCCTCGGCGGCGAGCAGCAGGGCGGTGCGGTCCTGCTTCTCGGCGAGCGCGTCCAGTCCGACCTGGAGGCTGCTGCCGGACGGCGAGGTCGCCGTAGCGGAGCTCGTCCAGTCGGCGGCGCTGGTCGGCGAAGGCGGTCGGCGAGCAGCGCGGGCGTCCAGTCGGGGGCGGGCGGCGAGGCGGGCTCCGGCGATCCGGATGCCAGGGGCACAGCCCGCAGTGCTCGACCACCCGGGCGGCGGCGCCCGGGTCGGCGTGACCGGGCCGGGCCCGACGGTGCGGGCGGAGCAGTTCCAGCGCCTCGTCCGGCGGGCAGCCGCCGAGCGGGATCCGGACGGCGTCCCAAGACCGAGCCGGGCCCGGCTGTGACCAGGCGGCGCAGCCGCCGTCGGCGGGCAGCAGGGCCTCGACCTGGTCCGCCGTGCCGACGTTGTCCAGCACAGCAGGACCCGTCGCCCGGCCAGCAGGGTGCGCAGCGGGCGGCGGCCTCGGCGGTGCCGCCGGGCAGGTCGGCGGCGGGACGACGCCCAGCGAACGCAGGAAGCGGCCGAGCACCTCGGCGACCGTCAGCGGATCGATGCCGGGGCTGGCGCCGCGCAGGTCCGCGTACAGCTGGCCGTCCGGGAAGCGGCCGCCGCGGCGTGCGCGGCCTTGACGACCAGGGCGGACTTCCCGGCCCCGCCCGGCCCGTGCACCACCCACCAACGGCCGGGCCGTCGGCGAGTCCGCCGGTCCCGGCGGGGTCGGCGGGTCGGCGGGGTCGGCGGGGTCGGCCGGGAGCCGGGGTCAGACGGCGGGCGATGCGCGCGAGTTCGGCCTCGCGCCCGACGAACGACGGTGTGCTGCGCGGCAGTTCGCGCGGCGCGGGAGGCACGGCGGGCGGTGGCGCGGCGGTGGCGCGGGCGCGGGTCGGGAGTTGACACCGCTCCCAGGCCGCGGCCCCCAGCGGGCGCTGTCCCGGGTGCCACGCGAGGGCGAGCACCACCGCGGCGAGGACGTACGACCGCATCGCGCTGTCGCACCACAGCGCAAGAGGTAGCCGAGAGGCTGTCTGCGGGCAGATGCCGCGTGGCTTGCTCCAGCATCGCGCAGGACTGACCCGGCCTTGCGGTGGCGCGGGCGGCGCGGATAACGCAGCGGTCGAGCGCCGCCAGCAGGTCGGCGCGAGGCGGCGAGACACCGTCCGATGCCGCGGGCCGCCACTGCCCCGGGCTGCCATCGACCCCACCCCTCGCACCTGCGTCCCGGCGCCACTCACGACCGCGCGCGCGCGGCACGACCGTACCGGACGAGCTCCGAAGTGACAGGGACACGGCACAGCTGACGTCGGAGCGCGACCGAGGCCCGGTCGGGGAGGACCTCGGCGCACGGCCGTACGCTCACGGCCGATACGCGCCGGTGGCGCAGGCCTCCCGCCGGGCCGGGCGGGCTGTCCGCGCGAGTTTCTGTCGACGGTGGCGCCGCGCGTCGGAGCCGTTGCCGCCGTCGGCGTCGCGGGGTCCTGAGCGGCGGTCAGACGGGCGCATCGGGAGGCGGCGGTAACCGTCCCTTGGCCGCGCGTTCACGGTGATCGCTTGCGGGCATGCCGGCGAACACAGAAGGTGTGGACACGGCGCGACCCGACCACCAGTAGGCGACGTGCCCGGCGACCACGGTCCCCGTGCGGGTGGACAGGGCCCGCTGGCGGTATATAGTGCGCCCGTGGTCGCCGCGGCGTCACGGAGAGCAATCCAGCCAGGCCAGGCACTGGCAGCCCGCATCGTCCGCACGCGCAGCGGCGCAGTCAGCGTTGGCCCGAGGTCATCGATCTCCTCCACGCGCACCAGAAGTCGAGGGAGTCCCCGACATACGCAGCCTCAGCCGGTCGCGCGGCGTCCGCGCAGCGCAGGCCGGACGCCACTCGGCCACGCGCACAAGGCACGGTCGAGCAGCCGCGCAGGGGCCCAGCGGCGAGCGGGAAGGAGCGCAGTACCACAGCGTCTGTCACCGCCGATCGCCCCACTCGCATCACCATGCCAGACGGCGCGCGGGCGGTGCACGCGACACGGTGAGCTCACACGGACGGTCTGGTACAGCTGCCTCCGGCCAGTCGGGGCTTCGACGCTCGGCACAACGGGTCACGCTGCGACCGCGGCAGCGAGGACGGACGACCAGCGTGGTGGACACGACGTCGGCGATCCTTGACTCGGACGCGTACCACGGGCGCTTGTTCCACCACTTAAGGGGCCAGCTCGACGGACGCCCAGGTCGAAGCCGGTCAGCGCCCTGCCAGCCGCACCCAGCGGGCGATGTCGTGCGTCGCACCGCAGACACCTCGTGCGCAGCGATTCCGACCAGGCGTGTCACGGGCGTATGAGTTCGGCACCGGCGGTCACAGTGAGCCGACCCAGTGGCATGGACAGACGGCGGGCGTCAGGACGGGGACGGGACGATGAGAGCGGCGGTGACACAGTCGGTGATGCGGGCGTAACTGACCGCATCATCTCTACGTATGGCGTGATGGACGTCGAGCGCCGCGATGTCGAGCTGCGGGTCGAGCCCGGCCGGCAGGTGGGCGAGCGCCGACAGGTAGTGCAGGACGTCGCGGACGGCGATGGGCTGGATCCGGTGTGGAGACACAGCGCGGGGTCACCATCGCGGGCAGGCGTCGGATGAGGTGGCGCAGCATCTCGAAGGAGGCGCCTCCCCGAGCCGATGATCACGGCGGCGCGCAGCTCGGCGGTGGGACGCCGCTGTTCGCGCAGGATGCGGCCGACTCGGCGCGCGAGCGCAGGTGTGGCGAGAGAGGCCGTCGGGGGCAGTGTGCGGGGACGAGGCCGCCGAGGTAGACGATGCGGCGCACCCCGGCCGCCGCGGCGGCGGCCCCGAACGCGCGGGCGGCCTCCCGGTCGGTGCCTCGAAGGTGGGCCCGGTGCCGAGCGAGTGGATCAGGTAGTAGGCGACGTCGACGCCGTCGAAGGCCCCGTCGAGGCTCTCGGGCCCGGTGACGTCGCCGGTGGCGTCTCCACCGGCGCCAGGGCTGGTCGCGCAGGCGGCCCGGGTCGCGGACCAGACAGCGGACGGTTGTGCCCGCGGGCGAGGAGCTCGGGCGCCAGCCGGCCCCGACTGTATGCGGTGGCTCCGCTGACCAGACAGCGCAGGGGGCCGCTCGGGTATACGCGTCCATGTCTCGGTCCTACCTACCGCACCGCGGGTCACGCTCTCACCGTGCATCGATTCGCCGCCGCGCACCGCACCTGGAGCGTTTGTGCAGCGAGTCCCGCCTTCGTGGTTGAGTCCCGCTAAACACTGCTTCCCGACGAATCGGCCGTTGATCATCTTCCGGTCGCGACGGGATCGTGGGGACGGGCCGGACACCCACACCCACCGATACTTCTGGAGAGGCTCATGAGCAGACGAACACCGGCACACCCCGCCCATCACGTACTTCGTCCACCAGTCGCGGGACGGTTACATCGAGGGCCCCGGCGGGGAGTTCGACTGGCCGGTCATGGGGCCGGAGATGTCGGCCCACTCCCGGCCTCACCGCCTCCGCCAGACCGTGTTCCTGTACGGCCGGGCCGTCTGGGAGCTGATGGCCGGCTACTGGCCGAAGGCCGAGGAGTACTCGACCGACGAGCACGACCTCGCCTTCGCCCCGATCTGGCGCGCGGCCCGGAAGGTGGTCGTCTCCACCACGCTGGAGCGGGCCGACTGGAACGCCCGGGTGATCGGCACCGACGTCCTCGAGGAGCTCAGCGCGCTCAAGGGCGACGGCGCGCACCCTGCTGCTCTTCGGCGGCTCGGCACTGGCCGCCCACCTCACCGAGCACGGGCTGATCGACGAGTACCAGGTCTTCGTCCACCCCGTCGTGCTCGGCGGCGGCAAGCCGGTCTTCCCCGGGGCCGCGCAAGCGCTTCGGGCTGGAGCTCGTCGAGTCCCGCGTACCCTCGACGGGCAGGTGGTCCTGCTGCGTCACCGGCCCG
This sequence comes from Kitasatospora albolonga, assembly GCF_039535905.1. GTDB lineage: Bacteria > Actinomycetota > Actinomycetes > Streptomycetales > Streptomycetaceae > Kitasatospora > Kitasatospora albolonga. The sequence continues at coordinate 17,551 of NZ_BAAAYB010000119.1, read as the reverse complement.
CCCGCGGCGCCGCGGCGGCCGGCCGTTGACGGGCCGCGGCGGGGGTGCCGGCGGCGTCCCGGGCCACCGCGTGGACGCCGCGCACCGTCGTGCGGCGGCGGACGTCCGTCTGGCCTGCCGGGACTGGACCGGGCCGCCCGGCCGTGACGTCCTGCTGCTGCACGGCCTGGCCGGCCCACGCGGGCGAGTGGGACCGGGTGGCCGCCACCCTGAGCCGCGCGGGGCGGGTGGTCGCGTTCGACCAACGCGGCACGGCCGCTCCACCCGCCGACCGGCCGAGGTGTCGCGGGCCGCGTACGTCGCCGACGTGGTGGCGGCGGTCGGCCAACTCGGCTGCGGCAGCCCCTGCTGGTCGGACAGTCGCTCGGTGGCCACACCGCGCTGCTCGCCGCCGCCGCACACCCGGGGCTGTTCGGCGGCCTGGTCCTGGTCGAGGCCGGGCCCGGGGGCCGCGCCCGGTGGCGCAGCAGGAGATCGCGGCCGTGCTGGACTCCTGGCCGGTGCCGTTCCCCTCCCCCGAGGCGGCCGCCCGGTTCTTCGGCGGCGGGGCGGTGGGCGCCGTGTGGGCGGACGGCCTGGAACCGCGGGACGGCAGCTGGTGGCCACGCTTCGACCGGGACGTGATGGTCGCCTCGCTCTCCGAGCTCGCCCACCGCTCGTACTGGGACGAGTGGACCGCGATCGACCGCCCCGCCCTGCTGGTGCTCGGCCAGCACGGCATCCTCCCGCCGGCCGAGATCACCGGCATGCTCCGCCGCCGCCCCGCCACCACCGCCGTCAGCGTCCCCGGCGCCGGCCACGACCTCCACCTCGAACACCCGGACCTGCTGGCCCGGTTGCTGGCTGATTTCGCCTCCGCACAAGCCGGCCGACATCCTCCCTCCATCTCCCGAGGAGATCCCCTTGACGACCACCACCTCCACCTCCACCTCCGTCATCTCCTCCGACGGCACCCTCATCGCCTGCTCCACCACCGGCACCGGACCGGCGGTCGTCATCGTCGACGGAGCCCTGTGTCACCGCGCCTTCGGGCCGGGCTCCGCCATCGCGGACCAGCTCGCCGCCCACCACACCGTCCACACCTACGACCGCCGCGGCCGCGCGGGGAGCGGCGACACCCAGCCGTTCGCCGTCGAGCGGGAGATCGAGGACCTCGCCGCGGTGATCGCCGCCGCCGGTGGCTCGGCCCACGTCGTCGCCCTGTCCTCCGGTGCCGCGCTGGCCCTGCGGGCGGCCACCCAGGGCGTCGGCATCGCCCGACTCGCCGTCTACGAGCCGCCGTTCAGCACCGACGACCTGCAGAGCGAGCGGTTCGACGCGTACCGGGGCGATCTGACGGCCGCCCTGGCCGACGGCCGGCGGGGGGACGCCGCGGTGCGGTTCATGACCTTCGCGGGGATGCCGCCGGAGGTGGCCGACGGCATGCGCAACGCCCCGGTGTGGCCGCTGTTCGAAGCCGTGGCGCCGACCCTGGCCCACGACGCCGAAGCCCTGGGCACGGGCGCCCGGGTACCGGCCGAGGCCCTCGCGCGGATCACCGCACCGGTCCTGGTCGTCGACGGCGGCGCCAGTCCGGAGTTGCTGCGCGCCGCGGCCCGCGCCGTCGAGGCGGCCGTCCCCGGCGCCCGGCGCACCACCCTGGAAGGCCAGACCCACGAGGTCGCCGCCGAGGTCCTGGCCCCCGCACTGCTCGCGTTCTTCGCCTGACGCCTGCCCCTCCCACCTGCTCCTCCCCTCGCACGGGCACCGTGACGGGTGCCCGTGCGGCGCCTCCCTGACCGACCACCAGCTCACGCACCGACAGAACGGGAACCACCACCGTGCCCCAGACACTGACCCCTCCGACGTCGACCACCCCCACCGTGCCGCCCCGCCCACCGGCCCCGCTCCTCCTGGTGGGCACCATCGCCGCCGGGCCGGTCTTCCTCGCCGCCAGCCTGGCCCAGGGCCTGACCCGGGAGGGCTTCGACTTCACCCGCAACGCCCTCAGCCAGCTCAGCCTCGGCGCGCTCGGCTGGATCCAGGTGGGCTTCTTCCTGCTCACCGGCCTGCTCGTCCTTGCGGGCGCCGCCGGGCTGCGGCACGCCCTGCGCGGCGGCCCCGGTGGCGTCTGGGCACCCCGGCTGATCGCCGTGTTCGGTCTCTCCTTCCTGATCGCCGGGGGTCTTCACCGCCGACCCCGGCGCCGGCTTCCCGCCCGGCACCACGGAGACCGGCACCGGCACGCTCAGTGGTCACGGCGCCGTCCACATGGTCGCGGGCACGGTCGGCTACCTCGCGCTCTGCGCCGCGTTCCCGGTGCTGGCCCGCGCGTTCGCGGCCCGGGGCGAGCGGGCCTGGGCGGTCACCACCCGCCTCGTCCCGGTGGCGGTGATCGCCGGGTTCGCCGCCTCGGCCGCCACCGTGGCGGCGTTCACCGCCGGGGCCGCGCTGGGCCTGCTCTGGCTCACCGCCGTCGGCTGCCGACTGCGGGCCACCACCCGGAGGTCATAATGATCACTTCGACAGCGGCCGACGGAGCGTCACGGGCAGGGTGGACCACACGACATGATCGAACGTCTGGAACTCGAGGCGTTCCTCACCCTCGCCGAGGAACTGCACTTCGGCCGCACCGCGGCCCGCCTCAACGTGACGACGGGCCGGATCAGCCAGACCGTCAAGGCACTAGAGCGGCGGATCGGCGCTCCACTGTTCGAACGGACCAACCGCGTGGTGCGCCTGACCGAGCTCGGCCACACCCTGGAGCAGGACCTGCGGCCCGGCTACGAACAGATCCAGGCCGGCCTCGACCGCGCCACCGCGACCGTCCGCCGGACCGGGGAGCAGCTGACGGTCGGTTACGTCGGGGCGGCGGCCGGGCAGGTGGCGCACCGGGCCGCGGACCTGTTCCCCCGGCACCGCCCCGGCTGCCGGGTCGAGGTCCGCGAGGCGCAGATCGCCGAAGCCCTCGGCCGGCTGCGCGCGGGAGACCTGGACGTGCTCCTGCTCAGCCTCCCGCTCACCGACCCGGACCTGGTCGTCGGCCCCGTGCTGCTCTCCGAACCACGGATGCTCGCCGTGCCCGCCGACCATCCGATCGCCCGTCAGACCCACGTCACCATGGAGGACCTGGCCCGGATCCCGCTGCTGCGGATCGCGGGCTCCCGGCCCGGGTCCTGGCTCGCCGACCGCCGCCCGTCCCGCACCCCGGGCGGCGAGGCGATAGCCGACGGCCCCCGGATCGAGACCTTCCAGGAGGCCCTCCAACTCATCGGCGCCGGCCTCGGCGCCGCCATCGTCGGGGCGCAGGTCACCCGGTTCTACAGCCGGCCCGACGTCGTCTGCGTCCCCTTCGCCGACGCGCCGCCGATCGAGTGGGCACCGGCCTGGCTCACCACCAACAACACCCCGCTGCTGCGCTCCTTCGCCCGCTCCGCCCAGCAGGCCGCCCACTCGCTCCACCCGGAGGGGGCGGGCAGCGCCGACACCCTGGCAGTCCCCGTGAGGCCGCCGGGCACGCTCACGGGACGATCAGGACCTTGCCGCGGATCAGGCCCGCCTCGCCGAGCCGGTGGACCTCTGCGAGCTCGGACAGCGGGCGGGCGGAGCTGATGTCGAGGCGGACCGCGCCCGCGTCGACGAGACCCACGAGCGCCGCCAGGTCCGCGACGTCGTTGCGGGCCACCAGGTGGACCGCGCTCACACCGGCGTCGTGCGACGGCTCGACCGGGGTCGCGACCGACACGATCCGCCCGCCCCGCCGCACCAGCGGCACCAAGGCCGCGGCGTCCGGCGGGCTCAGCGGCACCAGGTTGAACAGGACGTCCACCGGGCCGTCGAGCGCGTCGCCCAGCGGTCCGGCGGTGTGGTCGACGAGGCGGTCGGCCCCCCTGCCGCCGGACCGCCGCGGCACTGCGAGGACCGGCCGTGGCGGTGACCTCGGCGCCGGCGTACTTGGCGAGCTGGGTGACGAATCCGCCGACCCCGCCGCCCGCACCGTTGACCAGTACCCGCTGACCGGTGGTCACCTTCCCGTGCTCGAACACCGCCTGCCACGCCGTCAGGCCCGCGACGGGGAGCGCGGCGGCGTCGGCGAGCGGGACGGACCTCGGCGCTGCGGTCAGCAGGGCGGCGGGTGCCCGGACGTACTCGGCCGCCGCACCGCCGCCGTCCAGCCGTCCGACGACCCGGTCGCCCACGGCGATCCCCTCCGTGCCCGGGCCGGTCTCGACCACGGTGCCGGCGACGTCCCAGCCGAGCGCGTACGGGAGCTCCACCGGTAGGAACGCCTGCAGCAGTCCGGCGCGCAGCGCCGCCTCGGTGGGGTTGAAGGATCCGGCCGCCACCCGCAGCAGCACCTCGCCGAAGCCGGGGCGCGGTCGCGCGACGTGGTCGAGGCGGATCACCGAGGCGTCGCCGAACGCGTGGATGCGTGCGCGTCCACGGCACCCCGCCCGGCACCTACCGCAGGACCACCTGAGGAGCCGTCACCGGCCGTGCCCTCCACCCCGCCTGGGCGTGGGTCGGTCCCGGGGTCAGTCCCGGGCCTCGGCGTGGCGGGCGGCGTACCAGCTGGAGTCGACGGCGGGGTTGCTCAGAGTTCCCCAGAACCGGTCGTCGGGCATCGGCGGCAGCGGCTGTCCGCCCAGGTCGGCGTGGAGGTCCGCACGCCAGTCGACCGTGAGTCGGCTCCGGGTGGTCGCGCTCTCGTACACCGACCGGTAGGGCGAGCCCCAGATCCCGTGCACCATCTTCTCGGCGGCCCACCGGCGGGTGTCGTCCCGGTGCGCGCCCGCCTGCGCGACCACCGCGCGCAGGCGCAGGACCAGCGGGTCGAACTGCTCCGGCCGGGGCGGGACTTCACCCCGGTCCCACGCGTCCAGGGCCGCACCGACCTCCGGGTACTTGGCCAGGCCCGTCTCGACCGCCAGTCGGCGCAGCTGCTTGCGGGCGGCCTCCGCCACCCGCTCCGCCGGCACGACCGCGAGCAGCGAGCCGAGTTCCTCCAGGCCGTCCAGGTGGACGGCGTGCAGGAGGTCGGCGGGGCTGCAGGAGAGGTCCAGCTCCGGAAGCCGCTCGTCCGCTGCGGGCAGCGGATCGTCGGCACTGCCCCACTCGGGGTGGGCCGGCATCGCCGACTCCCAGAGCAGCCGGCCGTTGAACGTGACCACAACCGGCGTCCCGGCCGCGCTCCAGCCGGTCGGCCAGCTCCGCCAGGTACTCGCCGAGCGAACCGGCCCTGCCGAAAGCGGTACCGGTCTCGTCGAAGAACCGCCCGATCGCACCGAAGGTGTCCTGCCCGGTGCGGCAGTCGACGGTGAGGCCGTCCGCCGTGGCCTCGTAGGTGCCGAACTGGACGTAGCCACGGTGCCAGTAGCCTCCGGCCTCGTCCTCTTCGAGGTCCTCGTCGAGGTCCTCGGTGAGGTCCTCGGTGAGGTCGGCGGCGATGTCCCGGAGGAAGCGGGTCTTCTCGAGGATCCCGCTCACTCCCAGCAGGCGGTCGTCCGTGGGGAAGCGGAAGGCCTCCGGCCCCTCCTGCGCACCGTCGTGCCGGAGCAGTGAGGCGACCAGGTCCGGAGGGAAGGTGAGGCCCAACTCCTCCTGCGCCGCCGCGAGTTCCTCGTCCCCCGCGGGAGGCCGGAGGGACGCGAAGGTGCGAGGCGCGTGCTCGCGCAGCCACGCGTCGATTCGGCTCCACGACTCCCGGACCAGATCTGCTGTCATGGAACGCACTCTAGACAGGGGCGCCGACAGCTTGATCGGCACCCGCCCCGGACGGCGGATTCCGGGCTCCCCACACGGCCTACCCGCCGTACGCGGACGCGGGCTGCCGGGGAGGGGCGCAGGACGCTCCCCGTACCGGTCCGCCGTCGGTACGGGGGCGTGGGTCCGCGCCCGGCGGGTCAGCTCGTGGTGCCCCAGGTGTGGGCCACGTCGATCACCAGGCGGTTGTCGAGCTGGAAGACCCGGTACGGCAGCCGGTCCCGGACCCCGAGGCCGAACTGCGTCTCGCCCGCGTGCGACCCTCCGCCCCGCGCCTCCACGAACGTGGGGTAGCCCGTGAAAGTCGAGCCCGGGCAGCTTCTCCCCGGTGCGCATGGGGTAGGTCCGGTTCCAGTCGGCGTCGTAGGTGTTCGCCCAGACGACGATGTTCAGCACCTTGCCGCCCGCGACGGGGATCGGCTCGTCGCCGGTGCTCGTGCGGATCGGTGAATCCTGGTACTCGATCCGGTACTTGACCGGCTTGGCGGGCGACGATCCGGGCACGTCGACGACCATGCGGTCGAAGCAGGGGTGCGTACCGGTCCTGACGCCGGTCATGTACCGGTAGTCCTCGGCATCGGCCCCGCCCGCCTTGGCGAGGCTGCCCCAGCCGGTCTCGCACGCGGCGACGGCTGCGGCCGGTGCCGCCGCGGAGGCCGTCACCGGGATCACCGCCGCTCCGATCCCGGCCAGCACGAGTGCCATCGGTACAGCCGTCCAACGTCGCATCATCTGTCTCCCCGTCAGGTACGTCGATCGTTCGTTCGCCTGTACATACGCTCCGTCCGGCCTTGAGGTTGCACACGTACGACGATTTGTTCGCGGGGCCACCGACTCGGGCTTACAGGAGGATTGACGGGCCGTCAGCCCTCGGCCCTGGGCCGCCAGTCGGCGGCCCAGGCGTCGAGCCGGGCGAGGCGTTCGAGCAGGGACCGCCCCTGACCGGTGAGCAGGTAGCCCTCACCGGCGTGCTCGACGAGGTCGGCCTGTCCGAGCTCACGGAGCCGGACCGCCAGGACGCTCGAGGAGATGCCGTCGCAGCGCTGCTGGAGCTGCCGGAAACGTCGGCGTCGAGTCGTCCCGCAGCTCCCACAGGACCCGCAGCACCCAGCGCCGACCCAGGAGGTCGAGCAGCGCCATGATCGGGCGGGCCCGTCTGCGAGCCGCGGACCGGTCGGCCCGGGAGGGGTGTCGGTGCCATCTGCTTCCCTCGTTCGCTTCTCTTTCCGAAGCGCCAATGTTAGCGTGCCGCCATGCCTCTGAAATCGAAGCGCCCGCGCATCGAACCGCTCTCGCCGCCGTACGACGAGGAGGCCGCCGCAGCCCTCGGCCTCCTCGGGCCCTCCCCCATCCAGCTGTTCCGGGTGTGGGCGCGCCGGCCCGAGCTCGCCCGCTCCATCGCGGGCTGGGGAAGCTACTACTTCTCCCGGCGCTCCGCCCTGGACGCTCCGCCGGCGCGAGCTGGTCATCGACCGGACGACCGCGCTCTGCGGGAGCCGACTACGAGTGGGCCGTGCACGTCGCGGGCTTCGCCGAGAAGGCGGGGCTCGACGCCGCGCAGCTCGCCTCCCTCGCCACCCGGAACGCCGGCGGACGACTGCTGGACGCGGCGGACCGTGCGGTGCTCGAAGCCGTCGACGAGCTCCACACGACCTTCGACCTCTCCGACGAGGCGTGGGCGAGGCTGGTCGCCGTCGCCGACGAGGACGCCGCGCTCGAGCTGGTCCTGGTCTGCGGTTGGTACCACGCCGTCTCCTTCGCCGTCCGGGCGCTCCGGCTGCCCCTGGAGCCCGGCACCAGGCCGATCGCCGCGAAGTGATCCGGTGCCGGCCTGAGCGGAGGGAGTCCGCACGCGTCGCGGAGCCGGGCCCCGGTCGCGGGGCGCGGCCCGGCGATCCGTGCGGATCAGCAGGTACCGAGGTCCTGCCAGACGCCCCACTGGACCGGTGGTGCCGGGCTCCTCGCCCAGCGTCCACCACTTGGCGCTCCACCGGTGGCCCTTCCAGGAGACGGTGTCGCCACCGGTGTAGACCTGCGTGCCGGCCCCAGGGGGCGGTGGAGCACGCCGGGGCGGTGCCGGTCACGGTGAGCGTGTACGTCGCGGAGGACGTGGCCGAGGTGCCGGTCAGCGTGCCCTTGACCGTCAGCGGGTAGGTGCCGGGGGACGGCCGTGGACGCGGTCGACACCGACAGGGTGGCGCCGGCGCTCCCGCTGACCGAGGACGGGGTTGACACGAGGCGGTGACCCCTGCGGGAACGCCGGTGACCGCCATCGCGACGGGAGGTGTTCGAGCCGTTGTTGATGATGGCCGTGCTCACGGTCGCGGTGTGGTCGACGAACCGGCGGTCACCGTGCCCGAGGCCCGGGCTGAGCCGCACCTGGACGGCGGGCACCTGGGACACCCGACGCGGAGGGGCGACGGGAGGAGGTGGGGGCGGGCAGTGGGAGCCTGCCGCATGGACGGTGCCGGAGCCGGTGAGCGCCGCGCCGGCGAGGGCGGCGGCGGTGACGGCTTCCGGCGAGCAGGGCTCGGAGCGGTGCGCGAACGGGTCCGGCCATCGGGCCGCGCGCTCCCTTCGGAGGTGGGGACTTCGGCGGCCTGAGGCACTCCGGCCGGGTCACATCCTGCTGGTCTGGACCACCCGACTGTCAAGGGTGCCTCACCGAAAACGGCCTCGACGTGCGCGGCCCCGGGCCCTGACGGCGATCGTCCTCGCCCGTCAACTCGTGGCGGGCACGGCGCCGTTCTCGCGACGGGCGCGCGGCCAGCCGGCCGGAGAAAGAGCGGTACCCGCCGATCATCACCACGACCACGGCGGCCGTCTCGGCCGTGCCCCAGACCCAGGTCGAGGTGCTGACCTTCTTGGCCGGGAGCTTCGGGCAGCTTCTTTCGCCGGGATGTCGGTCGCGGACCGGCCTGGCCACGTCGGCCTGGTGGGCCTGGTTCCGGGCGGAGCCGTGGAGGAACGGCGCGACGAACAGCAGGGCCAGGCCGAGCAGCAACCTCGACGGCGATCACGGCCGGGAAGCGGCGCAGCAGCACGGTGATCAGGCGGCCCGCTGGTCGCCCTCCTCGCGCAGGCTTCGATGCGGGGGTGCAGCCAGAACTGGTTGAAGGCGCCGATCAGCAGCATCCGCCGAAGATGAGGATCTTGACGCCGAGCACCCGGCCGTACATGGTGCTCAGCAGCTGGGAGAGCCCGTCCACGTGCGCCCAGTAGAGGAACAGCCCGGACAGGGTGATGGCGGCGACGCAGGCCATCGCGGCGACCGAGAAGCGCCGGATGACGGCCGACCAGAAGGCACGGCGCCCGGCGCCGTTGACGACCGCGGGGAGTGCGAGCAGCAGCAGCCCGAGCAGGCCCCCGATCCAGACGCCGCCGCCCTGGAGGTGCAGCTGCCAGACCACGGCGTCGAAGGTGCCCCCGCCCCGGTCTGCCGGTGCCTGCGAGGGGAACTTGGTGGCGCCGAGCGCGACCGCGGCGCAGAGCAGGGCCGCGGACAGCAGCGGGCCGCGCGCCCGGCCGGCCGCGATCGAACGCACCGTCAGCGGGGCGGCCAGCAGGGCGCCGAGCAGGGAGGAGGTGACCTCGATGCCGGACAGGCGGCCCTTGTTGCTGCCGTCGAAGAGCGAGCTCCAACGCCTTCGCGTAGTCGTAGCCGTGGCTCGGCGAGGCGGGCGTGCGCCAGCTCGGTCAGCACGGCGGGCACGGCCAGCACCCCGACGACCACCGCAGCCAGGGCCAGGCGTCCGGTGACGGCGGGCGCGGAGTCGGCGGCGTTGCGGACGGCGGCGGGGACGGCGGCGAGCAGCGCGAGGGCCAGCAGGCCGACCGCCGCCATCAGGGTCACCCACACCGCCCAGTTCACCGCGCTGTCGGCGAAGGGGCCGAGGGGGGTGGACGGTACGGCGCCGGCCAGCGGCGCGTGGGCATGCGGAAGCGACAACGGGGCCACGGGGCCCTCCTTGGGTGGTGAGGTGTGGAGGAACGCGACAGGCCGCACCGGCCGGGTGAGGAGCGGGGAGATGCCGGGGCGGTGCGGCCTGCTGGTGACGGGCTCGGAGAGTGGGTGAGTGGGGCTCTCCGAGCCGGGGTTACGCGGGTTGGTCCTGCGTCGGCGCCGCAGCGGGACGGGGCGCGGGGGAGCTCGCCGGACGGACGAACCAGGCGAGCGTGGGCAGCAGGTAGCCGGCCCAGACGACCAGTTGGAGCACCGTCGGGTCGGGCTGGAAGTTGAACACGCCCTTGAGCAAGGTCCCGTACCAGCTGTCCTTGGGGACGGTGGAGCTGATGTCGAACGCCACGCTGTGCAGCCCGGGAAGCAGCCCGGCCTCCTGGAGGTCGTGGACGCCGTACGCGAGCACGCCGGCCGCGACGACCACCAGCATGGCGCCGGTCCAGGTGAAGAACTTGGCCAGGTTGATCCTCAGCGCGCCGCGGTAGAACAGCCAGCCGAGCAGGACCGAGGTGAGCAGGCCGAGCGTGGCGCCGACGAGCGGGCGCACGCCGTCATCGGTGGCGGCGACGGCGGACCAGATGAACAGGGCCGTCTCCAGGCCCTCGCGGCCCACCGCCAGGAAGGCGGTGGTGACCAGGGCGAAGGTGCCCATCGCGATGGCCGCGTCCAGCTTGCCGTGCAGCTCCGCCTTGAGGTGCCGGGCGGTGCGGCGCATCCAGAACACCATCCAGGTGACCAGGCCGACGGCGACGATCGACAGCGTGCCGCCGACCGTCTCCTGAGCCTCGAAGGTCAGCTGGCTGGAGCCGAACTGGAGCGCCGCGCCGAAGGCCATGCTGATCAGCACGGCGGCGGCGATCCCCGCCCACACCGGCGCGAGGCGGTCCCGGCGCCCGGTCTTGACCAGGTAGGCGATCAGGATGCAGACCACGAGGCCGGCTTCCAGGCCCTCGCGCAGTCCTATCAGGTAGTTGCGAACACGGCGTTCTCCTTGAGGAGTTGACGGGGGCTCAGTTGACGACGGTCGCGGCGGCGAGCTTGGAGAGCGGCTCGGCCAGGGCGTTGACGGCGTCCGAGAAGGCCTGCGCTCGGTGTCGGCCGACCTTGTCGTAGGAGGTCCAGGTACCGCCCTGGTTGTACTTGGCGAGCAGGGTGTTCAAGCGCGGCGAACTCCTGGTCCAGGGTCTTGGCCAGCTCCGCGTCCTTCTCCGCGACGACCGGCTTGAGCAGCTCGTACGCCTTCAGCGCACCCTCGACGTTGGCGTTGAAGTCCACCAGGTCGGTGTGGCTGAACGCCTCCTCCTCACCGGTGACCTTGCCGGTGGCGACCTCGTCCAGCAGCTCCTTGGCGCCGTTGGCCATCGAGGTGGCGGTGATCTCGGCGGTGCCGACCACCTTCTGCCACTCCGTCAAGTCCGCCACCAGCTGGTCGGCCAGCTTCTTGTCCTCGTCGGTGATCTGCCGTCGGCCCAGAGCGACTTCTCCAGCTTGTGCCAGCCCGTCCACTCCTGGCCCGGCTCCAGGCCGTCCTCGCGGACGTCCGTCTTCGGGTCGATGTCGCCGAAGCTCTCGGCCACCGGCTCGGTGCGCTCCCAGCCCACCCGGGAGGGGGCGTAGGCGGCCTTGGCGGCCTCCAGGTCGCCCGCCTTCACGGCGTCGGCGAACTTCCGCACCAGCGGCATGGTGGCGTCGGCCTGCTCCTGCACGTACGTGCGGTAGGCGGTGACCGCCGCGGTCAGGCGCGGGTCGCTCTTGGCCTGGGCCGCGTCACCGGTGACGGTGATCTTCTGGCGGATGCCGTCACCGACCATGCCCGGCTTGCAGGCCACCTCGTACTCGCCGGCCTTGATCTCGGCGGTGATGGTGGCCTGGTGCCCGGGCCGATGTTCTCCCGCTCGGTGACGATCTTGTCGCCCCGCCGCGTAGACGTAGACCTCGGTGGTCTTCGAACCCTTGTTGGTGACCGAGAAGTTGACCGGACCGGCCGGGAAGGTGGTCTTCGACAGCTCGCAGGCGGAGTCGGTGGCGTTCACCTGCACCGCGCCGTCCGAGGAGACGTCCTTCTTCTGCTCGGTGCACGCGGTCAGCGCGACTCCGGCCACGGCGACGGTGAGCAGCGCGGCGAGGTGCGAACGGCGGACGGACATCAAGAGACTCCACGGGTGGATGGGCATCGAGAAACGAGCAGGTCGCCGCCCGCGAGGGCGACATTAGGTTAGGCGTACCTTAGTTCAGGAATCGGCCATCCGTCTACATCGACGTAGTCACCACACGATCCACCCGGGCGTACCCACGGACGAGGAGTGGTTGGCTACCGGCAGGCGAAGGGGCTTGAGTCTCCATCAGGGGGAGACACGAAGGTGGGGGCATGGACGGCGACACGCTCTACTCGATCGGCGAGCTCGCTCGGCGGACCGGTCTCACGGTCAAGACCATCCGGTTCTACTCCGATCGCGGAATCGTGGCGCCGACCGACCGCAGCCCGGCCGGCTACCGCCGCTACACCATCGACGCCGTCGCACGCCTGGACCTCGTACGGACCCTGCGCGAGCTGGGACTGGACCTCCCCACGATCCGCAAGGTCGTGGACCGCGAGCTCGCGCTCCCCGCAGTCGCCGCGGCGCACGCCGAAGCACTGGCCGTGCAGATCCGCGTCCTCAGCCTGCGACGCGCGGTGCTGACGGCGGTGGCCGAGCGCGGGTCCACACCCGAGGAGACGGAACACATGCACCGACTGGCCCAGCTCTCCGAGGACGGACGCCGACGTCTGATCGGCGACTTCCTCGACGCCGTCTTCGGCGGTCTCGACGCCGCCCCCGCGTTCGCGGGAGCCATGCGCTCGATGACCCCCGAACTGCCCGACAACCCGGAGGAGGAACAGGTCCAGGCCTGGGTGGAGTTGGCCGAACTGTCCCTGGACCCGGACTTCCGCGCCGCCGTGCGATTGATGGCCGAGGAGCAGGCAGCCGAGCAGGCCCTCGGCGGCACGACGATCCCGCGCCGCGACATCGCCGCAGCCGTCCGCGACCAGGTCGGCCCGGCCCTGACGGCCGGCATCGACCCGGCCTCGCCCCGGGCCGATCCGATCGTGGCGGCGTTCACGGCGCACTACGCGCACCTCCTCGGCCGCCCGGACGACGTCGAGCTCCGCCGGCGGCTGGTGACTCGGCTGGAGAGCGTGAACGACCCCCGCCGGGAGCGGTACCTCCGGCTCCTCGCGGTGGTCAACGGCTGGTCGGCCCCGGAGAGTCTGGCACCGGTGCTCGACTGGTCCGTCCAGGCCCTGCGCGCCCGGACACGGCAGTGACGGTTCGGCTGCCCGGGGCCGTGTGCCGGCGGTTCCCTCGACGGCCGGTGCGCGAAGTGAGCCCAGGCTCACCACACCTGCGTCCCCATCGGCGGTCAGCGAGCCCGGATCACCTCGGCGGCGAGTTCGACGTACTCGTGGAGGCCGTAGGCGACGGCGACGGCCGCGACGGCACACGTGACCACCGCCAGGACGAGGCCGAGGGCGGAGGCCCGGGCGGAGGCGGCCTCGGGCCGCACCGGCACCGGACCGAGAAGGGCCTCGACCCGCTGCGGCACCGGCCCGCTGCTCACCGCGAGCAGCGGGCCGCGCCGGGACTTGGCCGCACTTCCGGCCAGGGCCGCGCGGGCGATCACGGCGGCGGCCAGGCGGCGGTCGCCGACCTCGCGGGCCGCCGCCTCGTCCGCCCACCGCTCCAGGTGGAAGTCCAGCACCGGGCGCAGTGAGCGCAGGGCGGGGTGGACGGCGGCGGCCAGGTAGACGGTGACGGAGAGCAGGTGGGTGGCGGCCGGCGAGGTGGGCCCGCTCGTGGGCGACGAGGACCTCGCGCTCCTCCTCGCCGAGCGCCCGGAGCATGGCGCGGGTGACGACGATCGCCCCGGGGCGGCGGCGCCGGCCGGGCAGGGCGAAGGCGTCGGGGCCCTCCCCCGGCACCACGAGCAGCCCGCCGTCCGCTTCGGCGTCCGCGGCGTCGGCCCAGGCGCGGGCCAGCAGGGAGCGGTGCTCGAACCAGCGGCGGACGACCAGGACGAGCTGGGCGGCCATGACGGCCGCGGCGAGCACGGCGACCGGCAGGGCGGCGGGCCACTCGGTGGTGACCTGGGCGAGGGTGAGCCGTTCCAGACCGGCGAGGAAGGGGACGTGGGCGAGGCCGAACAGGGCCGCGCCGGTGCCGCCGGCGGCCAGCACGGCCGCCGAGACGATCGCCGCGCAGGCCTCCTTCGGGGGCAGGGCGGCGGCGAGGCGGCGCGCCGCGGCGACGACGATCCAGGGGAATGCCAGTGCCGCGACGACCAGGAGCAGGACCAGCGTCACGAGCCCTCCCGCACGGGGTTCTCGGCCTGCCGGAGCAGGCGGCGCAGCACGTCCTCGTCGTCGCCGGAGAGGGAGGAGACGAAGCGCTGCAGGACGAGGTCGCGGTCGGCTCCGGCGTCGAGCTCGCGGCGCATCCGGCCGGCGACGAGGCCGGCGGCGTCATCGGCCGCCGCGTAGGCGTAGCCGCGGCCGGAGCGCACCCGGGTCAGGGTGCCCTTCTCGTGGAGGCGGATGAGGATGGTGCCCACGGTGGTGCGGGCCAGGTCGCGGTCGAGTGCGGCGTTGACCTGCTGGGGCGTCATCGGGGCGTCGGCGGCCCACAGGACGGCCATCACGTCGGCGACGAGCTCGCCGTGCGGGCGCCTGGCCTCCGGACTGTCGTGCTCCATGTCGCTCCCATCCTGCTCCCCCGGCCGCCCGGGTGGTCCCGGGCCGATCACTTAGGTGTGCCTTTCCAAACCTTACGGGCACCGGGGGTGGCCGCCCAACAGTCCCCGTCGGGCGGCTCGCCGACCGCGGGAGGGAGTTGGCCTGCGCACGAGGTTTGTGTCTACATTGATGTAGACAACCGTGGACGGCAGCGCCGCCCCCGAGGAGAGGCGCATGCCCATGCCCGACCCTGCCCACTTCCTGGCCGTGAACGTCCTGGACGCGAGCTCACCGCTGGCCGCGTTCGGCGCCCTGGGCATCGCCGTGGTGCTGTTCGCCGGCTCCTCCGTTCCCAATGTCGACCGCCACCTCCTGCCGATCGTCGCCGCCGTCGTCGTCGTCTCCCTGGCACCGCTGGCCCTGGAACTGCTGCGCTCGCGCAAGACCGCGCAGGCCGCTCAGGCCTCGAAGGCCGGTGCCCGGTGACCGGCACCCTGCTCGCGCTGGACGGCTCGCGGGTCGACGGGTCGCTGTACCTGGACGTCACCGCGCTCGCGCACCGCGCGCCGTACGCGGTCGGCGAGACGGTGGCCGCCTGGTCGGCGTACGGACTCGTGGTCTTCGCCGTGCTGATGCTCATCGGCTGGTGGCGGGCCCGCCGGGCCGCCGCGCCGGTGATGGCCGTCGCGCTCGCCGCGCCGGTGATCGTGGGTGGCGGCCTTCGCGCTGGACACCGCGCTGAAGTCGGTGCTGCGCGAGCCCAGGCCCTGCCATGTGCTCCCCGCCAGGGCGACCCTCGAAGCGTGCCCGGCGGCCGGGGACTGGTCCCTGCCCAGCAACCACACGGTGATCGCCTTCGCCGCCGCCGCGGTGCTGTGGCGCTGCGACCGCCGGCTCGGCGCCCTCGCGGGCCTGGCCGCCGTGGCGATGGGGGTCTCCCGGGTCTTCGTCGGCGTGCACTACCCGCACGACGTCCTGGCCGGAGCCCTGATCGGCACCGCCCTCGGCCTGCTGCTGGCCGGTGCCGCCCGCCTCGGCGCACCGCTCGTCACCACGCTGCGCTCCGGCCGACTGCGCACCCTGGTCAGCGCATGACCGCCCGGGCGGCGCGGCTGCGCCGGTGGGCTCCCGCGCTGCTCGCGCTGGACGCTGTTCGCAGCCTTGACCACCGTGCTCGCCGCACGGGGGTTCGCCCCGCTGCCCGGGGAGGCCGAGCTGCACCGGTGGGCGGTCGGTCACCGTCCCGGGTGGTCGGTGCACCTGGCGGTGGCCGTCACCTTCCTCGGCACCGGCGTCCCGCCCTACCTGGCCGCCGCGGCGGCCGGCCTGCTCCTCTCCCGCCACCGGCCTGACACGGCCGACACCCGGGCCCGACTGGTCACCGCGCTCGCGCCGGTGCTCGTGCTGGCCGGCGGGCAGCTGGTCCGCCACGGCCTGATGTGGCTCTTCGCGCGGCCCCGGCCGCCGGTGGCGGACTGGGTCGCGGCCCACCCGAGCGGCTACGCCTACCCCTCCGGGCACGCCTTCACCTCCGCCGTCGCCGCCGGGCTGCTCGCCTGGGCCCTGCTGACCACCGTGCGCGCCGGGCGCGGTGTCCCCCTGGCCGCAGCCGTGATCGGCACCGCCGCCGGGGTGGGGCTCACCCGCATCCACCTCGGCGTCCACTGGCCCGCCGACGTCCTCGGCGGCTGGCTGCTCGCCGCGTTCTGGCTGGCGCTGCTCCTGCCCTCCCTCCGCCCGGGCGCCTCCATCGCACCCCCGGCCCCGGCCGTAGCCCCGGAGGCCGCACCGCCGCCCGGCACTAGACTCCGACAGCGGTCTACGGTGATGTAGTCATACGGAGGAAGCGAGGAGCCCGGTGAACGACGCGACGCGACGCCCGGCCGGCGAGCTGGAAGCCGCCGTCCTGGCCGCCCTGTGGGCCGCCGAGCGCCCGCTCACCCCGACCGAGCTCCAACACGCCCTCCCCGCCGGACTCGCCCGCACCACCGTCGCCACGATCCTCGCCCGCCTGCACGACAAGGGCACCGTCCACCGCACCCGCCAGGGCCGCGCGTTCACCTACCGCCCCTGCCGTCGAGGATCCGGCCGCCCTCTCCGCCCGGCGCATGCACTCCGAACTCGACAAGGGGACGGACCGCACCGGCACCCTGGCCCGCTTCATCTCCCAGCTCAGCCCCGACGACGAGGACCTCGTCCCGCGCCCTCCTCACCGCCTCCTCCGACCCGCAGGACCGCGATGACCTGGCGGTCTGGGCTCCGCTGCTCGCCCCGTGGCTCATCACCCCGCTCGCGCGGCGCCTGGCCGCGCTCCTCGCACCGCGCACCGCCGCACTCCTGCTGACCGTCACGGCGCACTCGCCGGCGCCCTGTCCACCGCCGCGCTCGCCTGCTCGCCCTCAGCGCGCTGCTGCACTCCCCCTCCTCGCCGCCCTCGGCCACCTCTCCCGCCCCTGCTCCCTGACGGGCCCGTCACCCTCGCCCTCGGCTGGCCGCCCTTCCCGCCTGCCCGCGGCCGGGCGCCACCGTGCGAGCCGTCCGCCGTCGCGCGCCCGCCCGATCCCGCCGAACTCCGCGCGGCCCGCCGGGCCGGCGACCTGGTCGTCCTGCTGCGACGAGTGCGGACGCCTTCGCCCTCCCCGGCCGCCCCGGCCTCGTGGTCGTCACCTCCGGCATGCTCCGTGCCCTCACCACGACGAGCAGCCGTCCTGCTCGCCCACGAACGCGCCCACCTCGCCGGCCGGCACCACCTGCTGACCCTGGTCACCGACCTCGCCGTTCTGCTCCACCCGGCCGTACGAGGGCTGCGCGCACCGCTGGCCCTCCACGCCGAACGCTGGCCGACGAGGTCGCCGCCGCCACCGTGGGAGACCGCCGCCTCACCCGCCCGGGCATCGGGACAGCCGCCTCGCCCCGTCCCGTCCGCCGTCCGCCCCGCCCCGCCTTCGCCGCCACCGCCGGCCCGTCCCCCTCCGCATGCAGGCCCTCCTCCAGCCCCCCGCCCCGTCCCCGGGCCTGGCCCGCCGCGCCGGGGCCGCACTGCTGCTCTGCCTGCTGGCCACCGCCACGTCCACCGCCGAGGCCACCCACGACCTCCACGAGGACATCGAGACCGCCCAGAGCACCTCGGCCCCCGT
>NZ_BAAAYB010000118.1:0-37046 GCF_039535905.1 Kitasatospora albolonga | reverse complement strand
CACCTCGGCCGGTCCGGCGCCGAACAGCGAGGGCCAGGCGGACAGCCGCGACCGCGGTACGAGACGGGCGCGGACGGCTGCCACGTCGTCCCGGTCCGCGAGCCGGTGCCAACGCGCCGCGTTCCCCGCGAAGTACTCCTGGAGCAGCCGTACCTCGCCCGCCGCGACCGCGCGCTCCAGCCGCTCCCAGTACCCCGCGTCGGCCGGCGTCTCGGCGGCGCTCCCGTCCGGCTCGGGGGCGTACGGCGACTCGTCGAGGGGCTCGGGGAAGAGGCCGAGCTCCCGTGCCCGTTCGACCCCGGGCCCGACCGGACCGGTCGTGCCGACGTACATGTACAGGTCGTACCCGACGTGCAGGAAGAAGCGGTCGCCGTCCTCCAGGCGGCACCACCCGCCGCTTCCCCGCAGCATCGCCCGGACCAGTTCCACGCCGGTGGCGAGGTCCACCTCGGCGCCGTCGTGGAAGTCGGTCGGCTCCGCGAACAGGCCGGCCGCACCGGTCCGTCCGGCGGTCGGCCCGGTCCAGTCGTCGATCGTGATCCCACCCGGATCACGCACCGTCAGCCGCTCCACCCCGGCCGCCCGCGCGAAGGCGGCGGCGCTCTCCAGGTACGCGGCCTCGATCGGGCCCTCGTCGCAGTCGATGTCGAGCGGGCCCTCGTACCAGCCGTGCTCGTTGCGGTCGGCCGGGTCGTACTTGGTCACTCGGTGGACGCGGAGCTCGGGCATCGGGCCATCCTAGGAGTTCTGTCCGCGCGGGGGCCGGAGCCCGTACCCATCGAGCGGGCCGGGCCCCCGCGCGGTGACGAGGGGTCAGCCGCCGAGCACGCCGCCCTTGTGGAACTGGTCCACCGGGGCCTCGCTGCAGGCGTTCTTGTTGCCCCAGACGCCCGCGACGCCGGTCGCGTTGTCGGCCAGGCAGCGCAGGTCCGCGTCGACCAGCGGGGCGCCGTTGCTGTTGATCACGCCGTTCTGGGAGCCGACCAGGGTGTCGCCGAAGTGGTTGCCGAAGGTGCCCTCGCCGGCGGTGGTGTCACCGCCGCCGTGCATCTGGTACGAGCTGATGGCGCCCTGCGCGCTCTCCTGGGTCTCCATGCCCATGCACTCGGCGGCGGAGGCGGGGGCCGCGACGGCGACGGCGGCGGACATGGCGAGGGCGGTGCCGGACAGGACCTTCTTGATCATGGTGTTCTCCTGGGTGAGGGGTGTGAATGCGGCGGTGGGGGACGGGAGTCGAGGGAGGGTCAGCCGCCGAGCACGCCGCCCTTCTGGAACTGGGCGACCTGCGCCTCGTTGCAGACGTTCTCGTTGCCCCACACGCCGGCGACGCCGGTCGCGTTGGCCACCGCGCAGCGCAGGTCGGCGTCGACCAGCGGGGCGCCGTTGCTGTTGACCGCGCCGTTCTGCGAACCGGCCAGGGTGTCGCCGAAGTGGCTGCCGTAGGTGCCCTCGGCCATGGCCGGGCTCGCGATCGACACCGCGGCGGAGAGGGCCAGGACGGCCCCGGTCAGGACCTTCTTCATGGGTGCTCCCGAATCTCCGGGCTCCTGGTGGAGCCGTTGCCCTACCGGAACGAGGGAATCGGGGGGAGGTGACTTGACGGACATCCGTCCGGAGCAAGGGCTCATGCGTTCGGCAGAACGTTCCTGCGCCGCCCGGGCGAATCGACGGTGACCCAGTGACTCGCTCACCGTTGCGACTGTCGACGCCTCGTCACCCTCCCTCCTACGCATCGGAGCAACCCGTGAAGAAGTTCCTGGCCGGCGCCGCGCTCGCCGTCTCCGCCTCCGTCTCGCTCACCGGCACCGCCACCGCGGCCACCACCATGGGCGCCGACACCAACGACAACGCCCGTCAGGCCATCGACGCCTACCGGATGTACGAGAACGGCGGCCCCTCCGAGGGCACCTTCGGCAACCACTTCGGCGACACCCTGGTCGGCTCCCAGAACGGCGTGATCAACAGCAACGGCGCCCCGCTGGTGATGGTCGACCTGCGGTGCGCGGTGCCCAACGCCACCGGCGTCGGTGCCGACTTCGGCAACAAGAACGCCTGCAGCAACGCGCCGGTCGACCAGTTCCAGAAGGGCGGCATCCTCGGCGGCTGACCGGCCGGCAGCTGGGAACGCATGCACAAGAGGCATTGCACAATGCCTCTTGTGCATGCCAGGATCGTCGTATGACAGAGGATCAGATCAAGAACTCCGAGCGCCTCTCGGCCCTGGCCCACCCCCTGCGCCGCCGCCTGGCGGACATCCTCCGGGCCTACGGTCCCGCCACCGCCAGCACCCTCGCCGAGCGGACCGGCCAGGCGGTCGGCAACGTCAGCCACCACCTGCGCGTGCTCGGCGCCGCCGGGATCATCGAGGAGGCACCCGAACTCGCCCGCGACAAGCGGGAGCGCTGGTGGCGCCGCTCCTCGGCGAACCTCTCGTGGAACCGGAGCGACTTCGCGGCCGATCCGGCCGCCGCGCTCGTCTCCCAGACCGTCCAGTCGATGCTGCTCGACCGCCACACCACTGCCGCGCGCGAGTGGCTGCTCGGGGAGCAGCCCGAGGAGTGGGTGGACACCTCCTTCGTCGCCGACCGCTGGCTGATGCTCACCCCGGAGGAGCTGGAGGAGATGGCGCGGGAGATCATCGCGATCCAACTCAAGTGGGGGACGCGGGAGATCCCCGACGACGGGCGCGAGCGGCAGTCGGTCCTGGTCTTCTCGTACGGAATGCCGGCCCAGCCGTGACCACCACCACGACCTCACCGGCCCCGGCTCCGGCTCCGGCCCCGCCCCGTGCGCCGGACGCCGCCCGCGACTTCCGGCTGTTCTGGTTCGGCGAGACCGCCGGCAAGATCGGCAGCGGGATCAGCGGCGTGGCCGTGCCGCTCGCCGCCGTCACGGTGCTCGACGCCTCCGCCTTCCAGGTCGGGGTGCTCACCGCCATGACCTGGCTGCCCTGGCTGCTGGTCGGCCTGCCCGCCGGCGCCTGGGTGGACCGGATGCCCCGGCGCCCGCTGATGGCCGGCTGCAACCTGCTCTCGATGTCCCTACTGGTCAGCGTCCCGGCGAGCTCCTGGCTGGGCGTGCTGACCTTCACCCAACTCGCCCTCACCGCACTGCTCCTGGGCACCGCCGGGGTCTTCTTCCAGGCCGCCTACCAGGTCTACCTCCCCTCGCTGCTGCCCGCCGAGGAGCTGGCGGCGGGCAACGCGAAGATGCAGGGCTCGGAGGCCTTCGCCCAGGTCGCCGGGCCGGGCCTGGCCGGAGCGATCGCCCAGCTGCTCGGTGTCCTCGGCGGGCTGCTGGCCGACGCCGCGACCTTCGCCGTCTCCACCCTCTGCCTGCTCGGCATCCGCGCGAAGGAGGAGCCGGTCGAGCGCCGGGAGAACGCGGCGCTGGGCCGTGACATCCGCGAGGGCCTGCGCTTCGTCGTCCGCGACCCCTACCTCCGGGTCTTCGCCGTCTTCGGGGCGCTCTTCAACCTGGCGTTCATCGCCTACCAGGCCGTGCTGGTGGTCTTCCTGGTCCGCGAACTCGGCCTGCCCACCGGCCTGGTGGGCCTGCTGATGGCGGGCATCAGCGTCGGCGGCGTGCTCGGCGCGACCCTGGCCACCCGGATCGCCGCCCGCCTCGGGACCGCGCGCGGGCTGCTGACCGCGCTGTTCGGCACCGTCCCGTTCGCGCTGGTGATCCCGCTGGCCGCCCCCGGCCCCCGGCTGGCCCTGCTGGTCGGCGGCGGGCTGATGATCGGCCTCGGCACGGTGGTGAGCAACGTCATCCGCGGCAGCTTCCGCCAGCTCTACACCCCGCGCCCGCTGCTCGGCCGGGTCAGCGCCGGCATGATGTTCCTCAACTTCGGCACCATCCCGCTGGGCGGCCTGCTGGGCGGCGCCCTGGCCGAGGCCGTCGGCCTGCGCCCCACCCTCTGGCTGGTCGCCGCCGCGATGGCGGCCTCTCCGCTGACCCTCCTGATCGGCCCGCTCAAGTCCCGCCGTGACCTGCCGGCCGGCGGTGCCGACGGCAGCTAGATGGAAATCATTTTCAATTAGTGTAGCGTGGGCCGGGTCCTGCCCCATCCCGGCGACCGACGGAGTCCCGCCATGTCCGCCCACTGCCAACTGACCGGCCGCAAGCCCGGCTTCGGCCGTGCGATCTCGCACTCGCACCGCCGCACGCCGCGCCGCTTCGACCCCAACATCCAGCGCCGCCGCCACTGGCTCGCCGGTGAGCGCCGCCACGTGCGGCTGACGCTCAGTGCCGCCGCCGTGAAGACCGTCGACCGGATCGGCGTCGAGGCCGCCGTCGCCCGGATCCGCGCCCGGGGAGGGAAGGTCTGATGGCCAAGCGGAGCAAGATCGCCAAGGACGCCCGCCGCCGGTCGACCGTCGCCCGGTACGCCGAACGGCGTGCCGAGCTCAAGCGGCTGATCACCCACCCCGGCAGTGGGGAGGCCGAACGGGCCGCGGCCCGAGCCGAGTTGGACCGCCAGCCGCGCGACGCCAGTGCCACCCGGCTGCGCAACCGGGACGCGGTGGACGGCCGCCCGCGCGGCTACCTGCGGGCCTTCGGGCTCTCCCGGATCAACCTGCGCAAGGAGGCCCACGCGGGCCACCTGCCCGGCGTGCGGAAGGCGAGCTGGTAGCCGTGACGGAGGACCTGATCCGGCTGCCCATGGTGGTGGTGGCCGGGCTGCACCGGGAGGAACGGCGGCGCGCCGTGGAGGAGTTGACGGCCGGGGGGATCGAGGCGGTGGTACTCCACCACGACCTCCGCGACGCCCCGCTCGGCACCGTCCACCGCGAACTGCGCGACGCCCACGGGCACCGGCACGCCACCGCCGAGGTGCCGCTCGCCAACGACTGCCCGTGCTGCGCGCTGCGCGAGGACCTGCTGCCCGAGCTGGCACGGATCGCCGAGCAGGGCAGCCACGGGCTGGCGGTGGTCGAACTCTGGGGCGGCAGCGACCCGCACCCGGCGGTCGAGGTGCTGGCCGACGGCGTGACCGGCGGCGCGACCGGCGTGCGGCGGATGGCCGAGCTGGTCGAACTCGCCGGTGTGGTGACGGCGTTGAGCCCCGACCGGCTGATCGGCGAACTCTCCGTCCCCGACGAACTGGCCGAGCACGGTGAGCAGACCTCGGCCCGGGACCGCCGCACCCGGGCCGAGGCGCTGGCCCACCAGATCGAGTACGCCACCACCCTGGCGGTGCCCCGCGGCGCCGACCCGGCCGGGCTCGCGATGCTGCGCCAACTCCGCCCCACCGCACGGCTGGTGCGGCTCGGCACCGGCGAGCTGATCCGGTCCGCCCTCGGCGGCTTCGACGTCCCCGCCGCCCGCGACCGGGTCAACCCGGCGCTCGCCCTGCTCCCGCAGGAGCGGGACGAGTGCGGGGTGGCGACCGTGGTCTGGGAACGCCGCCGCCCGCTCCACCCGGCCCGGCTGCACGAGGCCCTGGAGCAGCTCGTCCCCGCCGCCCAGCGCAGCCGCGGCCGGTTCTGGCTGGCCAACCGGCCCGAGCTGATGCTCGCCTGGGACGCCGCCGGGGCCGGCCTCACGGTGGAGGCCTGTGGTCCCTGGCTCACCACCCTGCCGGACGCCGCCTGGGAGCTCTACCCGCCCGCCCGCCGGGCCGCCGCCGCCCTGGACTGGGACCCGCTGCACGGTGACCGTGTCCAGCAACTCTGCTTCACCGCGAAGGGGTTGGACGCCGAGGGGATCGTCCGACTGCTCGACTCCTGCCTGCTCACCGACGCGGAGCTGGCCACCGGCGAGGCCGGCTGGCGGGCCCTGCCCGACGCCTTCGAGGACCTGCTGGACCCCGTGCCGTCGGGAGGCGGCTGAGCGGCCCGGGGGGCGACACCTCCGAACGGCGGGGGTCGGACGACGGGCGCGCGGCGACATTACCAGTCGGTAATCTCAGGGCGTCCAGGCGGTGAACCACCTACCGACCGCCACGTTCTGAAGGATCGTCACGTGTCTCGTTCCGGTCGCGCCCCGCGCACCGTCCTCGCCGCTGCCCTCGCCACCGGTGTGCTGCTGGCCGTCGCGCCGGCCCTGCCCGCCCACGCCGACTCCGGCCCGGCCGGGGGCGCCGCGCACCTCGACGCCGTCGAGCGCGTCCTGCGGGAGGTGTCGCCCGGGCTTGAGGGCACCGTCTGGCAGCGCACCGAGGGCAACAGCCTGGCCGGGACCGCCGGGGACCCGGCGGGCTGGCTGCTCCAGACCCCCGGCTGCTGGGGCGACGCCACCTGCGCCGACCGGGTCGGAACCCGCGCCCTGCTCGCCAAGATGACCGCCGACGTCGCCGCCGCCACCCGCACCGTCGACGTCTCCACCCTCGCGCCGTTCCCCGAGGGCGGCTTCCAGGACGCCCTGGTGGCCGGTCTCAAGGCCTCGGTCGCGGCCGGCCACCGACCGGTCGTGCGGATCCTGGTCGGAGCCGCACCGGTCTACCACGCGAACGTCCTGCCCTCCCGCTACCGCGACGAGCTGATCGCCAAGCTCGGCCCCGCGGCCGCCTCGGTCAGCCTCGGCCTCGCCTCGATGACCACCTCGCGCACCGCGTTCTCGTGGAACCACTCCAAGCTCCTGGTGGTCGACGGACGCACCGTCATCGCCGGTGGCATCAACGGCTGGAAGAACGACTACCTCGACACCGCCCACCCCGTCACCGACGTCGACCTCGCGCTGAGCGGCCCCGCCGCCACCTCCGCCGCCCGCTACCTGGACACCCTGTGGGAGTGGACCTGCAGCCGGACCGGGGTGTTCGACATGGCCTGGTTCGCCTCCTCCGACGGCAGCGCCTGCCGCCCCTCGCTGGAGCGCGAGCTCAACCCGGTCGCCCCCGCCACCGGCACCGTCCCGGTGATCGCCGTCGGCGGCCTCGGCGTCGGGATCAAGGACAAGGACCCCAGGTCCGCCTACCGGCCCGGGCCCGTGAACGGCGCGGCCGACGCCAAGTGCGGCCCGCTCACCCTCTCCGACAACACCAACGCCAACCGCGACTACGAGACGGTCAACCCCGAGGAGAACGCCCTGCGCGCCCTCGTCGGCAGCGCCCAGCGGCACCTCGAGATCTCCCAGCAGGACATGAACGCCTCCTGCCCGCCGCTGCCCCGCTACGACTCCCGCCTCTACGACCTGCTGGCGGCCAAGCTGGCAGCCGGCGTCAAGGTGCGGATCGTGGTCAGCGACCCGGCCAACCGCGGCGCCGTCGGCAGCGGCGGCTACTCCCAGATCAAGTCGCTCGCCGAGATCAGCGACGTGCTCAAGGCCCGACTGGCCGCCCTGACGGGCGATCAGGGCAAGGCCACCGCAACGATGTGCGGCAACCTCCAGCTCGCCACCTTCCGCGCCGCCCCCACCGCCACCTGGGCCGACGGCCGCCCCTACGCCCTGCACCACAAGCTGGTGTCGGTCGACGACTCGGCCTTCTACATCGGCTCCAAGAACCTCTACCCCGCCTGGCTCCAGGACTTCGGCTACATCGTCCAGGACCGCACCGCCGCCGCCCAACTCGACCGCGACCTCCTCGCCCCCGAATGGCACCACTCCCAGCCCACCGCCACCGTCGACTGGACCACCGGCACCTGCCGCGCCTGACGGAGCTCCCGCCCGCCCTGCCCTTTGGGGCACGTTCCCCTGCCCGAAGGGCTCCTCTTCCTGCGCGTTCGAAGTCCCTTAACCCGGGCGTCACTTCCGTTGACGTTCGGCGGCACTCCGTCGTCACCGGTGATGGATTGATTGGCGGTCCGCATGCGTGCGGTTTCCGTCGGTCAACTGTCTTTTAGGGGTACGGGTCCACGATGGCTGTCGAACTCCCGGAGCCCCTGCAGTGGGTGCTGATGCTGCTCGCCGGTTCGCGTTGGCCGGAGGGCGACGAGGACCTGATGCGGGACATGGCGCGGCGTTGGCGGTCCGCCGCCGAGGCCGTCGAGGAGGGTGGGCGGGCCGCCGACTCGGCGATGAAGCGCGCGCTGGACGGCCAGCAGGGCGCCGCGATGGACGAGTTGTCGAAGAAGTGGGAGACCCTCACCCTCCCGGCCGACGGGAAGAAGCCCGGTTTCTTCCCCGGCATGGTGAAGGCCTGCAACTCGATGGCGGACAGCCTGGAGGCGATGGCCAACTCGACCGAGACGGCGAAGATCTCGATCGTGGCCCAACTGGGCATCCTGGCCTACGAGATCGCGACGGCGGAGGCGGCCGCGCCGGTGACGGCGGGGGCGTCGTTGGCGGCGATCCCGGCGGCGATCACGGCGAGCAAGCTGACGGTCCAGCAGATCCTGAAGAAGCTGGCCAAGGAGATCATCATCCTGGCGTTGAAGGAGGCCTTCCAGGAGGTCGCCATCAACCTGCTGGCCCAGTCGATCCAGCTCGCTGCGGGCAACCGCAAGGAGTTGGACGGCAAGGAGCTCGGGATGAGCGCCGCCGGTGGTGCCATCGGCGGCGCCGCAGGTGGCGTGCTGGGCAAGGGTCTTGGCGCCGCGGGCAACAAGCTCATCGGCAAGAACATGGACCGGCTCCCGGCCCAGATGGTCGAAGGTGCGATCACGGATGTGGGTGCGGACGCGTTCACGCAGTTCGCGCTGACCGGCGAGGTGGATCCCTCCGGGCTCGGTGGGTCCGCGTTGAGCGGTGCGGGCAGCCCGGCCATCATGCGGGGTGCCTCGGCGTTGAAGGGGAAGTTCAACTCCTCGGACATCCCCGACGCCTCCGACTTCACGGGTGGTGGTGCGGACAGCCCCGGAGCGAGCGGCCCGGGCAACTCCGGTGCGGGGGAGGGGGGTTCGTCCGGCAGTGGCGGCACCGGCACCGCCGGCCCGCCGTCCGGGTCCTCCGACCCCGGCAGCCCGAGCGGGGCCACCACCTCGGGCAAGCCCGACACCCACGGGGGCGATGCCGAGGTCGACCCGTCGATGCTCTCCCCGATCGGCAGTGACGGCCACCACACCCGTGGCGGCGGCGACTTCGACACGCCCACCTCGCGCGGCACCGCGCCGGACGGCAGTACCTCCCACGCACCGACGCCCCGGAACCCCGACGCTCCGCGCACCTTCGCCACTCCGTCCCCGGAGACGGCCGCCCCGAGCCCGGAGACCGCCCCCTACCAGGGCCCGAGCACCACCACCCCGCGCACGGACCACTCGCCCCAACTCGCCCCGTACGAACCGCCGACCCCGCGCAGCGCCCCGGACAGCACCCCCACCCCGTCGGCGCCGCCGACCCCTCACGCGGAGAGCCCCACGCCGCGCGCCGAGACGCCGCCGCACACCGAGGCTCCGGCCCCGCGGTCCGAGGCCCCGTCGCCGCGCTCCGAGGCTCCGGCGGCCCCGACGCCCCCGATGTCACCGACGCACGAGTCCGCGCCCACCCCGGACAACCGTCCCTCCTCGCACGAGGGTTCCAACGCGCCGACCTCGCCCGCATCACCGCGGGGCGACGGCGCGCCGAACCAGGGCCACACCGCAGGTGCGCCGCACCCCGAGGGAGTCCGCCTCGCGAGCGGAGGCCCGACCGCGATGCGGGCACCGTCCCAGGACACCGCCGCCCCGACCGGTCCTGACGGTCCGTCGGTGCCGCCCGCCCGGTCGGCCGACAGCCCCGTCCAGGCGCCGGTTGGCCCCGGCGCCCCCGTGGCCCTCGGCCCCGTCAACGGTGGCCGCCGCAGCGCCGACCCGCGCCAGGCGCCGCCCGCCGCCGTGCCCACCCCGACCTCGTCCAGGCCCGAGCCGGCCCCGGCCGCGACGCCCACCCCCGCCCATTCGGTGCGCCCGCGCCCCGAGCCGACAGCGGACGCCGCCCCCGCCCCCGAGGCCCGGCCGGCGCCGCGCCCGCCCGCCGCTGCCGGACGTCCGCTGGGCGGCGAGGGCGGTCTGACCGAGCCCACGACCAAGGACCACGAGCGCCTGAACCAGGCGCTCCCGCCGCGCGACCCGAGCGATCCGCACCCCGACCCCGCCAAGGGCGACTGGACCGCCGCCATCAACGGCGACGGCCCCGACGCCCCCGGGCGCAACAACAACTGCGTCGACACCACCCTCGCCTTCCTCGACACCTACCACGGCACCCCGACCCCCGCCGCCGCCCGGACCCCCGACACCGACGGCAGCCCCTCCGCCCTCGGCGAGCGGGGCGGCCGCGACCGCATCGAGAACAACCTCGGCGCCCGGTTCGCCGACCTCGGTGACGGCCCCGCCGCCTTCGACCGGTTGAAGCAGACCCTCGTGCGGACCGGTCACGGCTCCTCGGCCGCCATCACCACCGTCGACGCGGACGGCCGCTCGCACGCCTGGACCGCCGTCAACCACAAGGGCGCCGTCACGTACGTCGACCCGCAGACCGGCCGACGCAGCGACCAGCCGCTCCACAACGGTGACAACGGCGTCTTCGCCGTCCCCCTCGGTCCCGACCGCGCGCCCACCACGCCCGAGCCCCACGCCGACCCCGCCCACGACCCGGCCACCGAACGCCGTGCCCCGGAACGTCCCGCCTCGGACACCTCCGGCGGCAAGCCGGGAGACGGGAAGTCCGAGGACGGCAAGCGGCCCGGCGGTGGTGACGTCCCGTCGGACACCGGCTTCCGGCCCCCCGGCCCGCGCGTGACGGTGCCGGGCGACGGCCTCTGCCTGCTGTACTCGCTCGCCGTGAGCGCCCCCGACCTGGTGGGCGGGCCCACGCTGTCGCACGAGCAGGCGGGGCAGCAGCTGCAGGCCCGGGTCCGCGCACACTTCGGCGGGCTGCCTCCGGAGGGCTGGCCGCTCGAGGTCGTCTCCAACTACCGGGGCCACCTGCCGAGCCGGCCCGACCTGACCAAGGACGACCTGCTCGCGTACCTCCCCGAGGACGTCCGCCAGGACTACGGCCAGCTCCCGCTGCCGGACCTGCGGCAGATCGTCGTCGAGCACATCACCGACAACGCGCCGACGCCGACGGCGGAGGAACAGGCGGGCCTGCTCGGGACGGTGGACCAGTGGAGGGACCGCTGGGACACTCCGCAGGGCGAGATGCTGCCGGCCGCCGCGGCCCACGCGCTCGGGCTGCGCATGCAGGTGGTCAACCACGACGGCGTCCCGCTGGCCGTCTTCGGGCCGAGCACCGGCCGACCGGTGACGGTGTATCACCGGGGCAACCACTACGACGCCAGCACACCGGACCCGGTCACCCAGAAGCCCGAGGCGGACCTCAAGCCCGAGGCGAACGAGAAGCCCGAGGCGAGCGACAAGCCCGGGCCCGAGTCCAAGCCCGAGGCCGACCTCAAGCCCGGGCCCGAGTCCGAGGGGGCCGAGCAGTCCAAGCCGACGGACCCGCCGAAGGAGTCCGAGCAGCCGAAGGAGACCGAGCGGCCCGAGCCGTCCGAGGAGCAGGACCCGCCGAAGCAGGACCCCACCGCTCCCCGCCCGATCGCCGGTTCGGATCTCGTGGTCGGCCTCAGCAAGAACGAGCAGGCCGTCCGGAACCAGGTCATCGCGGTCCTCACCCAGTCCGTGCCCGGTGATCCTGCGGTGGTGCGGGCCTTCGCCGACGCCCACTTCAGCCCGGCGACCCTGCGCCCGATCGTCGGTGCGCTCTCCCGCGGTGAGACCGTGACCGTCCCCTTCGAGGGCAACGGCTTCAGCGGCGGCGTGAAGCTGAGCGGCGCCGTCACCAAGTCGGACCCCCAGAAGACCCACGACCCCCTCAAGCCCCAGGAGCCCCTGAAGATCGAGTTCGAGAACGGCGCCGACCGCACGGTCTCCCTCGGCGGCACCCGGAACTCCCAGTGGGGTCTCAACATCGGCGTCCAGACCCGCCAGACGGCCGGCATCGTGGAGCCCGCGCAGCTCGCGGGCTACTTCCACGACCGGGGCCAGGGCCGGGTCACGGTCGATCTGGGGGGCATGGTCGCGCGGACCAAGACCTCCGTCCCGGTCGACGTGTTCGACTCCACGATGAAGCTGGAGCTGGACTTCAGCGGCCTGCGCCACGACGGCAACCCGGTCAATCCCGAGCCGGGGAAGGACACCAGCACGGTGGACCTCGGCGTGACCGTCGCGGTGCCGCAGACCCCGGACACGGTGCCCGACGACAAGCGCCGGACGGCGCCGCAGCGCCTGCAGGGCGGCCGGATCGGCGGCCAGGAGGTCGTGCTGGACCTCTCACCGCACGGCGGGCCGCAGGGCGGCCGCCCGGTCGAGGCACTGCTCGACCAGGTGAAGGAGGCGGGGGAGAAGGAGTTCGGCAAGGACTGGCCCGCGATGCGCGACCAGGTCCTCGCCGAGGTCGACTTCGCGCGGCTCCAGCGGGACCTGAAGGGCATGACGGCCGGTGAGCCGACCACCGTCACGCTCACCGACAGGAACGGCAAGCCGCTGGGAACGGTGGAGATCAGTGCCAAGCTCGGCGGGCTGCGCCAGACCGGTGTCCCCACCACCACCGAGTTCAACATCGGCACCACCGTCCAGCAGGTCCGCAGCACCGCCGAGAACCGGGGCAACGCCGGGCAGTTCGGCCTGGGCCTGGGTCTGAAGCCCGGCGCCGCCCTGATCGGCGGTCAGGGCGCCGGGCGGCTCGGCCAGGACCGGATCGAGATCTCCGGCAGCAACCGGGTCTCCCAACTGACCGTCAAGTCCAAGGTGCCGGGCGTGCGGTACGACGGCACCGTCGACTTCACCATGACGTTCAACGGCAAGCCCGACGCGCACCAGGCCGGTTCGGCGGACGTCAAGCTCATGGTGGACGAGGCCGACACCACCACGCCGGACAAGCCCGCCGCACCGCTGCCCGCCGAGATCGCCAGCCCGCCGGACTCCGTCTGGAAGGAGGACGGCGGCCTCGGCGAGACCGTCGTCGTCCGTGACCTGGAGAGCACCGCCGCGCTGCGCAAGGCCGTGGACGACAAGGGGCGGGCGGAGCTCGGCGACGACTGGGACGCCGTCAGGGACCAGGTGCTGCAGGGCTTCAGCCAGCCGCACCTCGCCGCCAAGCTGACCGGCATGACCCGGGGCGAGCCGCTGGAGATCAAGATCCCGGGGAAGAAGGACCTGGTGGTCACGGCCACCGCCCGGGTCGAGGAGATGACGTACCGCCGCGACGACGCCAAGGCCGAGCTCAACGCGGTGAACGAGACGGGCACCTTCGGGGTGGACCGGCAGTTGATGTCGCGCACCGCCGCGGCCAACGGCCACCTTGGCTACGCCGCCAAGGACGCCACGCCCCCCGTCGACGTGGTCGGCACCGCTGCCGGCCAGCAGCGGGACCGGGTCGGAGCCCAGGGCCGCCGCGCCGACCGGGTGTACGCCAGCGGCAAGTACGCGGCGCCGCAGGTGGTCTACGGCGCCAGGCTGACGGTGGACGTGCACTTCGGCAAGCACGGCGAGGCACCGGGGCTGGCCGGGGACCCCTCGGCCGCGCTGGACGTCGAGGTCAGCATGGACGTCAAGGAGACCGACCAGCGGCCGACTCCGAAGGCCGAGGACGGTTCGCCCACCTTCAAGCGGCCGGTCGCCCAGCCCGGTGGCGCGGCTCCGAAGGACGCCGATGCCCAGCCTCCGAAGGCCGAGCACACCGCGCCGAGCCGGATGACCGTGCAGCACGAGCTCAACGCCTCCTACGTCGTCCACACCCTGAGCGGCGCCGACAAGGTGCGGACCGAGGTGGAGGGCGCGATCGGGAAGAAGTACGGCGAGCCGTCCGAGGAGGTCAGGCAGCGGATCGACGACGCCTTCGACCGGGTCGCCCTCAAGACACAGCTCTCCCAGCTCACCCGGGGCGGGAAGATCACCGAGACCGTCTCCGGCGCCACCTGGAAGGCCGAGGTCACCGTCACGGCCAAGCTGGGGCAGTCCGCCTACCACTCCGAGGTGAAGAGCTACGAGTTCGAGTCGGGCAGCCGGACCTCCCGTGGCCAGGGCACGGTCCAGGACCACCGCACCCGCACGGAGCTCGGCGGTCAGCTCAAGGTGAAGACCCCGGCCGTGGACGTCACGGGCGGCTACGGCCACCGGACCGACCGCACGTACGCCAACGGCGTGGAGGTCGTCGGCTCGACCTCCAACCGGGCCAAGCACACCGAGGCCGCCGCCTTCTTCGACGTCGGGGTGGAGTACGACGTGACGGTCAAGTTCAAGCGGCTCGGCATCGACGACGGAACGGTCAGAGTGCCGGTCCCCACCACGGCCCGGGTGGCGGTCCCGATGCGCGACGCCGATCCGACGGACACGAAGGACACGAAGGACGCGAAGGACGCGAAGGACGGGCAGGACGCGAACGGCGGGAAGGACACCGAGGCGCCGAAGCAGCCGAAGGGCTACGTGGACGGCAAGCGCCTGGACTCCTCGGCTGTCGTCACCGACGTCCACCTGCCGGCCGGCAGGCGGCGGCCCGAGGGCCTGACGTTCGGTCAGGCGGTCCTGTCCGAGGTCGAGGCCAAGAGGCCGAGGCCGGACCCGGTGCCGGGGATCGGTGGAACCCTGGTGCCGCAGCCCAAGGTGAAGGCCGACCCGTTCGGCGGCGACCGCGACGGGATCCGTCGCAAGCTGGACCGGGAGCTGACCCCGGACCGCCTCCAGGCCCGCCTCAAGGGCATGACCGCCGGGGACGCGATCGTCGTGCACCACGGCAACACCACCGTCCGGGTCACGGCGGTGCTCGGCGACAGGATGGACCACCTGGGCGGCTCCGGGACCACCGAGTTCAACACCGGTACGGACGTCCAGCACTCGTTGGGGGACTCCGAGGGCCGCGGCGGGAGCCACCAGGGCCGGTTGGCGGTCGCGGGCTCCGTGCCGGTGCCCGGGGCGCCCGTCTCGGTGACGGCCGGTCTGACCGGTACCGGCGGCGGGGGCCGGACCCACACCGAGAGCCACGGCTCCGCCACCTCGGCCGGCTCGGCCACCAAGGCCAAGGTGCCCGGCAGCGCCTACCAGGGCGAGGCCGAGCTCCAGTTCACCATCACCCGGACGCCGTTGCTCGGTCCCTCCACCTTCGAGCGGCGCACCGCGACGATCGGCTTCGAGACCATCGTCGAGACGAGCGAGACCGTGCCGCCCGCCGAGAAGCCGGTCGACGAGCCCGCCGGCACGCCGGGCGCCGAGAAGCCGCCGCTCGTGCTGCCGACCGAGGCGCCCGCGCCGACCGAGGCCCGCGTCCCCCCGGAGCGGATCTGGGAGGGCGGGCTGCGCGACAGCGACGTGCTGCGCTTCCTCGGCGACGTCGGCGGCGTCCAGGACCTGGTGCGGCTGCGCGGGCCGGAGTACTTCGGCGCGTCGACCTGGCAGAGCATGGAGCCCGTGGTCGGTGCGGTCACCTCGCACAGCCAGCTCTCGGCCCTGTTCACCAGCGCCACCCAGGGCGGTGACGTCTCGGCGACCCTCCCCAACTCGCGGCTCACCCTCGGCGGTGGCAAGGGCGTCGAGGTGGGGATGAAGATCGTCTCCCTCGAGCACCGGACGAACGACGACAAGGTGGAGTCGAGCCCGGCCAACTCCAGCACCGCCGGCACCGTCCACACCGACCAGTCGGTGCGGAACGCGGGCCTGCGGGTCCAGGCCGGCGCCAAGATCCCCGGCGACGTCACCCACAGCCCGGCCGTCACCGGGGGAGCCGAGCGGATCTGGGGCGCCGGCGACACCCACGGTGACTCGGGTCAGATCGTCTCCAACGGCAAGTACCCCAACCCGATGGCCCGTTACTCCGGCGCCGTCCAGGTGGAGGTGACCCTCTTCGACGGCAAGCGCGACCCGGTCAAGGAGAACGGCATCCTGCCCTTCACCGTCGACATCCCGCTCTCCGACACCACCGGGGTCCAGCGGCCGGGTGACCACCAGCTGGCCTTCACCCCGGACACCCGGACCGGCGAACCGCGCTTCGACGGGGACCCCGGCCTGGTCCGCGAGGTCGTGGGGGCCCTCCCGCCGACCGATCCGCCGTTCTCCCACGCGACCGCCACCCCCGAGCAGAAGGAGCAACTCGCCGGCACGGTACGGCTGGTGCACACCGCGTTCGGCGACCACTCGGTACCCACCCCGGCCGACCTGCGGGCCGCCCACCGGCTGGTCGCGCTCGGCGGCGGGACCACCGACGGCGCCGCCGCCTTCGTCGGCGACGTCCTCGGCACGCCCGAGGGCACCGCGCCGAACGCCCCCGAGGTCCGTCAGGTGCTCGATGCCGTGCACCTGCTCGGCGGCGGGCCCGCCCCCACCGCGGCCGAACTCCGGGCGGCGCGGCGCCTGGTGGAGCTCGCCGGCTCCTTCGAGGCGGCCGCCGTCACCGTCGGCGACCTCCACGGCAACCGGGAGCACACCGCGCCGAGCCCGGAGCAGGTGCGCCGGGTGACCGACTACATGGGCCGGATCGCCGCCGACGGGCCCGTCACCCTCCAGGACCTCTACCTCGGAGCCGCCAACGGCTGGCCGCGGACCGCACCCTGACCCGACCGGCCCTGGCCCCGACCGTCCCTGACTCCGACCCCGACCGTCCCTGACCTGACCCGACCCTGACGGTGGGTCAGGGCAGGGTGCCGGGGTGCGGTCAGGGTCGGCCCCGGATGGCAGCGTGGCCCGGCTCGGCGAGACTCGTTCCCGAACGAAGCGAGTGACGACGAATCTGGAGTACCGAAGCGTGAACACCGTTGCGAACAGCCGACGTTGGGCCAACCTCGCGGTCACGGGGGCGATGCTGGCCGCCGTGGTCGTGGGGACGGGCGGATCGGCGCTGGCCGCCTCCCCGTCCCCGTCCAGGGCTGCGGACGCGGCCACTGCCACGGCAGCTGCCCTGCCGCCGCTCGACCGGGCGGCGATCCGGCAGGCGGTGACCGGCTTCCCGAACGCCGACATCAACGGCGTGCTGGTGCACGTCGCGGGCAGCGCGGGGACCTTCGACACCTCGGCCGGCATCGGCGACAAGGCGACAGGGGAGGCACCGGACCCGGAGGGCCGGTTCCGGATCGGGTCGATCTCCAAGGTCTTCACCGCCACCGTGGTGCTCCAACTGGCCGCCGAACACCGGCTGGACCTGGACGGCACCGTCCAGCAGTACCTGCCGGGCCTGCTGCCCGCCGACTTCCCGCCGGTGAAGGTCGGTCAGCTCCTCGACCACACCTCGGGCCTGCCGCACGGCACCAGCGGCGCCTGGGGCGACGGCACCTCCGCCTGGTTCGTCGACCACCGCTTCGACAGCTGGACGCCCCAGCAGGTGGTCGCCTCCCTGGCCGGCCAGCGGATGGTCTTCGCGCCGGGCACCGGCCAGCAGTACAACGGCTTCAACACCTTCATCGCCGGCCTGCTGATCGAGAAGGTCACCGGCCGCTCCTACGCCCACGAGGTCAAGCACCGGATCATCCAGCCGCTGCACCTGCGCGACACGGCCGTCCCCGACCGGAACGACCCCCGGCTGGCCCGCCCGGCCGCCCACGCCTACCTGACGGTCCCCCAGGCGGACGGCAGCACCCGGCAGTTCGACGTCACCGAGCAGAGCCCGTGGCCCTGGGCCGAGGGCGGCCTGATCTCCAGCGCCCCCGACCTGGACCGCTTCCTCACCGCGCTCTTCCAGGGCCGGCTGCTGCCCCCGGCCCAGCAGGAGCTGCTCTTCACCGTCCCCGACGTGCCCAACGTGGAGAACCCGCAGTGCCTCCCCGGCCAGCTGCGCGCCTGCATGAGCAAGGGCCTGGTCCGCACCGAGCTCAACGGCGTCACCCTCTGGGGCAAGACGGGCTCCCGCCCCGGCTGGACCAGCGGCGCCTTCGCCACCCGCGACCTGCAGCGCCGCCTGGTCTACTCCTTCAACCCGACCAGCCCCCGGGGCGCCGACATGCGGTACGTGCTCCGCCTCGCCAACGCGGTGCTCCCGCCCGCCCCGTAGGCGCCTCCGTCGAGGGGCGGGCCCGGCGGTCGTCGGATCGGTCGTCGGGCGGCGGGGGGCGAGGGCGGCGCGGACCCGGATCCCGCCGGTCCCGCCCGCGCCGGCCGGACGGTGTGACACCCCGTCGACACGGTGGAACCGGGACGGCCGTGCGGACCGTCGTGATCGGCGGGGTACGGTGGGGCGGTCGGCCACCGTCGGGGGTCCTCGCGCCGGGGTGTTGCGCGGGCGGGGGCGACGGGCCGGGGCCGTAGGTGCCCACGGTCGACAGGAACTGTGCAGGTCAGAAGGGGAGCGGTGGGTCCGGGCGGGGTGGACGGGGAAATGCGCGCGGTGCGTGGACGGGCGACCGGGGGCCGAGCGGGCGTGCCCGCGCTCGCCGTCGTGCGGTCCTTCGCCCTCCACCGCGGTGCCCGGGCGGTGCTCACCTTCACCCTCGCCCTGGGACTCGCCGCGGCAGCCCCGTCGATGGGCCTCCACCGGGACTCCGGCGGCCTCCGTGCGACCTCCCCCCTGACGGTCGGTCAGCCAGGGCCCAAGGACCGGCGCCCCGACCCCGCCGGTGCCTTCGGCACCGGCACCGCGGCCGACCGGGCCCACCGCGACCTGCTCGACCACGGCCCCACCGCCAGGGTCCTCACGGCCGCCCACCGGGGGCAGTGGCGCCGTGCCCCCGAGAACTCGCTCCCCGCGATCCGGGCCGCCTTCGACCTGGGCGCCGACATCGCCGAGGTCGACGTCCGCCTCACCAAGGACGAGGTGCCCGTGCTGATGCACGACACCACCGTGGACCGCACCACCGACGGCCGGGGCGCGGTGGCGGACCTGACGCTCGCCCAGCTCAGGAAGCTCCGCCTCCGGGAGGGCCTCGGAGGCTCCGGGGCGGCCCCGACCGAGGAGCGAATACCCACCCTGGAAGAGGTGATGAACCTCGCCAGGGACCGCGGCCTGATCAACCTGGACAAGGGCTGGCCGTCCCGCCAGGCGATCTGGAACGTGCTGGCGCGGACCGGCACCGTGCGCAACGGCCTCTACAAGAGCAACGCCCCGGTCTCCGAGGTGAGGGCCTTCCTCGACACCCACCCCGGGGCCGGCTACATGCACAAGATCACCGACCGCAACCGGGCCGACGTCGCCGCGTTCGGGACCGCCCAACCCATCGCCTACGAGGTCGAGTTCAACAGCACCTCGGACGCCGTGGCCCGCAAGCCCTTCCTCGACGAGCTCGCCCGGAACAGCCGCATCTGGATCAACGCCATGTGGGCCGGGACGGCGGCGCGGATGACCGACGAGGCCTCCCTGGTCGACCCCCGGCGCGGCTGGGGCAAGCTGGTGCGCGACCACCGCGCGAGCGTCCTCCAGACCGACGACGTGGAACACCTCAGGAGCTGGCTGCGCACGGGCGCGGCCGACCCGCTCCCCGAGGGCGGCGTCCGGGTGCAGGCCGAGGACTTCCTCCCCGGCGAGGGCACCGGCTACCACGACCTGGACCCCGCCAACCGGGGCGGCCTGGCCCGGCGGCCCGGCGAGGGCGTCGACCTCGCCGGCGAGGACGGTGCCGTCCGGGTCTGCGACCTGCGGGGCGGCGAGTGGCTCCGCTACGCGGTCGACGTCCCCGCCACCGGCAGCTACGCGCTCGCGGCCCGGATCTCCTCCCCGAACTCGCGGGCGGGTGCCTACACCGTCTCCTTCGACGACGGCCCCGAGAGCACCCGGGGGGCGGTGCACGGCACCACCGGCGACGCGATGGCCCTGCGCCCCAGCGGCGTCACCCGGCGCCTGACCGCCGGCCGCCACGTCCTCAGGATCGCCCTGCCGGCCGACGTCCCGCAGACCTGGAACCTCGACTACCTCCAGCTCGCCCCCGTGACCGACTGACCGTCACGCCGTCACGCCGTCACGCCCGTCCGCCGCGGCGGACGCGAGGGGTGGTCAGAAGCCGAACCTGGCGCGGTGCGAGGCGGGCACCAGGTCGACGTACTCGGGGTGCTTGGTGATCCAACCGCGGATGAACGGGCAGTAGGGGAGCACAGCGAGGCCCTGCTCGCGCGCGGAGTCCAGCGCCTGGCGGGCGAGCTGTCCGGCCAGCCCGCGGCCCTCGAAGGCGGGGTCGATCTCGGTGTGGATGAAGGCGATCTCGCCGGCCGAGCGGTGGTACTCGGCGAAGCCGGCCAGCTGACCGTCCTGGTGGATCTCGAAGCGCGACTTCTCGGCGTTGTCGGCCACGTAGTGCTCCATGACTACTCCTTCTCGGGACGGCCCCGGGGGGCTGACGAGTCAGACTGTAGTTGAAGGTTGAACATTTGTCGCCCCGGGGCGGACCCCGCGCCTCCGGATCGGCGTCACAGCCAGTCCTTCCGGGCGGCCGCGGCGCCGGCCTGGAAGCGGCTCTCGGCGCCCAGGCGGTTCATCAGGTCCTGCATCATCCGGCGCACGGTCCGCAGGGACAGGCCCAGCTTGCGGCTGGCGGACTGGTCCGTGTGGCCCTCGCCCAGCAGTTGCAGCAGGGCGCGTTCGGAGCCGGTGAGCTCGTGGTCGTCGCGGGGGGCGGGCTGGCCGAAGTCGGCGCCGCTGCGCCAGAGTTCGTCGAAGAGTGCGCACAGGGGCTGGATCAGGGCCTCGCCGCGCAGCTCCAGTGCGCCGCGGCGGCCGTCGCTGGGGTCGGTCGGGATCAGGGCGGTGTTGCGGTCGACGATCACCAGGCGGATCGGCAGCAGCGGAACGGTCCGCGTCAGTCCGCCCAGATCGGCCAACCACCGTGCGTAGCGCAGGGTTTCGGGGTCGTTGCGGAAGCTGTCCTGGAAGATGCTGCGGATGACCACTCCGCGCTCCAGCGCCAGCTGGTTCGGGTGCTTGCCGGCCTCGATGGAGTCGGGGGCGACGGCTCCGCCGCGCATCAGGGACAGGCACTCCACCGTCGCGGTCGCCGCGAGCTCCTCCAGGCGGTCGCGGACGGCGTCGAGGGAGTCCAGGCGCAGGACCATCTCGTCGTCGGGTCGCCGGTCGATGTACTCGGCGGAGAGGGCCGCGATGGCGGTCCGGGTGCTCTCCAACTGCTGCTGGCGGAAGAGGAGTTGGTTCTGGTTGTGGGCGAGCAGCCTGGTCAGCCCGACCTCCGGGCTGACGGCCCGCAGGGTGGAGGTGCCGGCCGTGGGCCGAAGGAGCGTCAGTTCCAGTAGCTCGTCGAGTGCTTCGCGCGTCGCCGCCTCCGACAGGTTCAGGTGGGCGGCGATCCGGTCGACTCCCCAGTCCGGTTCCGCCAGCAGGGTCCGGTAGACGTTCTCCGTCGGTGCGCTCAGTCCGAGTGCCTGCAGCATCGTTCCCCCTTGTCGATGTCGAAGATCATCATCCGTCCGCGGCGGGCGGCCGCGCAATGCCTTTGGGGGGCCGGGGAGCCGCCTCCCCGGGTGGTTTTGCGTACACAGATGAGGGTTGTGGCGATACCGGTGAGGGTGGCCCGGTGGTCCAGACCTCGTGGGTGCGGGGCGGGTTCCGAATGATCTTGCACCTAGTTGCCAGGAGACTTGGTGCCAGCCCTGGAGCGGTGACAGGGCCTAGGCCGGACGGCAGGATCTTCCTCAGCGGCGGAGAGCGCGACGGGAGACCGGGGCGAGGTCCGCAGGACATCCACCGGCACAGCAGTCGGTCACCGAACGGGAGAGAACAGTCATGGGGAACTCGATACGAATCGCCTGCACCGCCGTGGTCGTGGCGTGCACCGTCGGCCTGGGTGCCGCCGCCGCGAGCACGGTCGTCGCGGACCACTCGGACGTCCAGCGCATCGCGTCCCCCACGGGCTTCGACTGGGACGCGCCGCGCCCCGCACCGCCCGCACAGAGTTGACCGGTGCACCTGGTCGCGGTGACCCTGATCGGCCCTGATCCACCGTCACCGCAGCTGACGGCAGCGGCCGTCACCGATCTGATCTGGGTCCACAGCCGACGCGAGGACCGCGTGGAGCACATCCGCGCCCGCGTCGACCTCAATCTCTACCGCGTCGCCGCCGCGATCATCGCGGCCACTCCGGACGCGGCGACCGCCAGCCTGCGCCGCGTCTGCGAACGCGCCGTCCGGGACGCGCCGGCCCTGCGCGGCTGGTGCCTCGTCCCCGGGTAGCACCTCCGCGCACCAAGTCCACGGCCCTGCCGGCCGCTCGGGTGCGCCCACGCCGCGGCGCCGCGGCCGTCGTCACACACTCTTCCGCCCTGTCCCAGGGGTGAGTCCCGTCCGCGAGGCGGGCTACCCGGACGCGCTCGGCGGCATCTGACATCTCCTCAACTCCCTTCTTCTGAAAGCAGGTTGTTTCGCCATGCGCATTCTGGCCAAGATCGCCGCCGTTGCCACCCTCGCCGTCCCGGCGCTCATCGCGGTGCCCGGGACCGCCCAGGCCTCCACCCCGTCCGGCTGCTCCAGCGTCACGCAGATCGGCAGCACCGCCTACCTCAACGTCGGCGGCGAGACCTTCGCCTCGGTCAAGCAGTACAAGGGCTGCGGCAAGAACTACTCCTACCTGTACGTGTGGCAGGGCTACCGCAACTCCCACAGCAGCTGGGACGCCTGTGCGGCCATCGTCACCGGCGGCTCGCACGTCCAGGACCCGCGCTGCGGCCACAACGACGTGGAGATCTGGTCCTTCGGCGCCAACACCCTCTCCGAGTGCACCCAGGCCCTGGGCTGGAACGGCACCGGCCCGATCCCGTACCCGGGTGAGGTCGCGGTCAAGACCGACACCCGCTGCTGATCCCCGAACCGGCCCCCCACAAGCGTCGTTGCCGACACCGAACCAGAAGGAACCACCCCATGGCGTCCGCCAGCAAGACCCGCAAGACCGCCACCCGACTTCTCACGGCCGTCGCCGTCCTCAGCGGCCTGGTGCTGAGTGCCGCCCAGGCCAACGCCGCGACCGCGTCGCTCCCCGGCGAGGCGCCGGCCGCCGCCGCCACCGCGCTGCCCGTGGTGAACATGGAGGCCACCGTCCTGGCCGCCCAGATCGACCCCCGCCGCGCCGACAGCACCCAGACCCCGGGTGCCCACGACTCGGTCCTGGCGGTCGAGCAGGCCCTGCAGGCCCGCGGCCTCCTCGACGCCCGTTGGGTGGACGGGTACTTCGGCACCACCACCGTCTCGGCCTACGCCGCGTACCAGCGCTCGCTCGGCTTCACCGGCCTGGACGCCAACGGGCTGCCCGGCACCACCTCGCTCACCTCGCTCGGGCAGGGCCGCTTCACCCTCACCCGCCAGATCGGGGTCGGGGCGAAGCTGAAGCGCGACGGATACACCGTCAACACCCGCACCCAGAACATGCTCCTCGAGGCCGAGCGCCTGTCGGGCGTCCACATCAAGCTCGACCAGGGCTCCTACAACCCCGGCGGCGACCCCACCTCGGCGGGCACCCACGACGGCGGTGGCGTCGTGGACATCAACGTCGACGGCATGACCAGTGCCACCCGCACCGCCGTCGCCAAGGCACTGCGCCAGGTCGGCTTCGCCGCCTGGGTCCGCAGCCCCAGCCAGGGCAACTGGCCGTGGCACATCCACGCCGCCGCGATCAACGACACCGACCTGGCCACCCAGGCCCAGAACCAGACCGGTGACTACTACCTCGGCCTCAACGGCCTGGCCAACCACGGCGCCGACGACGGCCCGCGGGTCGCCATCCAGACCTGGGAGGAGTACCAGCGCACCCACTGACGGCGCGCTGCTCCACCCCGGTTCATCTGAGCACCAGCTGACGACACATCACGGAGAGAGAAGAACCTTGAAGAACATACGCACCACGCTCGCCATCGCCGGCACCGCGCTCGCCATGGCCGTCCCGCTCGTCGCCAGCACCCCCGCCTCCGCCGCGGGCCGCGACGGGGTCTGCGACTCCGGCGAGTTCTGCCTCTACTACAACAGCGACCAGGGCGGTTCGGTCTCCGACTTCGCGGGCTCCATCAGCGACTACGGCGCCACCCAGCCGTCCTGCTACGAGTTCAAGGGCGCCGGCAACGGCCAGGGCGTCTGCGTCAAGAACAACGCCGCCTCGGTGTGGAACCGCACCGGCAAGACCGTCCGCGTCTACTTCAACAGCGGCTACGCCGGCGCCAGCCAGGACTTCGCCTCCGGCGCCAAGGGCAACCTCAACGCCACGCTGAAGAACAACGAGGCCTCCCACCAGCTCCTCGGCGCCAACGGCGGCGGCAACGAGAGCCCGACCAACGACTTCGACCACGGCACCCGCGGCTTCGCGGCCAACAACTGCACCGCCTTCGCGGCGTTCCGCATCGCCGACCGCCTCGGCGTCCCGAACTTCACCAACTCCTACGGCGGCACCATCTGGGGCAACGCCGAGAACTGGGACGACGCCGCCCGCAGCAAGGGCATCACGGTCAACTCCACCCCGACCGTCGGCGCCATCGCCGTCAACGACACCCACGGGAAGTACGGCCACGTCGCCTACGTCAACGCGGTCTACTCCGACGGTTCGTTCGACGTCGAGGAGTACAACTGGAACGTCTCCCTCGGCTACGGCACCCGCAAGGGCCTCCGGGTCAGCAGCGCGGAGAACTCCTTCCAGCACATGATCCACTTCTGACAGGTCCTCAGGACCCCGGCAGGCCCTGATCGAGGGCGGTTCCACGGCCGGGACGATCCTGGGAAGGTGCGGGACGCGGGGGTGTGACGAGCCCTCCCGCGGCAGGACACGTCGAAGCCCCGTCGGACGGGGGCGGCCCGCAAGGGCGGCCTCCCCGGCGGGGCTTCGACGTGCCGCCGCGAGGGTGGGGAGAGAGTTCCCTTTCCCGAAGAATTCCGCGAGGTCATGATGCTTTCAGGCCTTTCGGCGGGCGGGGCCGGCCGGGCCCGCTGGGCTCAGGGGCGGGTGCCGGCTCCGAAGCCCGTCCAGCGCAGCTCGGCCGGGAGGTGGCCCATGTCGTTGTAGAGCACGACCGTCGGTGCGTCGCCGTCGCGGTACTCGATCACGGTGAGCGCCGCGTTCCCGCAGTTCAGCCCGAGCCACCGCACCGGCGGCGCACCCAGCGCGTCCCGGACCAGCCAGGCCACCTGGTAGGCGTGGGTGACCAGGACCTCGTGCGTCTCGGTCTCGGCGGGGCGCGCGAACCTGGCGGTCAGGGCGTCGGCGGCGCGGC
Source organism: Kitasatospora albolonga (assembly GCF_039535905.1). Classification (GTDB taxonomy): domain Bacteria; phylum Actinomycetota; class Actinomycetes; order Streptomycetales; family Streptomycetaceae; genus Kitasatospora; species Kitasatospora albolonga. The sequence continues at coordinate 12,087 of NZ_BAAAYB010000118.1, read as the reverse complement.
TCGCCTCCTCGGCCTCCTCGGCGCCGTAGCCGTCGAAGAACGCCGCCCACAGCGGCGGTACGTCGACGGGGACGTGCGGGACGTGGTCGACCAGCTCCGGTGCCTCGCGCACGACGGCGTCCGGCAGGCAGCTGCCCACGATCCGCGCGCAGTGCACCGCCCGGGGCAGCGGCGAGTGCCGGACCGCGTCGATCGGCAGGCCGGCCAGCCGCTTCCCGACCAGCTCCGACTGCCGCTCCCCGACGTCGGTCAGGGTGCCGAAGGGGTCGGCGGCCCCGTGCCGGACGAGGTAGACGTGCCGAGTGGCCATGGTGGTCCTCCTGTCGGTTCGGTGAGGGGGTGTCAGCGCCCGCGCAGGGCGGTGTGGGCCGCGGCGAGGCGCTGGGCCTCGTCGCGGGCGGAGTGGTCGCCGGAGGCCTCGTCGGCCCAGGCGAGCAGGCGGTGGAGGTGTCCGTCGGCGGCGTCGGTGACGGTGCGGGGGCTGCCGAGCACCACCTCGCCGCCGGTGCCGTCGATGGTGACCGGCGTGCCCTCGGGGAGGGTGCGGCCGCCGGCCGTCACGGACCCGCCGTCGAGGGTGAGGCCGGCCACGCCCACCACGGCGGGCTTGCCCATCGCGCGGGCGACGACCGCGGCGTGGCTGGCGGGACCGCCGCGCGCGGTGACGATCCCGGTGGCGGCGGCCAGGCCGTGCAGGTCGCTCGGCGAGGTCTCCGGGCGCACCAGGAGGACCGGGCCGGTCCGGGCCATCCGGACCGCGCCGTCCGCCGTGGTCGCGATCCGGCCGGTGGCGACACCGGGGCAGGCACCGATCCCCCGGGCGAGGACCTCGGCCTCCCCGGCGGCGATGCGCGGCGTGCGGACGTGGCGGAGGTGGACCGGCGAGACCCGGAGCAGCGCCTCGTCCCGTCCGATCAGCCGCTGGTCGACGAGCTCGGTGGCGACCCGGACCGCGGCGGCCCCCGCGAACCGGCCGGGCCGGACCTGGAGGAGCCACAACTGGCCCGACTGGAAGGTGAATTCGACGTAGCAGGCGTCGCGGTAGTACCCCTCGATCCGGTGCAGGGCGTCGAGCAGCCCGCTCCACACCTGCGGCTCCCGCTCGGCGAGTTCGCGCAGCGGCCGGGTCAGCGCCCTCCCCGAGACGACCTCCTCCCCTGGCGTCCGAACAGGACCTCGCCGTAGGGGACGTCCTCGCCGGTGTTGGGGTCGCGGCTGAACGCGACCCCGCTGCCGCTGGCGGCGTCGCGGTTGCCGAAGACCATCCGCTGGACCACCACGGCCGTGCCCAGGTCGTCCGCGATGCCGTTCAACTCGCGGTAGGTGCGGGCGCGTTGGGACTCCCAGGAGGAGAAGACGGCCTCGACCGCCCGGGTCAGCTGCCGGGCGGCGTCGTCCGGCCCGGGCCGGGTCGGGTCGGCTGCTGCTGCGCCCGTGGCCGTGGTGACGGTCGCGGCGGCGAAGCTGCGCAGGAAGCCCTGCCGGGCGTCCTGCGCGAACGGCCGGTCGCCGGTCTCGGCGGCCAGGCCCTCGGTGGCTTCGATGGTGAGGCCGAGGTTGAGGACGGTGTCCATCATGCCGGGCATGGAGACCCCGGCCCCGGAGCGGACGGAGACCGCCAGCGGCTTCCGCGGCCCCCCGAAGGCCCGCCCGGTGGCGCGCTCCAGGTCGGCCACGGCCGCCGCGAGCTCCGCGTCGAGCCCGTCGGGAAGGCGCCCGTCCCGCAGGAAGGCGCGGCAGGCCTCCGTGGTGATGACGAACCCCTCCGGCACCGGCAGGCCGAGGCGGTGCAGCTGGACGAGGCCGGAGGCCTTGCCGCCCAGGGTCTCGGCCGTGCCCTCCGTCCGGGCGGAGAGCGTGCGGATCCACCTCGTCACCATCGCTCCAACCCGAGCGTCGCCAGCAGGTCCTCGTGCAGCTCCGCCCAGATGACGTGGTACGAGCCGGTGTTGTCGGCCACGTACGCCAACTCCCCGGCGGCGGCGCGGCCGAGGGCGTCGGCGAGGCGGACCGGGTAGCGGCCGAACCGGGGCAGGGCGGCGGACAGCTCGGCGCAGACCGCGGCGGCGCGCCGGTCCAGGTCGGCGAACCGGGCGAGCACCCGGGAGTCGTAGCCGGGATCGTCGTGCTCGTTGACGCTCATGACGCCGTCGACGGACCGGAGTTGCCAGGCCGTGCAGAGGTCGAGCAGCTCGGGGTTGAGCACCATGAACCGCTCGTACGCGGCCGCCACGCGCTCCCGGGCCCCGGCCGACTCCAGCTCGCCGGCGATCCGCTCGGCGTCCGCCGCGCGCCCGGCCTCGGTGAGGCTCCACACCGGCAGGTCGCCGGACAGCCGGGTGACCAGGCCGCCGACCCCGAGGTCGATGAGCTCGGACTCGGCGTCGGACTCGTCCAGCCCCGTGATCGCGCCGAGCCGCGCGACGCTGACGGATCCGGCGCAGCGCAGGGCGTGCAGGACCAGCAGGGCGGCGTCCGGAGCGCGGGCTGTGGACCGGGTCATCGTGGGCGCTCCTTCGGGGGAGTTCGGCGGTGTGTCGCGGGCGGTGGGCATCGTCATTCCCCACTCTCATGTTCACAGCATCCAGATGTCTTCGTCATCCGAATGCCGGTTGTATCATGACACGCCAGGAGCCGGAAGGGGACACGATGGCGAGACTGACCCGCGCGCAGCAGCAGGAGCGGACCAGGGCGGCGGTGCTGGTCGCGGCCCGGCGGGAGTTCGCCGAGCACGGCTACGTCGAGGCCAAGATCGACCGGATCGCCGAGCGGGCCGAGCTGACCAGGGGAGCGGTCTACTCCAACTTCACCGGCAAGCGCGCGCTCTACCTCGCGGTGCTGGTCGACGACGTCGAACGGGCCCGGGCCGCCGCCGCACCCCCGGCGGAGGCGCTCGCCTCCGCCGGGCAGGCGCTCGGCTCCTTCGCCCGGGTCTGGCTCGAACGGCTGCCCTTCCTCGGCGACACCCCCGGCAGCGGCCACCTGCAGCTGCGCTCGCTCTCCGGAGTGCTGGGCACCGAGCCGGCGCGGGCCGCGCTCGCGGAGCTCGTGCGCTTCGAGGCGCTGCTGCTCGCGCTGGCGCTGGAGCCGCGCCCCGGGGTGCCCGCCGGGACCGTGCGGCGCGCCGGGCTGGCCCTGACCCTGCTGCACGGTGCGGCCGCCGTCGCGGAGAACGCCCCCGGCGTCGGCGACCCCTTCGACCTGGCGCGCGCCGCCGAGCACCTCGCCTCCATCGCCCTCGGCGACGATCCGGAGCCGGCGCACCTGACCTACGTCACCCCGGCGCGCCCGGCCGAGGCCCCGTGGGCGCCGCCGGCCGGCCTGCGGGACGAGATCACCGGCCGTCAGGTCGACCTCGGTGAGGACGGGGTGGTCGTCGTGCTGGGCGCGGGGCGCCTGTCGGCGGCCGAGGACGCGCTGCGCTCGGCCGGGCCGGAGGACGAGGTGACCGTGGTCGTCGTCACCGGCGATCCCGCCGAGACCGGTCGGCTGGCCCGGCTCCGGATCGTGGACCTCGTCGGCTGTCTGCGCCGGGTGTTCCCGGCCGACCGGCTGCCGCGGGCCCGCGTCGTGTTCGACGACGCCGGCGCCGTCCCGGCCGCCCTCGGCCACCTCCCGGCAGGCGGCGCCGACCCCGACGCCGACCTCGACCTCACCGAGATCGCGATCCGGGTCCGCGGCGGGCTGGTCACCGCCCACGCGACCGGCCGCGGCGCGGGCTACGCCGCGGCCCGCCACCCTTCTCTCGACCCCGGCCGGAGCCGCGCGCTCTGACGACGGGTGACACCGCAGGGCTCCCGCTGTCCGCACTGGTGGGGACGGCGGGAGCCCTGCGGCGCGACGGTCGGGGCCTCAGACCGTGGTGCGCTTCCAGTGCTGGTTGGTGCCGGTGCCGCAGGTCCACTGCTCCAGCGGGGCGCCGTCGGTGGTCGCCTGGTTGGTGACGTCCAGGCACTTGCCGCTGTGCCGGGCCATGACCTGGACATTGCCCGTGCCGGTCTTCTTGAACCAGAACTGCTCGTTGATCTCCGGGCTGCAGCCCCACTGCACCAGCCGGGCCGCGTCGCGGGTGTCGAAGTCGGCGACGTTGGCGCACCGGCCGCTGTGACGGGCCGTCAGGGTCTCCCAGATCACGTTCATGCCGCGCACGGTGCCGGTGGCGGTGTCGACGGTGAGCTGGGGCGAGTAGTCCATGGTCATGGTGGTCCTGGTGGGGAACTTCAGCGGCAGCCAGACGCACTGGGAGTCGTTGACCGTGGCGCCCATGGAGTTGCCCCAGCGGTCGCCCAGGTAGAGGTAGCCGGTGCCGTTGGTGCCCTGGACGGGGAGGACGTAGGCGGTCTGGGTGCGGTAGGTGGTGGAGTCGCCGATGTCCTTCAGGCCGCTCCAGGCACCGGTGATGCTGGTGGCGGTGGCGTACTTCTGCTGGTTGGGGGCCCAGCCGGTGGCGCCGGAGGTGAGCAGGAAGTACACGCCGTTGCGCTTGAACATCGCGGGGGCCTCGCGCCAGTTGCCCGGCCAGAGCTTCTGGACCTGGGCGTCGACGGCGGTGTAGTCGGGGGTGAGGCGGTAGACGTGGAGGTCGGCGTTCTCGTTGGCGGCGGAGATCATGTAGCCGGTGCCGTCGTCGTCGACGAAGGTGGTGATGTCGCGGGACATCTCGCCGAGTCCGCGGTCGCCACTGGCGCTGCTGGAGGAGACACTGACCGCGGTGCGCGGCCTGCTGCGCGGCGAACGCGTCACCGTGGAGGGCCGTGAACTCCGGCTCGACGGTCTGGAGTTGGTCCACCCCCCGGCCGCCGACGCGGTCCCACCGGTGATCGCGGGCGTGGTCTCGCCCAAGTCGCTGGAACTGGCGGGCCGGGCCGCCCAGGGAACCCTGGTGGCCGAGGGCCACGGCCCGGACGACCTGCGAGCGGTCCGGGCCGCCGCCGAGCGCGGCGGGGCCACCGCCGACCACACGGTCACCGTGTTCACCTTCGTCGGTGTGGGAGAGGCGGCGGCCCCCGCCCTGCGCGAGGCCGTCGCCGGCCATGCGCAGTGGCTGGGGCGCGAGGAGTCGGCGACCTTCGCGGCCGGCGGCACGGCGACGGAGGCGGCCACGGCCCTGCGCGCCCTCGGCGACGCGGGCGCCGGGACGGTGGTGCTGCGCTTCTGCGGCTCCGAACCACTCGGACAGCTCCGCGCGGTCCTGACGGCCCTCGGGACCTGAGGGCTCCGTCGGCCGCCCCGGTACGGCCCTCGCGCCGCCTCCGCCCCGGCCCCCGCCGCATGCCCTGCCGGGAGCCGAGGTGCCGGGCGTCCCTGACGACCCGGGAGATCTCCGCGCGCGACGGCACGACGTGGGACCGGCGGCCGTCGTAGGGGGCACCGCCGTACTCCGTGCACTGTCGTGCAAGGTCCTGGGCGTGAACGGAGAAACCGGGTGGCAGGACCGGTCGTAGCTTCGGGACCTGCCCGGCCGCGGAGACGGCCGGGCGCCACCCCGACCGTTCCGAGAGGACACCCATGTTCGACCCTGCCCAGGTGACGGCCGCCCCGAGCGCGGACCTGCTGACCCCCGACAACGCCGTCATGCTCTTCGTCGACCACCAGCCGCAGATGTTCTTCGGCACCGGCAGCGGCGACCGCGCCGCGATCGTCAACGCCACGACGGGCCTCGCCAAGGCCGCCCGGGCCTTCGGCGTGCCGGCCGTGCTCACCACCGTCGCCGCCGAGTCCTTCTCCGGCCCGCTGCTGCCGCAGCTCGCCGAGGTCTTCCCGGACCAGCAGCCCATCGACCGGACGACCATGAACGCCTGGGAGGACGAGGCGCTCGTCGCGGCGGTCAAGGCCACCGGCCGGCGGAAGATCGTCCTGTCGGGCCTGTGGACCGAGGTCTGCCTGGTGCTGCCCGCCCTCTCCGCACTCGGCCAGGGCTACGAGGTGTACGTCGTCTCCGACGCCTCCGGCGGCGTCAGCCCCGCCGCCCACGAGCACGCGATCCAGCGGATGGTGGCCGCCGGCGCGGTGCCGGTGACCTGGGTCCAGGTGCTGCTGGAGCTCCAGCGCGACTGGGCCCGTCAGGAGACCTACGGCGCGGTCATGGAGATCGTCAAGGCCCACGCCGGCGCCTACGGCCTCGGCGTCGTGTACGCGCAGAACCTGCTCGGCGCGCACGCCGCGGGCTGACGCCCGTGGACACCGGCATTCTGATCCTCCGTCTGCTGACGGGGCTGCTGATCGCCGGCCACGGCGTGCAGAAGGTCAGCGCGCACCTCGGGGGCAAGGGGCTGGACGGCGGCGCGGCGGAGTTCCGTGCCGACGGCTTCCGCGGCGGCGTCCTCACCGCCCTGGCGGCCGGCGGTGGGCAGATCGGCTCCGGTCTGCTGCTCGCCGCCGGTCTGCTCACGCCGCTCGCCGCGACCGGGGCCGTCGGGGTCATGACCGTCGCCCTGACCGTGAAGTGGCCCAACGGCCTCTGGGTGCAGAACGACGGGTACGAGTACCCGCTCGTCCTGATCGGGACCGCCGCCGCCCTCGCGGCCACCGGCCCCGGCGCCTGGTCCCTCGACGCGGCCCTCGGCCTCGCGCCCTACCCGGCCTGGTGGGCCGCCGTCGCCCTGGCGGCCGGGCTCGGCAGCGGCCTGCTCACCCGCCTCGTCCTGCACGCCCGGCCCGCCCCGGCGGTGCCGCCCGGCGCAGCCCCCGGCGGCCGCTGAGCGGGAGCCGCTCGCCCGGCCCCCGTCCGGGGCCGCCGCGGACAGGACCCCGCGGCGGCTCCGGCCCCTCACCGTCCCCTCCCACCAGCCCCTACCGCTCCACCAGCCCCCTACCGCCCTCACCGACGGGAACACTCGCTTGGACACCACGCCCACCACCCCGCCCGCGCCCGGCGGCGGTCAGCCGCTGCTCCGTCAGAAGGGCGCCGAGACCCAGGCGTTCGGCACGCTGAAGCAGCTGCCGATCGGCCTCGGGCACGACACCCGCGCGTACTCCTGCCAGCGGTTGAACCGCGTGCTCGCCGACACGCAGGTGCTCCACTCCCTCTACAAGAAGCACCACTGGCTCATGCGCGGAGCGACCTTCTACGCGCTCCACCTGATGCTCGACCGGCACGCCGAGGCGCAGCTGGCCGTCGTCGACTCGCTGGCCGAACGCGTCCAGAGCCTCGGGGGCGTCGCGGTCGGAGACCCGCGCCACGTGGCGGAACTGACGGCCGTTCCGCGACCGCCGAACGGTGTGGAGCCCGTCCCCGCCATGCTGTCGCGGCTGCTCGACGCGCACGAGCGGATCCTGGTCGACGCCCGGGACGCCGCCACCCGGACCGCTGCGGAGGGCGACGAGGGCACCGCCGACCTGCTGGTCTCGGAGGTCATCCGCACCGGTGAGGCACAGGTCTGGTTCCTGGCCGAGCACCTGGTGGACACCCCGTTGGTGCGGGTCTGATGGCCGCCGAGGCCGCCGAGGCTGCCGGATCCGCCGGGGCCGCTGCTCTGCGGCGCCACGAACCGGACCTCCGCGCGATGACCCGGATCACCCTGCGCCCGATGGCCTCGCCCATGCCGCTGGGCTTCTTCACCGTCGCCATCGCCTCCGCGATGACGGCCTGCCTCCAGCTCGGGATCTTCGAGAGCGAGGCCCGCCGGGCGGTCGCCCTCTGCGTGCTGCCGGCCTTCGCGCTGCAACTCCTGGTCAGCATCCTGGCGTTCAGCGCCCGGGACGTGATCGCGGCGACCCTGATGGGGGTCTTCGCGGGCAGCTGGCTGGCGTACGCGCTGGTCCTGTTCAGCGGTGCGGCCGACGGTCCGCGCGTGCTCGGCGTCTTCAACCTGGCGTTCCTGTGCTTCGGGGCGCTGATGGTCGCGGTGACGGGACCCAAGCTCGCACTCCGGCTGGTGCTGGTGGCCTCCCTGCCGCGTTGGGCCGCCACCGGCGTGGCGGGTCTCACCGATGTGGAGTGGCTGACCCGGGTGTCCGGGGTCCTCGGCCTGGTGGTGGCGCTGGTGTCGACCTACGCGGCCTTCGCCCTGATGGTGGAGGACATGCGCGGCGAGGAGGTCCTGCCCCTGGGCCGCAGCGGTCCCGCCCGCACGGCGGTCGAGGGCGACCTCGCGGTGCAGCTGCGCAACCTGGAGCGCCAGGCGGGTGTGCGCCGGACGCTCTGAGGACCGAGGATCGCAGGCCCTACGGGCGGCGGAAGGTGACGGACGGTCAGTCCGGGACCGCCGCCGCCTTGGCGCGCAGGTCGGCGGCGTCCGCGTGCCCGAGCGCGGTGAGCAGATCGGCCGCGCGGTGCCAGTCGGCGCGCGCCCGGTCGCGGTCGCCGAGCGCCAGCCAGGTGCCGGCCAGGTGGTCGAGGACCTCCGCCTGGTTGTACTCGTCCGCCGCGTCGACGTAGCCGTCGAGGGCCCGCCGGTAGCACTCCACGGCCTGCCGGTGGCGGCCCAGGTGGTGGTGGGCGTAGCCGATGCTGTCCCAAGTGGCCGCCTCGCTGCGGCGGTTGCCGTTGGCCCGGAAGACCGGCAGGGCCTGCTCGCAGTGGCGGATCGCCTCCTCGTGCTCGCCCAGCAGCGTGTGGTACCAGCCGACGGCGTTGAGCTCCCTGGCGATCTGGTTGCGGGTCGTCCCGTCGTCGCCGAGGGCCCGGAACAGGGCCAGCGCCCGCCGGGAGTGGTGCAGCGCCTCGCGGTGCCGCCCCTGGCGCCCGCGCACCCAGCCGGTGCTGCGCTCGACGGCCGCCTGCATGGTGACCGGAAGGGTCGCCAACCGGTCGGTCAGCAGCTGTAGTTGGGCGTCGGCCTCGGCGTGGTGGCCGCTCAGCGCGTAGGAGCGGGCCAGCGAGAGCCGGGCCCGGACCACCTCGTGGGGCGGGCCGGCCGCGGCCGGTGCGCCGAGGGCGGTGTGGAGGATCTCGATCTCGTCCTGCACCCAGCTCTGCTGGGAGGTGTGGAGCTGGCTGGTGAAGGCGAGGCTCCAGATCCGGCGCGGATGCTCCTCGCCGGGTACGGAGCGGAGCAGGGCCAGGATGCTGCGGAACTCGGCCCCGTACCAGGCGGTGCCGGCCGCCCGGTCGTCGAAGGCGAGCACCACGGTGCCCGGCGCGGCCGGCTCCAGGTCGACCTCCTCCCGGCGGGTGGAGACCGCGTCGTTCGCGGCGGCGGCGGAGTGCGCGTAGTGGTCGAGCAGCCGCCCGAGGGCGGCCGTCCGGTCGTCCCCGGTCTCGGCCACCAGGCCGGCGGCGTAGGCGCGCAGCAGGTCGTGGAGTGCGTAGCGGTCGCGGGAGTGCTCGGTGAGCATGTTCGCCTCGCACAGCTCCCTGGCCAGCGCGCGGGTGCGGTCGGGAGGCAGGGCCGCGGCGCTGGCCGCCGAGGCGAGCGAGGCCTCGGCGCCGGGGTGCAGGGAGAGCAGGCGGAAGAGCCGGGCGGCGTCCGGGGTCAGCGCCCGGTACGACCAGGCGAACACGGCCCGCAGGTCGGTGTCGGGGTCGTCGAGGCCGAGTGCGGTCAACCGGTCTGCGCCCGGGGCGAGTTCGGCCGCTACCCCGGCCAGCGTCAGGCCGGGGCTGAGCACCACCCGGGCCGCGGCTATGGAGACCGCCAGCGGCAGTCCGCCGCAGGCCGCCAGGACGGCCTCGACCGCGGCGGGCTCGGCCGCGAGCCGCTCCGGGCCGAGCCGGGCGGCCAGCAGTGCACGGGCCTGCGCCGTGGTGAGCCGGTCCACCGGTACGGCCAGGGCGCCGTCGTGGACGACGAGCGAGCTCATCCGGTTGCGGCTGGTCACCAGCACCAGGCAGCCCGGGGAGCCGGGGAGCAGCCACCGCACCTGCTCGGCGTCGCGGGCGTTGTCGAGGAGCAGCAGCAGGCGCCGTCCGGTGACCACGGCGCGGAAGCGCGCGGCCCGCATCGTGAGGTCCTCGTTCCTGCCCTCCACGGCGGTCTCGCCGAGCGCGACCAGCAGTACGGACAGCGCCTCGGCCGGGTCCAGCGGAGGGCTGCCCGGGTCGAAGCCGCGCAGGTTGAGGTAGAGGCGCCCGTCGGGGAACCGGTCGGCGACCTGGCGGGCCCAGTGCACGGCCAGCGCGGTCTTGCCGACGCCTCCCATGCCGGCCACCGCGGTGATCACCACGGCGGCGGACGGTCCGGCCGCCCGGGCCAGCGTCCGGGTCAACGCGTCGGCGAGCTCCGGGCGTTCGGTGAAACCCGGCACGGGCAGCGGGAGGGTGTCCGGCCCGACGGTGACCGTCGGCGCGGTGGGCTCGACGCGGGCAGGGGCCTCCGGCTCGCGCAGCGCCTCCTGGTGGGCGGCTCCCAGGACGGCGGACGGACCGACGCCCAGCTCCTCGGCCAGCCGTCGGCGTACCTCCTCGAACAGGGCCAGCGCCTCGGCCCGGCGGCCGACGGACGTCAGCCCGTGGATCACCGCGGCGTGCAGGGGTTCGTCGAACGGCGCGCTCCGCGCGACGTCGATCACCGCGGCCAGCACGGTGGCGGCGTCCCCGGCGTCGGTGGCGGCCGTCATCACCTCGGTGGCGGCGGCGATCCGGGCCCGCTCGACCGCCGCGAAGTGCGGCCGGGCCAGGGCGTTCCGGTCAAGGCCGGCCAGCAGCGGCCGCCGCACCAGCTCCGCCAGCTCACGCCGGCCCTCGCTCGCCTCGGGGCCCTCGCCCCGTGCCCGGGCCGGCAGTTCGTCGAGGAGCGTGAGGTCGTCCTCGGTGCCCGAGGTGTCGAGCCGGTACCCGGACGGGGCGGGGAGCAGCCACGACCCGGCCGCGCGGGCCGGCAGCCCGGGCTCCAGCAGGCGGCGCAACTGGCCGACGTGGCGGTGCAGTTGGTTCACCGCCGTGGACGGCGGGTGCTCGCCCCAGACGAGATCGACCAGCTCGGAGGTGCCGAGCCCGCAGGTGCGGGCCACCAGCAGGGCCGCGAGCACGGTGTGACGGTGCGGCGGACCGATCTCCAGGGGAGTGCCGTCGCGCTGGACCTGCAGACCCCCGAAGACCCGGAACCGCACTGCCGTCCGCCCCTGCCCGTTCATGGCATCAAACTAACCCGCGGGTAGGGCCGGGACCAAAGTCACCCAAAAGGTGACGACGGACACGCCTCCGCCCGGGTCTGACGCACCCTCATGAACGCGGGCGACAGGTTCGGCGGCGGGTCGGGCGGTGGGTCAGGCGGCGGTGGCGAGCAGCGCGGCGAGGTGCGTCCGGGAGGTGACGTTCAGCTTGGGGAAGACCCGGTGCAGGTGCCAGCCGACGGTGCGCGGGGAGAGCAGCAGCCGGTCCCCGATCTCCCGGTTGGTCATGCCCGAGGCGGCCAGCTGGGCGATCGTCAGTTCCTGTGCGGACAGCCGCTCGGTGAGGGCACTGCCCTGCTGCCCCCGGTCGACACCGGTCGCGCGCAGTTCACGGCCGGCGATCTCGCGCCAGGCGGCGGCCCCCAGCACCTCGAAGGTGTGGCAGGCCTCCCGCAGCAGGGGCCGGGCCAGGCGCGGACGTCGGTCCCGGCGCAGCCACATGCCGTAGGCGAGCTCCACCCGGGCGCGCGGCCACGGCCACTGACGGGGCGTGATCCGCAGGGCGCGCTCGAACAGCTCCTCGGCGTCCGGGCCTTCGGCCAGGAGGGCCCTGGCCTGCGCCAGGTTGACGGCGGTGGACAGCGGCAGCCCGTGCCCGTCGCCGTACCCGGCGATCAGCTCGCGCGCGTCCTCGCCGTCGCCGGAGCGGACGGCGGCCTCGGCCAGGTAGCAGAGGGTGCGGCGCTGCGAGGCGAGGTGGTGGGAGGGCGAGCCGGGCTCGAAGACGGGGCGCAGGGTCTGGTAGGCGCCGGCCGGGTCGTCCGAGTCGAACAGGGCGATGCTGCGGGCCAGCCGCAGGGTCGCCAGCACCGCGCCGACGCTGCGGCCGGCGGCGACCCGCTCGACGGCCGCGATGTCGGCAGCCGAACCGGCGAGGTCCCCGCGGAAGGCGAGCAGCACCGCACGGGTGGCCCGGGCCCGGATCGACCACAGCTGCTGGCCCCCGGCCTCGGCGAGGGCGAACGCCTCCTCGTTCACGGCGTGGGCGAGGTCCCAGTCCCCGACCACCACGGCGGCCTGCGCGTGCTGGGC
>NZ_BAAAYB010000117.1:0-20606 GCF_039535905.1 Kitasatospora albolonga | reverse complement strand
TTGGGGCCGAGGAGTCCGAAGATCTCGCCTCCCCCGACGGCCAGGTCGATGCCGCGGACGGCGTCGACCACGGTGCGGCCGCGTCGTCCGGACGGATAGGACTTGCGAAGGCCCTTGGTCTCGATCAACCAGAACTCCAGTGAGCGGTGGAACGGTTCAGTGCGAAGGGGATGCGGGCGTGCCGGCGGCCAGTGCCTCCAGGCGGTCGGCGGCCGTCACCGCCCCGCCTCCGGCCAGCAGTTCACGGCCGAGCCGCTGCGCGGCCGTGCGGAAGGAGGGATCGTCGAGCACCCGTCGGAGCCGCTCGGCGACGGTCGCGGGGGAGGCCCGGGTGAAGGGCACCCGCAGACCGGCCCCGGCCTCGGCGACCCGCTGAGCCACGAAGGGCTGGTCGTTGCGGATCGGCGCCAGGAGCAGGGGGACACCGTGGGCCAGTGCTTCGCCCACGGTGTTCATTCCACCATGGCAGAGGACCGCGTCCAGCGAGCCCCTCGACAGCAGCTCCAGGACCGGTGCCCGCTCCACCGCGACCACCGTGTCCGGAAGGGCAGTCGGCAGTGCCCCGGCGGACGCGGCCACCACCGCCTGGATGCCCTCGCCGTGCCGGGCCAGCGCCCGGACGGCGCGGTCCAGGAAGTCCGCGCCGACCGCGTCCGAGAGGGTGCCCATGGTGACCAGGACGGTGCGCCGGGCCGGGTCCAGCCGCTCCCAGGGGAAGGACGGGTCCGCCGGACGCTCCGTCAGCACCGGCCCCACCAGGGCGTACCGGGGCGTGTCCGGCAGGTCCTCGGCGAGCAGCGCCCGGCCGCTGGTGGCCACCACCAGGTGCGGCGAGAAGCGAGGGTCGGTGAACTCCTCCTCCGGCAGCCGGGCCCGGCGCCAGAGCGCCTCGAGGTGGCCCGTCATCCAGGCCTCCACCTGCGGCAGGGCCCGGTACGGGCGGCCCAGCTCCATCGCCCCCGGGGCGAAGCTCGCCCAGGGCAGCCCGTGACGGTGCGCCAGCAGGGCGCCGGCCGGGGTGTACTGGTCGACCAGCAGCACGTCGGGCCGGTACTCGCGGACCACGGCGTCCAGCGGCTTCATGGTGAACTTCGCGTAGGGGACCACGAAGCCCTCCCAGAGCGAGCGGACCGAGGCCAGGCCGTGGCCGCCGAGCGCCCGGAACGCGCGGGTGCCGGTCCCGAACACCGTGGCCCGCGGGCCGAGCAGCGGCTCCAGCACCGTCTCGGTCCCGGTCCAGGCCACCTGGTGGCCGCGGGCGGCCAGTTCGGCGGCGATCCCGGCGGCCGGGTTGACGTGCCCGGCGAGCGGGGGCATCACCAGCAGGAAGCGGCTCACCGGCGCACCAGCCCCATCAGGTCGGCGACGGTCAGGGCCGCCAGTCCGTCCAGGTCCAGACCGGCCCGCAGGGCAGCCAGGTCGGCACCGAAGCGCACCCGCAGCAGGGTGCCCAGGACGGCGAACTCGCTCTCGTCCAGCGCCAGATCGGCGTCCAGACGAGCCTGCGGGACCACCGACTCTGCCCATTCGGGCAGTGCGTCGGCGGCCTCGACGAGCGCGGCCACCAGCTCCGGATCGAGATCGGGGTGTACGAAGGAAGGCTCTGCATCAGGCATGAAGGGGCTCCACCTGCTCGACGGCACGGGGGCGGAAGGGGAAGGCACCGGGTCGTTGATCACTTGTGCGACCTGCCGGGCGTGGGAATACTAGCCCGGTGACCGCACTGGAGGCAGTGGCCGTCCACCTCCCCCCACGGATCGAACCGATCGAGGACGTGGGCGCCCGGATCGGCCTGACCCCACGTCAACTTCGACTCTTCCGCCGCTTCCACGGCCTGGACCAGGTGCGCCTGGACCCGGACGGGACGCTGCCCGACCTGCTGGACGCCGCCGTCCGGGCCCTGCCCGAGCTGCGCGGCAACGAGCACCGGGTCCGGTACCTGCTGCACGCGCGCGGCATGCCGGTCGTGGTGCCCTATCCGCTCAACCCGCTCCAGGAGCTGGCCGAGCGCTTCGGCCTGAGCGGTGCCACGGCGTTCACCGTCACCCAACAGGCCTGCGCCACCTCACTGTTGGCCGTCGACCTGGCGGGCCGCCTGCTGGCCGACGACGGCGACCCCACGGCGCTGGCCCTGGTGGTGGCGGGGGAGAAGACCTTCACCCGGGACGCCCAGCTCGTCCCGGACACCTCGATCTGCGCGGAGGCCTCGGCGGCCTGCCTGGTCAGCCTCGGCGGCACCCGGGACCGGGTGGTCTCCTACGTGGTGCGCCAGCGGCCGGAGTTCGACGGCCGGCTGGCCGAGGACCCCGAGCTGCTGACCCGGTACCAGCGGGAGTACCAGCCCACCATGATCGAGACCCTGCAGGCCGCCGTCGACCAGGCTGGTCTAAACCTCTCCGAGATTTCTCTGCTGCTTCCGCACAACGTCAACCAGGCTTCCTGGCGCATGATTTGCCGCGAACTGGACTATCCTGTGGAGCGGGTCGTGCTGGACAACGTGCCCGCGGTGGGGCACAGTTTGGCCGCAGACGCCTTCGTCAACCTCCGCACCGCCACCACGGGCGGAGCGCTCCGGCCGGGCGATCACTACCTGATCGCCGCCGCAGGCATCGGCGCCACCTTCTCGGCCATGGTCCTGCAGCACTGACGTGCCGTCAGCGCGCCGTGCGCCCCGGTCCGGCGCGCCGCCCGGCGCCCGCCACCCTTCGCCCACCACGGACGGTTCACCCATGTCAGACTCCGCACCCTCCACCACCGGACCGGTCGACGCCGAGCTGCGCGCCCGGGTCCGGCGGGGAATCGAGGAGGCGCTGCCGCGCGTCCTCACCGTCGAGCTCCCGGAGAACCTCGACAACGTCTGCTTCTTCGACGACCTCGGCCTCACCTCGGTCGGCACCATCGAGCTGGTGCTGGAGATCGAGGAGACCCTCGACATCCAGGTCAACGTCGAGCGCCTCGCCCTGGACGACCTCCGCTCGATCGACCGGCTCGCCGACTACGTCGTCGCGCACATCGTCGAGGAGGACTGACCCGGTGTCGCTGCCGGTGTCCGCACCCTCGGCCGCGCCTTCGCCCTCGGCCGCGCCTTCGCCCTCGGCCGTGCCTGCGCCCGCGCCCTCGGCCGGGTCCGTGCCAGGTGCCGCCGGGGTGCGTGGGCTGCGCGTCACCAGGGCGCTCGCCGCCGGGTTCGAGGGTCGCTCGGAGGCCTCGCTCCACCCCGACCTGCGCGCCTTCGTCGGCGACCTGGTCCGCCCGTACGGCCTGCCGCTGCGCGAGGACCTGCTCCGCGAGGGCGCCGGCCACGACTACGGCGAGATGGCCGCCGGTCTGCTCGGGAAGGTCCTCGCGGAGGACGAGCCCGCCGACCTGCTGATCCTCGCCTTCTCCTCCCACGACGTCCGCCCCGCCGCCCCGTCCGCGCTGTACCTCAGCCGCCACTGCCCCGGACAGCCGATGGCCTTCGCGATCTGCGACCAGGGCAGCGCGGCCGCGTTCACCGCCCTGCGGATCGCCGCCGCCCACCACCGCACCGGCGGCTGCCGGCGGGCCGTGGTGGTCCTGGCGGAGCAGAGCGTCCTGCACTACGAGGCCCCCGAGTCCGTCGCCCTGCCGGCGCAGCACCGCGCCGTGGTGCTGGTCTGCGAGGAGGGTGAGGGGGAGGGGTTGAGGGTGCGTCAGGAGGAGCAGTCGGACGGCTCGCTCGCGCTGGCCTCCGTCCTCGCCGCGCACCGCGAACTCGGCACCGGCGCCGGGCTGTTGCTCGCCGCCGACCTCGGCCGCACCGGGGGCCCGGAGGATGTCGGGACGCTGCTGGGCGCGGGCACGGCGCTGGGCGCGGGCACGACGGTGGACGCGGGCACGGCGCTGGGTACGGGCACGACGGTGGACGCGGAGGCAGCGGATGGTGCCGGCGCGACGGACGCCGTTGGCACGACGGCGCCGCCCGGGCAGCCGTTCACCGGCGTCTGGAGCCTGTTGGCGGAGCACCTCGCGCGCCACCCGGAGACCGGGGGCGGCGGCCCGCTGCTGGTGGCCGACCACGACCGGCGCCTGGGGCGGCTCAGCATTCTGACGCTAGCGTGAGCGCCACAGCCGGTACCACCGCCGGTGACATCGCCGGTGCCGCCGTCGGGCCGGTCGACGTCTGGGTGATCCCGACCGACCAGCCCCCGGCCGTCGTCCGGTGGCTGCGTGGTCTGCTCGACCCGGCCGAACTCGCCCGCGCCGACGCCGCGCACGACCCCGTGCAGGGTGCGCGCTTCACCGTCGCCCGCGGTGCCGTCCGCCTGCTGGTGTCCGCCCGGCTCGGCATCGATGCGGGCCGGCTCGCCTGGCGGCACGGGCCGCACGGCAAGCCGGAGCCCGTCCACCCGTCCGACTCCGCCCTGGCCTCCGACCCGTCCTCCGCCCCCGTGCTCCAGGTCAACTGGTCCGGCTCGGGGGCGCTGGCCGTCCTGGCGGTCGCCGAAGGGCGCCGCGTCGGTGTGGACGTCGAGGAGCTCCGCCCGCCCGGCGTCGGCGCACGGATCGCCCGCCGTCACTTCCCGCCTACGGACGCCGCGTTGGTCCTCGAAGCCCCCACCGAGGCGGAGGGGGCCGAGCACTTCACCCGGCTCTGGTGCCGCCGCGAGGCGGTCGTGAAGGTCCACGGCGGCCGGCTCGCCCAAGGGCTGGGCCTCGCGCTGGCGGGGCCCTCACCGCTGCGCCTGCCCGACGCGGGCCCCCTGGGCTCCGGGCCGCTCTGGCTGGCCGACGTCCCGGTGCCGGGCCCGTACCGCGCGGCGGTCGCCGCGGACCTGGACCTTCCCGTCACCGTTCGCCAACATGTCTGGTGCGCACCGGAGTTGTGAAACGCCTCGACCGCCCCCGGCCGGGGTGCCCCCGCAGGGTCGCCCCGGCCCGAAGCGGCCGCTCGTGCCGGCGCTCACCCCAGCGGCATCGACATGTAGACCGCCCGCCGCCCGTAGGACTCGGGGACGGCCACCTCGCGGTGGGCGCGGTAGCCCATCAGCCGCAGCAGGATGTCGGTGCCGCGCACCGCCACCATGGAGATCTCCTCGAAGCCCGCCTCCGCCGCCCGCGCCTGGACGTAGCGCATGAACGCCTCCGCGACGTCCCGGCCGCGGAGGTCCTCGGCGATCACCATGTCGTGCATGTGCAGGTTCCCGGACTCGAACGCGGTTGACTCCGGCCGGGCCAGGTCCGGGCAGCGCAGCGGCGGGTACGGCAGGCTGAGCGCGTAGCCGCGGACCTCGCCGTGCTGCTCCAGCACGAAGCAGGTCGCGGGTGAGGCCAGGGCGCGGGACTGCAGGGCCTCCCGCCCCTCGGAGAGGCCGTCGGCGGCGTAGGCGTCGTGCTCCAGCGCGACCACGGCGTCCCAGTCGCCGTCGGCCAGCTGCCGGATCAGGTACTGCGCACTCACTCGGCCGCCACCTCGGGGGAGTTGAGGCCGAACCCGTGGGCGCGGGTGGCGGCCACCATCCCGGCCCAGGCCTCGATCAGCACCGCCCAGCGCTCGGCGTCCTCCTGGGCCTCGTCCAGCAGCTGCTGCCGGCGCTCGACCACCACGTCGGCGAGCTCGGCGTACTTGCCGCCCAGCTTGCGGTAGGCGGCCTCGGCCAGGTCCAGGGTGTGCTCGTTCCCGGACCGGTCCCAGTCGAAGGTGCCGCGCACCAGCTCCAGGATCGGCTCCACCTTCAGCTCGTCGCGCTCGTTCAGCAGCCCGCGCCCGAGGTCGATCATCCCGCCGTAGACCGGGTACAGGTACAGCATCGAGAGCAGCAGTTTCACGAACCGCAGCTGGTAGTTGACGAACCCGGCGCCGACGCGCCGCTCGGGCGTGTAGTAGTTGACGATGTGCCGGTTGTGGACGACGCCGGGCGTGCGGGAGTGGACCAGGGCGTGCAGCAGTGCGTAGTCGCAGCCGAGGGTGTCCACCGAGGGCAGCAGCGGCAGCACCTCGTAGGCCCGGTGGTCCAGGGCGACGTTGCACATGTAGACGTTCCAGATGTCCGGCACGCCGAGCACCGAGTGGTCGGTGTCGAAGGGCTCGGCGCCGACCCCCTTGAAGGAGAGGTCGACCATCGCGTCCCGGTCCTCGTCCGGCCAGACCGGCGGGGTCCACAGGCGCACCAGGTCGTGGTAGACCTGCGGGTCCAGCTCGCGGATCTCGCCGATGTCCACGTTGAGTTCGCCGATGAACGAGCCGCTGACCACCATGACCGGCATCGCCGCGTCCGCCGGGTCGAGCTCGGAGACGGTCACCCCGGCGACCGCCTCGCCGGCCGGGCGGCCGATCGAGAGCAGCTCGTGGTGGATCGGGTAGAGCTTCTGCCCGTGTTGGGTCTGGTACTCGAAGTCGTCGTTGCGCAGGTGCACCGAGGTGCAGCCGAGCGCCGCCGCACCCAGGAACAGCCGGTTGACGCAGGAGCCGTACGCGACGGCCGGCGGCAGCATCAGCTCCAGCAGCAGCTCCGGATCGGCGGAGGAGCCGGAGCGCTCCGCCGCCCCGCGCAGCCACTGCCGCTGCTGCTCCTCGCCGAGGTGGTGGACGAAGACACCGGGGGCGGGGGTCAGGGCGGCCACGGCCTCCGCGTTGCTCGCGAACGCCTCGGCGGCGGTGGTGTCGAGGACCAGGAGGTGCACCTCGACCCCGAAGGTCGCGACGGCGTAGGCCGCCTCCTCGGCGAGGTCCACGATGGTTTCGGGGCACGGACGCATGGTGGGCAGGGCGAGGCAGACTCGTTGCATGCTGCGGGACTCTCCGTCTGATCATGGCAAAGCCGCGCGGCTCTCAAAGCCGCAGTGAAGTCCTCGAGTTGAGGCTATCGGTGATCTCCCACCAAAATGGACTAGACCAACTGCACTGTCAACGCCGGACCGGCGGCGATCGCCCGCGGCCCCGCGACACTGCCCGAACGGGCAGGCCCCGCTGCCCTGTGCGTGCGCAGGCGGTTGCCCGAAGCTGAATTGTGCACCAACTGGAGGAGATGGAACCAGGATTGACAATTCCGGAGGGAAATCCGGACAGGCTGTGAGTGGCCGGAATCGGGGGCTTGGACGGGCGGCGGCGGAGGGATAGCTTTCTCCGTGCTCAGCCGTGCAGGGGAACACGGCGAAAGGCCGTTCTTCTGCACACTGTCCGTCCAATTAACCGACAGGAGTGCTGTTATGCATTCGATCGCGTCGTTGTCGGGCCGGTGGGTCCGGGCCGCGGTGGCGATGGCCACCGTGGCGGTCTTAGGGTTCACGGCCGCAGGGACCGCCTCCGCGCAGGTGCCGGCGGCGGAGAAGACCGTCACGGTGACCGTTCAGGGCGCCGACCTGCGGGGATTCACCTCGCTCGGCCCGGACCGGGTCCAGCAGTACCTGGGCGCCAAGGGCGGCACCCTGGCGCAGCAGGGCATCGGATTCAACGGAGCCTACGACCACATCATCAACAACAACAGCAACCAGTGCCTCGCCGTCCCCGGCGGCAGCACCGCCGACGGCACCGGGCTGATCCAGTGGCCGTGCGGCACCTGGAACGACCATTACTGGACGGCCAACTACAAGTTCACCGAAAGCGGCTACTACTGGTACCAGGTCGTCAACTACAACAGCGGAAAGTGCCTCGCCGTCCCGGGCGCCAGCACCACCGCCGGAACCCAGGTGATCCAGTGGCCGTGCGGCACCTGGCGCGACCACTACTGGGCCTTCCTGGTCGATTCCAGCAACCGGCTCCACATCGTGAACTACAACAGCCGCCAGTGCCTGGCCATCCCGGGCGCCAGCACCGACAAGGGCGCCCAGGTGATCCAGTGGCCGTGCGGCACGTGGGCCGACCACTACTGGCACTGAACCCGCCTGGGCGAGAGGTGATCTGAGGTCACGTCACGGGCCGACTCAAGGCTGCTGCTCATCACTGCTCATCACAGCCCATCACCGCTCACCGACTCGCCCCGACGCCGCCGTGTGCCGGGGCGAGCCGGTGTCGTCGGACAGCCCTGCGGGGTGCGCACCGAGCCGACCGGGGCGAGTGCGCGGCGCAGCTGACCGTGGGTCAGCCCGACCGCCGTTCCGAGTCCTCGGCGCCGGGGTCTCCGATTCGGGCCATCAGGTCGGTGCCCTCCTGAGTGAGGACCACGGGAAGGTCAGCGCCACCGTGGGTGGCGACCTCGGTGAAGCCGCCCTCGAACCACCAGAACACCGAGGGGGTCAGGTTGCCCGGGGCCTCCGTGAACGCGGCGGCCGCGAAGCGCGCCATGCCGTGCAGCGAGGGAAGCACCTCCAGGTCACGGACGACGTGGAAGGCGAGTGCGTGCCGGTGCGGCAGCGCCACCAGGATCCCGTGGGGCGCGGGCAGGTCCCCGGAGTAGCGGGCCGCGACCTCGTCGATGATCAGGGCGAGGGACCCGATGAAGTAGGAGTCGCCCGTCAGGACGTCGAAGCGGGTGCCGTTGTCGCCCGTCACCACCTCGTGCCGGTCGGCCTCGACGGCCCGCAGGTTCCGGAACGCACGCTCCCGCAGGGCCTCCTGGCCGCCGAGCTCGGAGAGGGAGTCCTCGGGCAGCAGGTCGACGGTCTCCGGAAGGTCGAGCGCCAGCACCTCCAGCAGGCCCGGGACCGAGCGGGGACCGTAGCCGAAGGCCTTCAGGCTCGCGGGGTCGCTCGTCACCAGGCGGGGGTGGACCCGGGTCAGGAGCTCCTCGCGCGGCAGGGCCGGGGGAGCCTGCCGCGCGGCCACCGAGCGGACCACCCGGGCGACGTGCTCGTTCACCAGGGCCGGCCAACTCCGGGGGCCACCGCCGTCGTTGTGGCACACCGCCGCCAGGTTGGCGAGGTTGAAGTTCCACCCCGTACCCGCGGTCGCGCTCGCCGGTCCGACCGTCACGTCGAGGCCGTGCTCCGCGAAGGCCGTCCGGACGAGCTCGCGCAGCCGAGTGGCTTCGGCCTCCGACAGGAGCGTCAACTCCCCGTCGCGCGGGACATCCGCCCCGTCCCGTCGCTCTCTACGCCGAAAAATGCCCATGGTGTCCCCCTGTTGTCGAGGATCCGGATCCTAGCGGCGACCGGCCGGCTCGCTGCGGGCCGGGTAACCTCGCCCCGTGGTGGATCAGGAGCAGTACGACCGGTACCGGGACGACGCGAAGGTGCTGGCGGCGATCGGGGTGCGGGTCGACGCGCAGGCCGGCCGGGTGACCGTGCGGCTGCCCAGGAGCGTGGCGCAGGCCGCGGTGGACGCGTGGGAGCGGGACGAGGAGGGCGGGGTCGGGCCCGAGTCCAACGAGCAGTACGTGCTGCGGGACCGGGCCGCAGAGCTGGCGTTCATCGGCCTCGCGATCTCGCAGCGCGGCCGCTGGGAGGGCGAGGAGGTCGTGGTCGACCTAGATGTCGCGTCCGCCGGAGCGGCCGTGCGGGCGTCGCAGTAGTCGGGCCGAGGTGGTCGGCGGGCTGCTGCGGTCGGCCGGGTGGTCAGGCGAGGCGGTACTCCGCGAAGCCGCGCGCCGGCTTCGCGGCGGCCACCGTCTGGGCGGCGGCGAGCAGCAGGAAGGCCGCGCCGTACTGGGGGCGGCCTTCGAGGTCCAGGAGGAGCGAGGTGCCGTAGGCGCCGTGGACGGCGGCCAGCGCGAGGAGGCTCCAGGAGCGGCGCCGGGTGCGGTGGCCGAGCACGCGGACCACGTGCCGCACGCCGCACAGGGTGAGGAGCAGGAGCGCGCCGAAGACCGCGATCACCGGAATCCCGGTGGTGACTCCCCAGGGCTCCCCGACGTCCGTGAGGCCCACGGCGTACATGGCCATGGAGAAGAAGCCCATGGCGACCAGGGCCATGGCCTCCAGGGCCAGCAGTGCACCCACCACCGCAGTCGTCACGTCACGCACGGGCCGTCCTCCTGATCGGTCTCCGAGATGCCGCGCGCAGCTTATTTGAACGGGTTCAATCTGTCGAATGGCTGGTCGGCGCGGGTCTGCTGTCTGCGAACAGGGCGCGGACGGTCTCGGTGGCGAGCTCCCGCAGCCAGGCGTGCGCGCGGTCGTCGTCGTAGCGCTGGTGCCACAGCAGGTACAGCGGGACCTCGGGCATCGGGACCGGCAGGGGCAGGGTGACCAGCCCGAGCCGGTGGCGGTCCGCACGGGTGACCGCCTCGGGCAGGGTGGCCACCAGGTCGCCGGCGAGGGCGAGTTGGAGGGCGAAGGCGGCGGTGGGCCCGGCGGCGACGACGCGCCGTTCGAGACCGCGGGCGGACAGGGCGTGGTCGATCGCGTCGTGCAGCCGGCCGCGCCGGGAGAGCGTGAGGTGTTCGGCGGCGGCGTAGCGCTCGATGGTCAGCGCGCCTTCGGTGAGGGGGTGGCCCGGCCGGACGGCGACCGCCAGGCGGTCGCTGCCGACCAGGCGGTGGCGGATGTCGGGGAGGGTCGGCGGGCTGGAGCTCGACTCCAGGTCGACCTCGCCGCGGCGCAGCTCGGCGTCGTCCGTGCCGGGTTCGGCGGAGAGGCGCAGCCGGACGCCGGGGGCGTCGCGGTGGACGGCGGTGATCAGGGCGGGGCCGCAGGCGGAGGTGAGGGCGTCGTGCCAGCGCACGGTGAACACCCGCTCCAGGGAGGCCAGTTCGAGGTCCTGCCGGGCCGACAGCAGCCGGTGCGCCTGCTGGACCAGGGCGTGGACCTCGGCGCGGATGGCGAGTGCGCGGGTGGTCGGGACCATGCTGCGGCCGGTGCGGACCAGGATCTGGTCGCCGGTGGCCTTGCGGATGCGGCCCAGGGAGCGGCTCATCGCGGGCGCGGTGACGTGCAGTCGGGCGGCGGCGCCGGCGACGCTGCCCTCCTCCAGCAGGGCGTCCAGGGCCGTGAGGAGGTTCAGATCCAATTGCATGAGAGTAACTCTACAAGTGCAGAGCATGCACTTGTTGTTAATCGTCGGGGCTTCTACCTTCGAAGTGCGGGCGAGCGGACGAGCCGCCCGGATCCATCGAAGCCTTGGGGAGACCTTCATGAACACTGCCATGCCCTTCGCCGCCGACTCCGCCGCCGACCTGACCCTGCTGGCCGAGGTGACCGAGGCGGTTGTGAGCGCCGGTCGCACGCTGCGCGAGCGCCACACCCCGCACGCCCGGGGCGTGAGCCTGGACGAGGTCGTCGCCGAGATCCACGCCAACGACGACGCGGTCCTCGCGGTGCTGCGGGAGCCGCTGCTGCGGGCCCGCCCCGGATCGCGGTGGGCCGAGGACGAGCTGGCCGGCGGCGCGCTCCCGCCGGGGGAGTGGTGGGTCGTCGACCCCGCCGAGGGCAACATCAACCACGTGCACGGCATGGACGACTGGTCGGTGACCGCCACCCTGGTCCGCGACAACCGGCCGGTGCTCACCGTCGTCCACCTGCCGCTGACCGGTGACACGTACACCGCCGTGGCCGGCGCCGGCGCGCACCTCAACGGCCGGCCGCTGACGGTGTCCGCCAAGACCGACCTGGGCGCCGCGCTGATCGGCACCGGCCAGGCCCGGCCGGGCGAGGACGAGCGCACCTTCCGGCGGATCGGCGAGTCCGTCACGGCGATGCTGGTCAACGGTCTCGTCGTGCGGGTGTCGGTGCCCGCCACGATGCAGCTCATCCACGTCGCCGCCGGACGGATGGACGCCTTCTGGCAGTTCTCCGACGTCCGCTCCGGGCTGGTGGCCGGCGCCCTGCTGGTCGCCGAGGCCGGAGGCACCGTCACCGACCTGGCGGGCCGCCCCTGGACCACGGGCAGCCCTGACTTCCTGGCCTCGGCCCCCGGCCTCCACGCCGCGGCCCTCGAGGTCCTCGCGCCCCTCGCCTGACCCGGCATCACCTCCCTCCCGACACCTGAGGAGCACCACCCCATGACCACCATCGCCATCCTCGGCGCCGGCCGCGTCGGCACCAATCTCGCCCGCAAGCTCTCCGCCGCCGGACACCACGTCACCCTCGGCGCCCGGAACCCGGCTTCCGCCTCCGCCCCGCACCCGGCCGTGGCCGTGGCCGACCAGCGCACCGCCGCCCGCACGGCCGAGGTGGTGATCAACGCAACCCCCGGCCACACCTCGCTGGAACTCCTGGCCGGCCTGCGCCCGGAGCTCGCCGGGAAGGTCCTCGTCGACGTCTCCAACGCCACCCACGACGCGGCGGACGGCCTGCCCGGCGAGCTCTGCCACCCCGGCGGCAGTCTGGCCGAACTCCTGCAGGCCGCCCTCCCCGACACCCACGTGGTCAAGACCCTCAACACCATGCTGTTCACGGTGATGACCGCCCCGGAGAGCCTGGCCACCCCGCCGACCGCCTACCTGTCGGGTGACGACCCGGACGCCAAACGGACCGTCACCGGTCTTCTCGGCGACCTGGGTTGGCAGCCCGGATGGATCGAGGACCTCGGCGGCATCGCCACCGCCCGCGCCACCGAGGCGATGATCCTCGTCGTGCCCCACCTCCTGCGCCGGGACGGCTTCAGGCCCTTCGCCGTCTCGCTCGCCCGCTGAGTCGCCGGGCCGCTCGGGTCGCCGGGCGTCGTGGGGGCCGCTCGGGTCATCGGGCGGCGGTGGCGGTCCTCCAAGCGGTGACCGCCTCGGTGAGCCGCTCCCGCTCCTGGTCGTACTGCCGCTTGCGGTGGCCGTTCGCCCCGGACGGGTGCGGGAAGCCGAACAGGCAGCGCTCCGCGCTGATGCGCCCCGAATCCACCGAGAGCTGCACCGCCTCGGTGGCCGCCTTGCCGAACGGGATCACCAAGGCCTCGGGCATCGCGGCCAGTTCGGCCCCGAGCGCCTGCTCGGCGAAGGTCCGCAGCACCGGAATCCTGGTCAGCGACGCCCCGTTCCAGTTCGCCCCGTCCACGAACACCGCGTGCCCGACCGCCGAGGTGAACGCCGCCACCCGCTCCTGCGGGTCCCAGAGCCGGGCCGTGGTCGCCAGCCCCAACGCGTCGGCCAGGCCGATCCCGTCGAGCATCGCCACCGCGTGGGTGCGGATCGCGCCGCCGAAGGCCCCGGTCTGCTTGGCCAGCCGGACCGCCTCGTCCGGCTCCGCCCCCGCGAGCAACGCCGCGCGGGCCGCCTGCACGGCGAGGTGCAGCTGGCGGCGGCCCGGCGTGATGCCGACCAGTGCCACCCGGGCCGCAGGGTCGATCCGGTCGAACGGCACGTAGTAGATCTCCCAGCGGCGGCCGCTCAGCGTCTCCTGGTGCAGCAGGAGCTCCGGCCGGCTCACCGACTGCTCGTCCAACCCCTCGGGCAGCGCCCGCAGCACCGGGGCGAACCGCTCGATGCACCAGCCCGCCGAGAGCGGCCCGTCCGCCGGCAGCTGCTGGTACGCGCACACGTGCGGGGTTTCGACCACGGCGCACCCCCTCTTCCCTGATCACTCGTCAACGGGCGCGGTCAGCCTAGCTGTGGCCGGACGGCCGTCGGGCCGGATCGGACGAGGAATGCGGCGGAAGGAGTGACTCGGGCGTCGACCCGGGTGACGCCGTTCTCCACGGCGACCACCGAGTTGG
Source organism: Kitasatospora albolonga (assembly GCF_039535905.1). Lineage (GTDB taxonomy): Bacteria > Actinomycetota > Actinomycetes > Streptomycetales > Streptomycetaceae > Kitasatospora > Kitasatospora albolonga. Next base: position 7,126 of record NZ_BAAAYB010000117.1, on the reverse strand, counting down.
CGACGCCCAGCCGTGGAGTGGGCGGAGATCGCCCGGGCGGTGGTTCGCCGGTGACTGTGCCGGCCCGGGACCGCGGGGTCGAACGCACCCGCCCCGTCCGCGCGGTGACCGAGTGTGCCGTGGTGGCTGGGGCCCGCGTGGGCGCGGGGCCTGACGGTCTGTCGGGGGTGGGGGAGTGCCGCCGGGGACCGCTTGTGCGGAGCGGTGCCCGGCGGCTCGGTGGACGGTGCGCCGACCCTCAACGGCTACCGTCCGTGCTCCCGTCCGGTGCCGGGGAGTTGGCCGTCGCTGGTGCCATCGTGACGACCCCGCCCGGGCGGGAGGTGGTGGACTGCCGCCGGCCCGGGGTCAGGGCATGGCCGGCGGCAGTCCGGTTCTGGGGTGGTCAGCCCTGGTCGTTGGCCGGGAGCTGCGACTGGATGGTGTTCATCACGGAGGCGTCGGCGAGGGTGGTGGTGTCGCCGACCTCGCGGCCTTCGGCGATGTCGCGGAGCAGGCGGCGCATGATCTTGCCGGAGCGGGTCTTCGGCAGCTCGCTGACGACCTTGATCTGCTTGGGCTTGGCGATGGGGCCGAGGGTCTTGCCGACGTGGTTGCGCAGGTCGGCGATGAGCTCCTCGCTCTCGGTGGCGTTGCCGCGCAGGATCACGAACGCGACGATGGCCTGGCCGGTGGTGGCGTCGGTGGCGCCGACGACGGCGGACTCAGCGACGGAGGGGTGGCCGACGAGGGCGGACTCGACCTCGGTGGTGGAGATGTTGTGGCCGGAGACCAGCATCACGTCGTCGACCCGGCCGAGCAGCCAGATGTCGCCGTCCTCGTCCTTCTTGGCGCCGTCACCCGCGAAGTAGCGCCACGCGGCGTCAGCCGCATGATGTCCGGGGCCGAAGCGCGACCAGTAGGTGTCGATGTAGCGCTGGTCGTCGCCCCAGATGGTGCGGAGCATGGAGGGCCAGGGCTCGGTGAGGACGAGGTAGCCGCCGGAGCCGTTGGGGACCTCGCGGGCCTCGTCGTCGACGACGGTGGCGGCGATGCCGGGCAGGGCGCGCTGGGCGGAGCCGGGCTTGGTCTCGGTGACGCCGGGCAGCGGGCTGATCATCATGGCGCCGGTCTCGGTCTGCCACCAGGTGTCGACGATGGGGGTCTTGTTCGCGCCGATGTGCTCGCGGTACCAGACCCACGCCTCGGGGTTGATCGGCTCGCCGACGCTGCCCAGGACCCGCAGGGTGGAGAGGTCGAACTTGGCGGGGATGTCGTCGCCCCACTTCATGAAGGTGCGGATCGCGGTCGGCGCCGTGTAGAGGATGGTGACGCCGTACTTCTGGACGATCTCCCAGAACCGGCCCTGGTGGGGGGTGTCGGGGGTGCCCTCGTAGATGACCTGGGTGGCGCCGTTGGCGAGGGGGCCGTAGACGATGTAGGAGTGGCCGGTGACCCAGCCGATGTCGGCGGTGCACCAGTAGACGTCGGTCTCCGGCTTGAGGTCGAAGACGGCGTGGTGGGTGTAGGCGGCCTGGGTGAGGTAGCCGCCGGAGGTGTGCAGGATGCCCTTGGGCTTCCCCGTGGTGCCGGAGGTGTAGAGGATGAAGAGCGGGTGCTCCGCGTCGTGGGCCTGGGGGGTGTGGTCGGTGGACTGGCGCTCCACCAGCTCGTGCCACCAGAAGTCGCGGCCCTCGCTCCACTGCACCTCCTGGCCGGTGCGGCGGATGACCAGGACCTTCTCGACGCCGTCGACCTTGGTGAGGGCCTCGTCGATGGCGGGCTTGAGGGCGGAGGGCTTGCCGCGGCGGTAGCCGCCGTCGGCGGTGATGACGACCTTGGCGTCGGCGTCGGTGATGCGGGAGGCCACGGCGTCGGCGGAGAAGCCGCCGAAGACCACCGAGTGGGTGGCGCCGATGCGGGCGCAGGCGAGGATCGCGACGACGGCTTCGGCGATCATCGGGAGGTAGACGGCGACGCGGTCGCCCTTGCGGACGCCGAGCTCCAGCAGGGCGTTGGCGGCCTGGGAGACCTCGTCCTTGAGCTGGGCGTAGGTGATGGAGCGGGAGTCGCCGGGCTCGCCCTCGAAGTGGATGGCGACGCGGTCGCCGTTGCCGGCCTCGACGTGGCGGTCCACGCAGTTGTACGCGACGTTGAGCTTGCCGTCGGCGAACCACTTGGCGAACGGCGGGTTCGACCAGTCCAGGGTCTCGGTGGGCTCGATGGCCCAGGTGAGGCGGCGGGCCTGCTCGGCCCAGAAGCCGAGCCGGTCCTCGGAGGCCTGCGCGTACGCGGCCGCGGTGACGTTCGCGTTGGCCGCCAGCTCCGCGGGCGGCGCGAAGCGACGCTCCTCCTTGAGCAGGTTGGCCAGGCTCTCGTTGCTCACCACGAACTCCTCGTCCAGATAGGCCGGTTGAGCGCTCATCAGGGGTTTCCGTCGACGATTGCCCGCCGCCCTGGTGCTCGATGATGCTCAATCTAGCGCATCTTCGAGCATAAATGTGCACGTTGCTCGCCTTGAAGTCGATGGGCGCTCACCCTTGCCCGCCGCTCGATCGCTGCGCAATGATGCGTTTTCAGCGCGCTGACGGAGCAGAATCGATCACTCTGCTGCATCGCTGTGCGTCAGGGAGACCCTGTCCCCCGAGTCCTTCGCGTCGAGCCGTGCCCCCACACTTCTCGAGAGACCGATGCCCCATGACGAACTCCCTGCCCCGCCGCGCGTTCCTGCTGTCGGCCGCCGCCGTGGCCGCCACCGCAACCGTCGGACTGCCACTCGGCCTCGGTGGCGGTCAGGCCCTGGCCGCCACCCCGGCGGGTGGCACCGTGCCCAAGGACCCGCGCCTGGCCCCGGTCGAGCACGTGGTGATCCTGATGCAGGAGAACCGCAGCTTCGACCACTACTTCGGCACCCTCAAGGGCGTCCGTGGCTTCGGCGACCACGCCGTCATCGACCTCCCCGGCACCTCCGCCGGCCCGTCGAACCGCACCGTCTTCCAGCAGCCGCGCGGCACCGGCTCCATCTTCCCCTGGCAGCTCAGCGCCCACGCCGCCGGCTGGGAGGGGTCGGAGTGCCACATCGACGGCGGCGGCCACGGCTGGAGCGACCAGCACAACGCCTGGAACAACGGGCGCATGGACAACTGGTACGCGGCCAAGTCCAGCACCGGTCTGACGATGGGTCACATGAACCGCGCCGACCTGCCCTACAACTACGCGCTTGCGGACGCCTACACCATCTGCGACGCCTACCACTGCTCGGTGATCAGCAGCACCGGCCCCAACCGCAACTACCTGTGGTCCGGCTCGATCGGCGCGGGCCTGCCCGGAGCCAACCAGGTCAGCTACAACGGCGGCGACTTCCGCCGCAAGGAGCAGAACTGGCAGAGCTACGCCGAGGGCCTGGAGAACGCCGGGATCAGCTGGAAGGTCTACCAGGTCTACGACAGGAACGCCGACCGGAACTACGGCGACAACGCCCTCGAGTACTTCGCCCCCTTCATGACCGCCGACCCCGCCAAGGACGGCACCGGCAATGCCTCGCTGTGGAGCAAGGGTGTGGCCGGCGTGCCCTACAGCGGCGGGGACGTCGCGGACGCCCTCATCGCCGGACTGCGCGCCGACGTGCTCGGCAAGACCCTGCCCACGGTCTCCTGGATCGTCACCGACTACGCCAACTCCGAGCACCCGGAGGCCAGTCCGAGCGTCGGGTCCACCTTCGCCAAGCGGGTCCTGGAGACCCTCGCCGCAGACCAGGCCGTCCTCGACTCCACCGTCTTCATCCTCACCTACGACGAGAACGACGGCTTCTTCGACCACGTGCCCCCGCCGTTCGCCGCCGATGCGAACGACGCCACCGAGCACGTCAACGGCGTCCCCCTGGGCCTCGGCTTCCGGGTCCCGATGATCATCGCCTCACCGTGGACCCGCGGCGGCCGCGTCAACTCCCAGGTCTTCGACCACACGTCGGTGCTGCGCTTCCTGGAGCGCCTCACCGGCGTCCAGTGCCCCAACATCAGCGCCTGGCGGCGCGCCGTCTGCGGCGACCTGACCTCCGCCTTCGACTTCGCCAACCCCGTCTTCGGGCCGCTGCCCGCACTCCCCGGGCCCGTACCGGCCGGCCACGCCCTGATGACCGCGGCCGCCTGCAGCACCGCCGGCCGCCCCACCCCGCCCGCCGGCAACGGCACCCGCCCCGTCCAGGAGTCCGGCAACAAGACCGCCTGCCCGCTGCCGTACCAGACCAACGCCTACCTCGACCGCTACGAGGGCACCTCCGCGAGCGGCACCCAGAAGGCCTGGATCGCCCTCGACAACCTGGGAGCCCAGGCCACCGGTGCCGCCCACCTGGCCGTCTACGCCAACGGCTACCGCACCGGCGGGCCCTGGCAGTAAACCGTCGGGCCGAACGCCACCACCAGCGACTTCTTCAACATCGGCGCCGGCTCCGGAAACGGCAAGTACGACCTCACCGTCACCGGCCCCAACCGCTTCCTGCGCCGCTTCAAGGGCGACACCGGCACCCCTACCGGCCGCTACGCCAGGGTCAAGAGCTACTTCGCCCCGCAGATGGACCCCATCGCCCTGTGGTTCCAGCTCTCGAACGACCACCCCACGGACACGGTCACCTTCACCGTCGCCTCCAACAACTACCGCACGGGCAGCTGGACCTACAGCGTCCCGCCCGGCCGGAGCGTCTCCGACTTCTTCAACCAGCAGACCTACGCCAGGGGTTGGTACGACTTCACCATCACCGTGAGCAACGACCCCGCCTTCTCCCAACGCTTCATCGGGCACATCGAGAACGGCTCCTTCGGCACCACCGGCTCCATCGCCTGAAGCGTGTCAGGCGAGGCAGAACTCGTTGCCCTCGATGTCCTGCATCGTGAAGCAGGACTCGTTGACGCCGTCGGCGCGCTGCGTCAGCACGTGCTTCGCGCCGAGCGCCGTCAGCCGCGCGCATTCGGCCTCGAGCGTGGCCAGGCGCTTGATCGTTGACATGGGCGCACAGTAACAGGGGGCCCGGGCCGTCTCCGCAGGTCAGGGGGGTTACGGGTGGTCAGGCGTCGAGCACCTGGCCCTCGTTCCGGACGACCGGCGGTTCGGTCGACCACGGGAAGTTGATCCAGGCGTCAGTGCGCTTCCAGGCGTACTCGCACTTCACGAGGGAGTGCGACTTCTCGTAGATGACGGCGGACCGGACCTCGGCGACGTGGCTGAGGCAGAACTTGTGCACCAGCTCCAGCGTCTTGCCGGTGTCGGCGACGTCGTCGGCGATCAGGACCTTCTTCCGGGAGAAGTCGATCGCCTGCGGGACGGGCGCCAGCATGACGGGCATGTCGAGGGTGGTGCCCACGCCCGTGTAGAACTCGACGTTCACCAGGTGGATGTTCTTGCAGTCGAGCGCGTACGCCAGGCCGCCGGCCACGAAGACGCCGCCGCGGGCGATGCTGAGGATGAGGTCGGGCCGGTAGCCGTCGTCGGCGACCATCTGCGCGAGTTCGCGCACCGCCCGGCCGAAGGACTGGTAGTCGAGGGTCTCGCGCGTCTCGGTCACGCGTTCAGTCTCCCTGCCGGGCGGCCCGGCGGCGAGGACCGGCGCGCCGCAGATCCTCCTCCGGCGCCGCGTGGTAACGGCTTCGGGGGTCGATCCCGCGTGGTCCCGGGGTCCCGTCCGGCGATGACCCCGGCGTCTGGCGGTCCGTCACGGCCGCCCGCTCCGGGGGGTGTTTGTCCCCGGGCGCGGCGCGGCGCGGCGGGGCGGGGCGCGGCGGGGCGAGGGGGAGGTGCGGGGGGAGCGGGCCGGAGACGGTGAGGTTTGACCCGCGGGATCGGGGTGAGACGCATCCACGGGTGACGCCCCGTCCACCGTTCCCCCCTCGGGCGGAGGGGGCGTGCCCGTACCGCATGCCCGGCCGCCGCAGGCATCCCCCCGCCCGGCGCCGGGGCCTGCGGTCACACGCGTCCGCGTGCCCGCAGTGGCGGCGCCGTACCGCCCCCGCGGGTGTCACCCGTCGGTGGCCGTGGGTCATCGCCGCACGGGTGGGCGCCGGTAAACTCGGCGGGCATGGCAGACACACCGCAGTACGAAGACCTCCTGCGGCTGGTGCTCACCACCGGGCGCGGCCAAGCACGACGGACGGGCACCGGGACGCCAGCAGCGGTCTTCGGGCACCAGCTCCGTTACGACCTGTCCCGGGGCTTCCCCCTGGTCACCACCAAGAAGGTGCACCTTGAGGTCCGTGGTCAACGAGCTTGATCTGGTTTCCTGCGCGGCGATTCCAACGTCGACTGGCTGCACCGCAACGGGCGCACCATTGGGACGAGTGGGCGGACGAGAACGGCGAGCTCGGCCCGGTCTACGGCGTGCAGTGGCGCTCCTGGCCGAGCCCGGACGGCCGCACATCGACCAGATCGCGAGGTGCTCGACACACCCTGCGCACCGACCGGACTCCCGCCGGATGCTCGTCTCCGCGTGGAAACGTCGCCGAGCTGTGACAAGATGGCGCTCGCCCCGTGCCATGCGCTGTTCCAGTTCCACGTCGCCGACGGGAAGCTCTCCTGCCAGCTGTACCAGCGCAGTGCCGACCTGTTCCTCGGCGTCCCGTTCAACCATCGCCAGCTACGCCCTGCTCACCCACATGGTCGCGCAGCAGGTCGGCCTCGACGTGGGGGGACTTCATCTGGACCGGCGGCGACTGCCACGTCTACGACAACCACGTCGAGCAGGTCACCGAACAACTCTCCCGCACCGCCTACGAGTTCCCCCACCTGCGGCTGCGCCGGGCGGACTCCCTCTTCGACTACGCCTTCTCCGACGTGGAGCTGCTCGACTACCGGCACCACCCCGCCATCAAGGCTCCGGTGGCGGTGTGAGCGTCGGGCTGATCTGGGCGCAGACGGTCGACGGGGTGATCGGCCGCGACAACGCGATGCCCTGGCACTCCCGGGAGGACCTGGCCCACTTCAAGGCCACCACCCTCGGCCGTCCGGTGGTGATGGGGGCGTCGGACCTGGGACGCGCTGCCCCCGCGCTTCCGTCCGCTGCCAGGGCCGGCGCAACATCGTCGTCACCCGCGATCCGCAGTGGCGGGCGGAGGGTGCGGAGCGCGCCGGGTCCGTCCCGGAGGCCCTGGCGAGTGCGGCC
>NZ_BAAAYB010000116.1:0-28143 GCF_039535905.1 Kitasatospora albolonga | reverse complement strand
CAGGCTGCGGCGGTGGCGCCGGGCGTAGGCGGCGAGCGCCTTCTCCAGGTCGCCCTGGCCGGGGCTGTCGGCTCCGCGAGCGCCTGCCAGGGCCGGGCCGACGGCCTCGGCCAGCCACTGGGCGGACTGCAGGGCCCAGGCGCAGCCGACGCCCCAGAGCGGGTCGGGGGTGAGCGCCGCGTCGCCGACCAGGGCGAGGCCGGGGGCGGTCGGACGGCGGCTCTGCAGGGGGTAGTTGACGGTGCCGATCAGCTTGGAGATCCGCCGGGCGCCGTCGACCGGCGGTGCCTCGGGGAGGGCGCGGACGAATGCGAGGAAGCTGCCCTCCGGGTCCGCCTTGAAGGCGGCCAGGTGCTTCTTCTTCTCCACCAGCACCGCGAGCACGGTGACGCCGTCCTCGTTGGGGAAGGCGTAGGCCATGTCGGGCTCCAGGAACCAGGTCTGGCCGATCCCCCCGGCCAGCGGCAGGTCGCGGTACTGCGCGAGGTAGCCGAAGCGGCCGTTCTCGTACTGCTTGGTGGCGATGCCCGCCCCCTTGGCGACCGCCGAGTCCTTGCCGTCGGCGCCGACCACCAGCCGGGCGCGCAGCTCCCGCTCGCCCTCGTGGGTGCTCACCCGGACGCCGACCGTCCGCCCGTCCTCCCGCAGCAGGCCGGTGACCTGGTGGCCGAGCAGCAGGTCGACCCCGGGGTGGCGGCGGCGCGGGAGCGGATCAGCGGGTCGAGCCTGCTGCGCCGGAGGTTGTAGGCGTACGGCAGGGCGGGCCCGCCGGGGGCGGCCTGGGGCTCGATCCAGCCCCAACGGGTCCACCAGCGGGCGTCGTTGTGCAGGGCGCCGGCCGCCTCGATGGCCTCCGTCAGCCCGAGCTCCACCAGGACCGGGTAGGAGCTGGCCACCAGGGAGTGGGTGCAGAGCACCTTGTACGCCTGCGGGTCGGCCCGGCGCTCCAGCAGCGCCACCCGGACTCCCTGGCGGGCCAGCAGGATCGCCGCGGCGCACCCCGCCAGGCTGGCCCCGCTGATCACGACGTCGTACTGCTTCGGACTCCGCGTACCGTGCCCCGTGCTTCCGGACCGTGCCATGAGCCGTCCGCCCCCTTCGGTGCCGTTCCGTCCCACCGGCCGATTACCGGTGGGTACACATCAGCGCCCCTCAGCTGACAACCTGTCAAGAGCGCACCCCGCCCCGGACGGCGACCGCCACTATTCATCAGGAACCCTGCCTGATAAATTCTGCTCCGTCAGAGCGCAGCCGTTCACTCACCAGGGGAGGGCCCAGATCCCATGGGCAGCTATCAGGACGCCCGCCGGGCCAGGATCCGGTTCGGCGTGGTCTTCGCCGTCCACGGCGCCGTGACCGGCACCTTCGTCACCAGGATCCCCTGGCTCCAGCACCACCTGGGCCTGAACGCCGGCCAGCTCGGCCTCGCGCTGCTCGCCCCGGCGATCGGCGCCTTCCTGGCGATGCCGCTGTCCGCCCGGGTGGTGGACCGCTACGGACCCCGGTCGGCGATGCGGCTGCTGATGGTCCTGTGGTGCCTGTCGCCGGCGCTGCCCGCCCTCGCACCGAACCTGCCCGCCCTCTGGGCGGCGCTCTTCGTCTACGGCGCGACCTCGGGCATGGCCTCGGTGCAGTTGAACGCCCGGGGCGTGGAGGTCGAACGCGACCTCGGACGCTCCGTCATGTCCGGTCTGCACGGCCTCTGGAGCGCCGGCGGCCTGATCGCCTCGGGCTTCGGGGTGCTCGCGGCCGGGCAGCACCTCGACGCCCGGATCCACCTGGCCGTCACCGCCGTGCTGCTCACCGCGCTCGCCGTGCCCGCCTGCAACGGACTCCCCGACCTGCGCGCCGAGGCCCACCCCACCGACGGCCCGCAGACCTCCCGGAAGGCACCGCCGCGCCTCGCGCTCCCGCCCCGGTCGGCACTCGCGATCGGCCTGGTCGGCTTCTGCGCCGTCTTCGCCGAGGGCGCCGGCATGGACTGGGCCGGGGTCTACCTGCGCGACGTGACCGGGGCCTCGCCCGCCGTCGCGGCGGCGAGCTTCACCGCCTTCGCCGCAACGATGACGGCCGCCCGCCTCACCGGTGACCTCGCCGTCCGCCGCCTCGGCCCGGTCCGTACCGTCCGCCTCGGCGGCGGGCTCGCCACGCTGGGCGGTCTGCTGGTGGTCTGCTCCGGCTCGCCCGCCACCGCCGTTCCCGGTTTCGGCCTGATCGGCATCGGCGTCGCCACCGTCGTCCCGCTGGCCTTCGCCGCCGCCGGACGCACGGCCGAACCGAGCCGGGCGATCGCCGGCGTGGCCACCATCACCTACACCGCCGGTCTGAGCGCCCCCGCCGCCGTCGGCCTGATCGCCCAGACCGTCTCGCTCAGGGCGTCGTTCGTCCTGGTCGCCGCCCTCACCGGCGCCCTGGTGTGCACCGCCGGCGCCCTCCGCCACCGGCCCGCGCCGGCCTCCGTCGCCGACGCCCCGTCCGAATGGACCGTCGGCGCCGTCTGAGGCGGCTCCGCGTAGCTCAACCCGCCCGCCGGGCAGCCGCCGTGGCCCCACGCGGCTCCGTGAGCAGCAGGGCCGCGGTGAGGAGCACGCCGAGGGCGGTGAGGCCGTGCACGGTCAGAGCCGTGGTGGTGTCACCGTGCCGGGCGAGGATCAGGGACATGTCGCCGATCGGGATGGTCGCGGCCGCGAGCATCGCCCAGCCGAGCGAGCGCCGCCGGCCCGTGAGCAGCAGGACGAGGAGGATCAGCGCGAGGCCCAGGTCGCGGATGCCCTTGACCGCGAGGAAACCGGTGCCCTGCTCGGTGGGCCAGTCGGGCAGGCCGAAGCCCGAGGCCATGGTCTGCGGGGTGAGCAGGAAGCCACTGCCGAACCAGAGGACGAAGGCGATGCCGAGGGCGGCGAGGACGGTGGCGAGGTGCTTCTTCATGACGGGGATCTCCTTCGGTGACGGGCGAGCGGTTCAGCCGCGGACGCGGCGGACGGAGCGGGCGTACAGCGAGCGGCCGACGGTGTGCCACAGGAGGCGGCCGGGGAGCGGGAGTTCGGCCAGGAAGGCGGCCCGCTCCTCGGCGTCGGCGTCCTCCAGGGCGATGCCGAGGAAGAGCAGCAGCTTCGGCTTGGGCGTCGCGGCCAGGAAGTGCTCGCCGAGCCGGTTCCACTCGGCCACGGTGAGGTGGCGCTCGGCGAGCGGCAGGAGCTCGGCCTCCTCGTCGTCCAGGTGCTCCACCAGGACGGCGCGGTGCTCCGCGAGCACGGCGGCCAGCCGGTCGCGCTCCGCCTCGCCGGCCGTCGACTCCCAGGCGGGGAGCGCGGCTTCGGCCGCCGCCAGGGTGGCGGCCACCCGCTCGTGCTGGGCCTCCATCCGCAGCACCACCTCGGCCTCCAGGTCGACCCGGCCGAGCAGCAGCGGCCACAGGTGCTCGTCCTCGCCGTGGTGGTGGTTGTGCAGGCCGAGCAGGTAGTCGCGGAGGTGGGCGGTCAGGACGGCGGCCCGCGCGGTGTCGCCGGGGGCCACGGCGGCGACGAGTTCGGCCAGCAGCCCGGCCTCGCGGCGCAGGCCGCGGTGGATGACCACCATGCCGTGGGTGTCGGGGCGGACGCGGTCGTCCGTCGTGTTCCGGCCCTTGCTCGCGGTCTTGTTCTCGGTCTTGCTCGCGGTCTTGCTCTCGGTCTTGCTCGCGGTCTTGCTCTCGGTCTTCATGGTGAAGAGCTTGGCCGGGGCCTCCTGGAAGCGGTTTGGAGACGACTTGGAACCCCCGGTCCCGTCGCCCGGACGGCACCTGACGGTCCGTGAGCCGGTCCGACTAGGATGGCGCGCGCGATGGTGCGGATATCGGTTCTCGGCTCCCTGACGGCCGAACGGGACGGCGCTCCGCTACCCCTGGGCGGGCGGCGGCAGCGGTCGGTGCTGGCCCTGCTGGTGGCCTCGCGGGGCCGGGTGGTCTCGGTCGACCGGATGGTCGAGGAGCTCTGGCAGGACGCCGCCCCGGCCCAGGCGGTGACCTCCCTCCAGTCGTACGTCTCCAACCTGCGCCGCCTGCTGGAGCCCGGCCGGGCCCCGCGCACCCCCGCCCGGCTGCTGGTCAGCGCCGCCCCCGGCTACGCCCTGCGGCTGGACGAGGCGGCGGTGGACTCCTGGCGCTTCGAGCTCTTGGCGGCACGGGCCGCCACCGCACCCCCGCACCAGGCCCTCCCCCTGCTCACCGAGGCACTGGCCCTCTGGCAGGGTCCGGCCTACGCCGAGTTCGCGGACGAGCCGTGGGCCCGTGACGCGATCGCCCGCCTGGACGAACTCCGTTTCCACGCCCGCGAGTCGGCCGTCGCGGCCCGCCTCCGGACGGGCGACCCGGCCACCGCCGTACCGGAGGCCGAGCTGCTCACCCGGGACGCCCCGCTCCGGGAGGAGGGGTGGCGGCTGTACGCGCTGGCGCTCTGGGCGGCGGGCCGTCAGGCGGACGCCCTGGCCGCGCTGCGGCGGGCGCGGGCGGTCCTCGCGGAGGAGACCGGCCTCGACCCGGGGCCGGCGCTCGCCGCTCTGGAGTCGGCCGTCCTGTCGGGCCGCACCGAGGCGCTCGCCGACCTGCTGCCCGGCCGACTCCCGCACCCTCTCGGCGTGTTCGGCTCCGCTGGCACCACCCTTCCGCCTCCCGGCACGACGAGCACCCCAGCCACCACCCTCCCGCCACCGCCCGGCACGACGAGCGCTCCGCCCGCCGGCCTCCCCGCGGAACCGGCCACCGCCCCTGCGGCACGCGCACCGTTCGCCGGTCCGACAACCACCACCGACGCACCCCCGACCCGGGTGGACCACGCTCCGGTGAGCGGCCTCACCGGCACACCGCCGACCGGGCTCACGGGACGCGTACCGTTCGTCGGCCGAGCCGCAGAGCTGGCGCAGCTCACCGCTGCCGCCGCGCGCGCCGACGCCGGCGCGGGGCCGGCCTTCGCCCTGGTGACCGGCGAGGCGGGGCTCGGGAAGTCCGCGCTGCTGGCCCGGTTCGCCGAACGGCTGCGCGCGGAGGGGTGGTTGGTGGTCTCGGGGCGGGCCGAGGACTCCGCCGGAGCACCACCCGCCTGGCCGTGGGTGCAGGCCCTGAGGGAGCTGGCGCAGACCGCGCCGCCCTCCCCCGAACAGTCCGCCCTCCTCGCCCCGCTCCTCTCCGACGACTCCCCCACCGCGCCCGCCGACCCGGGCGACGGCGCGGCGGCCCGCTTCCGCCTGCACCGCGCCGTCCACACCTGGTTGGCCGAAGCCGGGACCGACGCCACGGCCGACGCCACCACCACGACCGCGCCCGAAGCAGGCGCCGGGCCCGCCCCCGGCCGCCCCGTGGCGCTGCTCCTGGACGACCTGCACTGGGCCGACGGCGAGAGCACCGCCCTGCTCGGCGCCGCGGCCGAACTGCCCTCCGGCGCCCGGATCCTGATCGTCGGTGCGTACCGCGCCGAGGAGGCGCCCGCCGGCCTCACCGAGGCCCTGGCCCGCCTCGCCCGCCGCGAACCGGTCCGCCTCCCCCTGCCCGGCCTGGCCCCACCCGCCGTCGCCGAACTGCTCACGGCCCTCGGCGCCGACACCGGCGACGGCAGCGGCAGCGGCACGGCCGCCGGCCCGCCCGTGAGCCCGCAGACCGTCGCCGCCCTGACCGAGCGCACCGGCGGCAACCCCTTCCACCTGCGCGAGAGCGCACGCCTGCTCGCCGCCTCCGGGGAGGCGGCGGCGCTGGGCGAAGTCCCGCAGGGTGTACGGGACGTGGTGCGGCGTCGGTTCGCCCGGCTGCCGGCCCCGGCCGTGGCCGTGCTCCGGCTGGCGGCGCTGGTGGGCGCCGAGGCCGAGGTCGAGCTGCTGGTCACGGCTGCGGAGACCGGGGAGGAGGAGGCGCTCGACGCCCTGGAGGCCGGGGTCCTGGCCGGGTTGCTGGTGGAGCCGTCGCCGGGCCGGGTGCGGTTCGTCCACGCGCTGGTGCGCGACACCCTGCTGGCCGATCTGACGGCCCTTCGGGCCCGCCGGATGCACGGCCGGATCGCCGACGGCCTGGAACGGCTCGGCTCCACCGACGTCACCGCACTCGCCCACCACTTCGCCTCGGCGGCCTCCACCGCCACCGCCCGGCGAGCCGTCCACCACGCCCTGTCCGCAGCCGAGTTGGCCGGTCGCCGGCACGCGCACGACACCGCCTCCGCCGTCCTGACCACCGCCCTCGCCGCCTACGACCGCGTCCCGGACCCCACCCCGGCCGAGCGCGTCGACCTGCTCGGCCGCCTGCTCCGTGCCCAGGTCCGCGCCGGTGCCGTCACCCGGGCGCGGGCCACCCGGCAGCTCGCCGTCGACTCCGCGCACGGCGATCCCGCACTGCTCGCCTCCGCGCTCACCGCCTGGACTGTCCCCACCCCCTGGCAGATCCGGCCCTACGGGGAACTGGACCTGCCGCTGATCGCCCTGCTCACCGCCGAGTCGGTCCGTCCCGGCCACTCCGACGCGGTGCGGTGCGACCTGCTGCTCGCCTACTGCGCCGAGCTCTCCGACCTCCAGGACCCGCGCGCCCGCGCCGCCGCCGAGCAGGCCCTGACACTCGCGGGGGACGATCCCGTCCGTCGCGGCCGGGCACTGGCCGCGCTGCTCCGCGAGCTGGACGCGGACCGGGAGCGTCCCCGGCTCGCGCTGCTCTGTGCCGAACTGGCCGAGTCGGCGCTCACCCACGACCTGCCGGGGCTGCGGTGGTTCGGGCTCTTCACCGGCGCCTCGGCGCAGCTCTCCGCCGCCGCGGCCGACCGGCTGCTGGACGAGGCGGCGGAGGTCGCGCAGGCCTACCGGCTGCCGCAGGCGCTGATGGTGGGGCGGGCCGCGCTGGCCGTCCGGGCGGTGCTCGCAGGGCGGCCGGAGGAGGCCGAGCGGCTGTACGCGGAGGCGGCCGCCGGCATGGCCGCCCAGGGGTCCCCGCACGCGGAGGGCTTCCACCTCATCGCCCTGGCCACCATCCGCAGCCGGCAGGGCCGCCTGCCCGAACTCCTCCCCCGCCTGCGCCGGTTGGCCGACCGGTACCCGCCGGCCCGGGACGTCCTCGCGGCCGCCCTCGGCGCCGACGGCCACCACGAGGAGGCCCGCACCGTCCTCGCCCAGGCCGGCCCGCTGCCCACCGACTTCTTCCTCAAGCTCTACGCCACCTTCCGGGCCTCCACCGTCCTCGCCCTCCAGGACCGCGCGGGCGCCGCCGCCCTCTACGCCACCCTCCTCCCCCTCCACGCCGCCCCGCCCCCTGCCGCCGGCTACACCGTCGCCATCCGCCCCGTCGCCGCCACCCTGGCCGATCTGGCCGCCTTCCTCGGCGACCCCGAGGCCTCCGCCGCGCACCACGCCGAGGCCGACGCCGTCGCCGCCCGGTGGGACCTCGCCGCGCCCTGACGCTCCGTCACGCCTTCCGGGCGACACCGCCCGCGATGCAGCGCTGACCGGCCGTCCTCGGCTTCAACTGCGGGCCGTCCGGCCACCAGTCGGCGCACGGGACCAGGCCCGGGGCGACCATGTCGAGGCCGCCGAAGAGCTGCTCCAGTTCGGCCCGGGTGGAGAAGGTGCCGCTGCCCATCATGCTGTGCAGGAACATCTCCTCCATCTTCCGGGCGGTCGCGCTGAACTCGTCCGCCGGGTCGAGGAAGTGACTGACCGCCACGTACGACCCGGGCGGCAGCGCCTCGACGTACGCGCGCATGATGTCGCGGCGGGTACGCAGCGCCTCGCCGTTGTAGTGGTGGAGCGTGCCCATCTGCAGCAGCGCGACCGGCCGGGTCCAGTCCAGCGCGGAGCGCACGGCCTCGTCGCTCAGCAGGGCCTCCGGCTCGAAGATGTCCGCCTCGACCACCGCGACCCTCTCGTTGCCCGCGAGCAGCGCGCGGCCGTGGGCCAGCACCATCGGGTCGTTGTCCACGTAGACGACCCGGGCCTCCGGGTCGACGCGCTGGACCACGTTGTGGGTGTTCTCCGCGGTCGGCAGGCCGGAGCCGCAGTCCAGGTACTGGGTGATGCCGGCCTGGGTGGCGAGGAACCGGCAGGCGCGGATCAGGAAGGCGCGGTTCTCCAGCGCCAGGTCGACGGCCTCGGGGGCGGCCTCCAGGACGCGGCGGAGCACCTCGCGGTCCACCTCGTAGTTGTCGGTGCCGCGGAGGAAGGCGTCGTACACCCGGGCGATGCTCGGCTTCGTCGGGTCGACGTACGCGGGAACGGTCTGGTCGGACGTCATCTGGGACATGCCAGCGGACACTAGTCCCGCAGGGGCGCCACCCACCGTCGCAACGGCGCCCCACGCGCTCAACCCACCCGTCCGTGTGACAACCGACCCGGCGTCACGCCCGCAGGACCACCGGGGCGAGCGCCGGCCGCCGCGCGCTGCGCCCGTCCCCGGAGGAGCGGCCCCGGACGCGCCGGGCCAGCCACGGGCCCAGGAAGGCGGCGGCCCAGCGGAGCTCGGCGGCGGTGGCGCGGACGCCCGTGGCGACGGCCTGCGGCGGGAGCGGATCGGCCCAACTTCCCGAGCTGCCGGGCAGGTCGAGGGCCTGCGCCACCGCCTCGGCGATGCACCGGTGGCCGAGCGGGGAGGCGTGCAACCGGTCCGCGGCCCACATCCGGGGGTCGGTGGATGCCTCCGGGAGGGCGGTCTCGGCGACCACCACGCCGTGCCGGGCGGCGGCCGCCCGGATGTGGTCGTTGATCTCCAGGATACGCGGGCGCAGCGGCTTGGCCAGGGAGACGATCCGGGTGATGTCGGGGAAGGTCACGGTCGCGACCCGGGCCCCGGCCTCGGTGAGCGCGGCGAACATCGCCTCCAGCTCGCCCGCCGTCCGGGCCGGATCGAAGCCGGGCCGCAGCAGGTCGTTGACCCCGGCCACCACGGTGGCGAGGTCCGGCTTCAACTCCAGGGCGGGGCCGAGCTGTTCGGCCCGCACCTGCCCGGCCAGCCGGCCGCGCACGGCCAGGTTGGCGTACTGGAAGCCGGGCTCCAGCACCGCCAGCTGCTCGGCCAACCGGTCGGCCCAGCCACGCAGGCCGACGGTGTCGTCACCGTCGCCGACCCCCTCCGTCTGGCTGTCGCCGAGGGCGACGTAGCGCAGGTAGGGGCGCTGCTGCACAGACCTGTCCGGCTCGGTGCCGTCCGGCTCGGTGCTGTTCGGTTCAGTGCTGTTCGGCACGGCTCTCCTCGCGTGCTCGCAGGACGGCCGCGATCCGCAGGCACCAGTCCCTGGTCTCCCGTTCGAACGCCACACCGCGCAGGCAGGTCAGGTAGGGCCCGATCCGCTCGCCGTGCAGCAGGTACTCGTCCTCGTCCGCGCCGCCGCGCAGCGTGTGCAGCAGCTCCACCAGGAAGTCCACCTTGGCTGCGGCGATCTCGGCGCGCTCCTCGAGCTGCGCGAGGACGGCGGCGGTGCCGATCCGGTCGGCGGCCTGCACCTTCACCATCAGGTCGTCACGGATGAAGGAGGGTTTGGCCACCGTCTCGGCGAAGGCCTCCAGTTCGGCCCGGCCGGCCTCGGTGACCTGGAAGAGCCGCTTGTTGGGCCGCCCCTCCTGGAGCACCTGACGGCCCGACACCAGGCCCTCCTTCTCCAGCTTCGCCAGCTCCGCGTAGAGCTGCTGGGGCAGGGCGTGCCAGAAGTTGGCCACCCCGATGTCGAAGGCCTTGGCCAGCTGGTAGCCGCTGAACTCGCCGTCCAGCAGCGCGGCCAGGACCGCGTGCCTGAGTGCCATCTCCGTCGCCCCTTCCCTTCCGAGGTCCGCGACGGCATCATACTCATGAAAATGACTAGTCACATTGATGACTATCGAGGAGGGCCCCACCGTGCCGCTGCACCCCACCGCCGAACGCTTCCGCTCCGCCGTCGAGAAGGGCGACCACGCCGCGCTGGACGACCTCTTCAGCGCGGACGTGCGCTTCTTCAGTCCGGTGAAGTTCGCCCCCTTCGAGGGGCACCCGATGGTGGTCGGCCTGTTCGGCGTTCTGCTGGACACCTTCGAGGACTTCCGCTACCTCGGTGAGTTCGACGGCACCGCCGAGCCGACCGCCGGCGGCGAGCCGGGCCGCTCGGCGATCCTGCCGTTCCGCACCACCGTGGACGGCAAGCAGATCCACGGGATCGACCTGCTCCAGTTCGACGAGGACGGCCGGATCGACGAGTTCACCGTCATGGTCCGCCCGCTCAGCGCCGTCCAGACCCTCTCCGCCGCCGTCCTGCGCGGCCTGGTGGCCGCCGGCCTGGTCCCCGACCCGGCGGCCGCCGGGTCCTGACGGGGCGTCGGTCGGCGGCAGCCGCTGCTGGTGGCCAGGGCCAGTCCTCCGTGACGGGGAACACGTCGGCCTACGGGCTCGGTCCACCGGTCTCCGGGTCCAGACCGTCCAGCGGTCCGGATCGGGATCGTTCATCGGCCAGGCCGTCTCGTCGGCGTTCATCCCGGACCCCCGGGGCAGGACGGCCTCGGCACCGGGGCCAGGATGACGAACCCACCGAGGTCGCCCACCCCGTAGACGTCCAGCAGCGCCTTGTGGTCGCTCGGCGAGCTCACGCCCAACGACGCTTCGGCGGCCGCCCGGTCGATCCGCTCGCCGTCGGCGAAGTCCGCCGGTACGAGATCGAGCAGTACGGCCGGCTCGGAACGAATGCCCACGGTGGCGCCCCTCCGGATCGGTGAGCAGCCACCCCGGTCATCCCGGCTGACACTCGTTCACCGCCGTTCCGGCCTGACCGGGATGGACTCGGCCCGGGGGCGCCCGGCGGCCGGCTGGGCGGCGGACCCGGTGGCGGCGTTCATCGTGCCGAGCAGCTGGCGCGCCAGGCCGAGGCCGGTGCCTCCCATCGTCAGGGCCTTGGCGAACATTTCGCCCATGCCGTCGGCACCGTTCAGCAGTACCGTGTCCTCGACGTTGCCGGTGGAAGCCCGTTGATGAGCGCCATCGGTTGTGGTCGGCGGACGGCACCTGGGAGCTTCTGCTGCACGACCCTTGCCGTCAGTACCCACGGCAGCGTGCCATCCGGCGGACGATCCCGGAGAAGGCGGACGGCCACCAGGATTCGACAAGGAGCGGTACAAGAAGCGCAACACTGTCGAGAGGGCCATCAACAAGCTGAAGAACTCCCGCACCGTCGCGACCCGTTACGGCGAGCGCGGATACGTCTTCCTCGGCACCGTCACCGTGGCCGCCCCCGTCATCTGGCTCCACACATGATCAGTCACCGTCCGGGACCTCGTCATCAGCGACCCGGAAGGCTCCCTGCGCGACCGGCGAGCCAGACGGCAACACGCTGCTTTTCCTCGCGGTTTGCGTAAGGGCTGTCGTAACGCGTGATCCACTCCAGGTGTCGCAGGACGTTCTCCGAGCGGCCCGGGTGATGCACCGCGAGCACGTCGATGCCGGTCTCGCCCGTCGAGGCTTCGATGTACACGCTGCCGTCCAGAGCCATCATGCCGAAGCCCGGGTGCCCTGAGTGCACACCCAGGAACGCCGACGCCGCGCCTCGGCCCATGATGTCCCAGCGATCCAGCAGTCGGACCCGGGTCCAGAGCGCCGGTGCAGTGTTGCCGCTGTGCAGGTGCTCCAGAGCGGCCCGGTGCGAACGGGTGCCCTGTGGAAGCTGCAGTAGGAACTCCCGCCGGTGGTCGAAGAGGCCCGAGGAGACCGCCAGGTCGTACCAGTCTGCATTGAGCCGCTCGACCAGCCGCGAGGTGCCGTACCGGTGCGAGAAGCCTCCGGCCACGTCCTCCGCACCGTATCCGCGGACGAACGGCATCGTGTCCCCTGGCACTGCGTTGGGGATCACCTCAAGGCCGGCTCGCCGCAGAGGCCGGTACACCTTGCGGTCACGTTCCTGAATACCCATCGGCTCATGTTCTACCAGGGGTCCACAGCCCCGGGCCCGCCCTTTTCCTTCACCTCCACGTGACCGGCCGGACCGCTCCCAGGTTGCGGGTCCTGCCACAAAGTCTGACGCACGACACTACAAACCCCGAAAATGCCCGAGTCGGCGAACTGACCGGAGTCCTCAACCCTGGCCCCTACCTTGAGCTTCTGCCTGCGCTGAGCACCAGCCTGCCCCCGGGCGCCAAGGCATTCGCCACCGACCCGGGCCACTACGACTTCGCCGGACGGCGCTGCGTGAAGGACCTGACGCTCCACCAGGCCACCTTCTTCCACGACGGTCAAACCCTCGACCTCCGCCTCCGTCACAACTGTTGGAAGCACGACGAGGACCTGGTCGTCCGCTATTCGGGAGTGACAGCCGTCCACATCAAGACCCCGAACGAGCCCTCGACCTGGGACGGCCTCGGCACGCTGATCCTGGACGAGATCCTTCCGCACGACCAAGGCTGCACTCACGAGATGGCCTTCCGGCCCGGGTCGGTCATCGTTACGTGCAACGACATCACCGCTACCTGGGTCGCAGCGGACTGCTCTTAGAAGGCATCTCATTTGGAGAGCCGTCGGGTGCAGATGAGGGCTGCGGCGATGCTGGCGAAGGCGGCGAAGTGGTCGGCCTTGCGTTCGTAGCGGCGGTGGAGTCGGCGGAAGCCGCCGAGCCAGGCGACGGTGCGCTCGATCACCCAACGGTGGCGGCCGAGGCGCTGAGAGGACTCGACGCCCCGGCGGGCGATGCGGGCTGGGATCTGCCGTCGTCGCAGGTAGGAACGGATGAATCGGTGGTCATAGGCCTTGTCGCCGTGCAGTTTGCCGGGACGGCGGCGCCGCGGTCCGCGCCGTGAGCGGATCGGCGGGATGGCGTCCACAAGAGGTATCAGGGCCTGGCTGTCGTGCAGGTTGGCTCCGGAGACCGCGAGCGAGAGGGGTAAACCGGTACGTTCGGTGAGCAGATGAATCTTCGACCCGTACTTGCCCCGATCGACAGGATTCGGACCTGTCAGTTCCCCCTTTTCAGGGCCCTCATGTTCACTGAGTCGACCGCGCAGCGGGACCAGTCCAGCTGGCCCCGCGAGCCGAGCTCGTCCAGGAGGACGCGGTGGAGCTTGGCCCACACTCTGGCCTTGCTCCACTCAGTGAAGCGCCGGTGGGCGGTGGGCCCGGACGGCCCGAAGCAGGGCGGCAGTTGAGCCCACGTACACCCCGAGGTCGCGACGAACACGATCGCCGCCAGCACCTCGCGGTCCCCGTGGCGCCGCCGGCCACCACCCTGCGGGCGCACCGGAGCGTCCGGCACCACCAACTGGAACAACTCCCACAGCTCGTCCGGCACCAGCCGCTCAACGATCAGCATGCCCGGAGTCTACTCAACCCACCCAAATGAGATATCTTCTTAAGCCCACTGAGGTTGAAGAACAAGACTAGGGCCTGTTTTAAACAGTGGATCAGAGGACGCGTAGGATCCTGTGCCGCCAGCGGTAGGAGTTGGTTCGGCGACCGGAGGCGGCATGACGGTGCGGAGGAAAGGTCAGGACTCCGATGAACCCTTGGGCAGGGACTCGCTGGAGGACCGTGTCCGCGCGCTGACCACAGCTCTTGTCGACGGCACTACGGCGGTCGCCGAGCAGGTTCGTGGGCTGTCCGGCGACGAGATGCACCGGATTGAGCGTGACCAGTCCGCGCCTCTCGGGGATGCCTACCGTTGCTTCCTGACGCTGATCGGTGGTGGTGCAGGGCGCTTCTTGCAGGGCAGTGACGTCTTCTATCCGCGAGTCATCGGCCTGGGCGAGGCGGCACGAGAGCTGCTGGCGGAGAACGGCGTCCCCTTCCTTCTCGCCGAGTCGGACCGGGTCATCCTCATGCACCAGGGTTACCAGTTCGATTTTCTGCGCGGCCCCGGACCTGATCCCGAGGTGTGGTCGTACTGTGAGGGCGAGGCGCCCGCCTTGAGCTTCGCCAGGTTCACCGACTGGCTGCAAGCCCACGTCACGCAGCAAACCAAGGCGTGGGCGCGGCTCGTTCCGATGTACGAGGTCGAGAAGCGGAAACCGCCATCGACACCCTCAGGAACAACGCCTGGCTCCGCACCCGCGCCACCGCCCTCGACCTACGGACCCTGATCAACCTCGGACTCACCCACAACGGCACGATCCGGCAGATCCCGGCCGCCACCTGACGGCACGACCCGGATCACACCAAGATCTTCATCAGCGTTCTACAGCGGCTTGCGCCACACCGAGACGTGCTTCGTGGAGTCCTGGGCGAACGGCGCACCGTCCCAGTCCGCGACCCGGCGCTCCGGCTCCAGACCGGCGATCCTCGCCATCAGGTCGAGTTCGGCCGGCCAGGCGTACCGGTGGCGGGAGTTGTCCCGGCGGTAGCGGCCGTCCTCGCCGTCCCGGGTGAAGTGGTGCGAGACCAGCACCTGCTCGACCAGGTCGAAGGTGTCGAAGCCGACGTGCCCCGCCGAGACGTCGAACGGCACCGCCAGCGCCCCGGGCGCCAGCAGCCGCAGCGGCGGCACCCCGAGCTCGATGACGAACCGGCCGCCGGGCTCCAGGTGGCGGGCGGCGTTGCGGAAGCACTCGACCTGCTCGTCCTGGGTGAGCAGGTTGGTGATGGTGTTGTAGACCAGGTAGACCAGGCTGAACGAGCCGGGGACGACGGTGGTCGCCATGTCCCCGACGGCCACCGGGAGGGTCTCCTCGTCCACCTTGGCCCGCAGCACCGCCGCCATGTGCGGCGAGTACTCGATCCCCACCACCGGCACCCCGCGCGCCCGCAGCGGCACCCCCACCCGCCCCGGTCCCGATCGCGAACTCCAACGCCCGCCCGTCTCCGGCGAGTTCGGCGAGGAAGTCCAGGACAGGCTTGAGGGCTTCCGCCGTGGAGGACTCGGCCTCCTCGGCGTCGTAGCGGTCGGCGGTCTCACGGGTCCACAGTTCGCTGCTCGTCACGGGCCGCAACGATGCCCGCCGCCCACCCCCGCTGTCGAGCGAATTACCCGTGCTCGTCGAACGGTCAGTCGGTGGCGGCCAGTTCGGCGGCCCGCCCGGGGTCGCCGCCGGCCCGGCGGAGCAGTGCGGCCACGTCGTACCAGCCCTCCCCCGCCCCGAGCGCGAGCCCGGCCTCGAAGCGCGGCCGGTACAGGCCCGCGCGCAGCTCGGGCCGCAACCGGTCGAGCGCGCACAGCAGTTCCCAGCCCGCCAGCTCCAACCGGCCCCGCTCCACCGGGTCGCAGGCCCGGACGGCGTCCTCGACCGCGCCGCCGTCGGCGTCATGGTTCCGTAGGTACGGCAGCAGCTCGGGCGAGCCCAGGATCTCGGCCGCCCGGAAGGTGTGGACGTGCGCGCCCTCGGGGTCGTCGAGCAACTCGGCCAACAGCGGTACGGCGCGCAGGTCGTGACGCCGTGCCAGGCCGCGGATTCCCTCCTCCCGGGTGTCGGCGTGCCCGTCGCCGGTCCGCTCCCAGAGCGCGGCGCGGATCTCGGCGGTGTCGACCTCGTACTGGAAGCCCAGCGTGAAGGTGGCCCAGTCCCGGACGTCCGGGTCCTCGTCCCGGGTGAGCGCGATCAGGGCCCGGACGTCCGGGCCGTCCGGCTCCCCCGTGGCCACGCTGGAGAAGGCGGTCGCCACCTGGCGGCGGACCTCCTCGTCGGGGTGCCGCGCGAGGGTCACCAGGACGGGGACGGCGCGCGGGTCGTAGGTCTGCCCGACGGCGCGGGCCAACGCCGCCAGGACCTCGGCGTCGGTCTCCCGCTCCGCGAGCGCGACCAGCGCGGCCACCGCCGCGGGCTTGACCTCGTCGTGACGGTCGGCGGCGTTGCCCAGCAGCCGGCACCCGAGCTCACGCTCGGCCGGGTCCGGCGAACCGATCGACTCCAGCCCGAGCGCCAGCGCGCCCGGCCCGTCCTCCGCCGCCCGCCAGAGCAGGCCTCCGTACTCGTCCCAGTCGTCCGTCTGCTCCGCGATCCGGGCCGCCACCCGCGCCCGCTCCGCCCACTCCGCCGCCGCCGTGCCCGTGTCCATCCGGGCAGTGTGCCGTACGGATCCCGCCCACACGAAGGGGTTTCCGCAGGTCAGGCGCCGACGGTCTCAGATCACCTCGGCGAGGAACCGGCGCAGGCGCGGGCTCTCCGGAGCACCGAACACCGCCTCGGGCGGGCCCGACTCGACCACCACACCCCCGTCCATGAAGGCGACGCCGTCCGAGACCGAACGGGCGAAGCCCATCTCGTGGGTGACCACGACCATGGTCATGCCCTCCTTGCCGAGGTCGGCCATCAACGACAGGACGCCCTTGACCAGTTCGGGGTCGAGCGCGGAGGTCGCCTCGTCGAAGAGCATCACCCGGGGCCGCATCGCGAGCGCCCGGGCGATGGCCACCCGCTGCTGCTGCCCGCCGGAGAGCTGGCCGGGCCGGACGTCCGCCTTGTGCCGCAGCCCGACCAGGTCGAGCTGACGGCGGGGCGGCCTCGACCGCCTCCTCCTTCGGGAGACCGCGCAGCTTGCGCAGCGGGAGCGTGAGGTTGCGCTCCACGCTCAGGTGCGGGAAGAGGTTGAACTGCTGGAACACCATGCCGATGTGCCGGCGCAGCAGGTCGGGGCTGCGCCCGAGCACGCTCTCGCCGTCCAACAGGACGTCGCCCCGGTCGGGTTCCACCAGCCGGTTGATCGTCCGCAACAGTGTCGACTTCCCCGAGCCGGAGGGGCCGATCACCGAGACGGTGTGCCCCTTCGGGGACGTCGAGGTCCACGCCGCGCAGGATCCGGTTGCCACCCAGTGCGAGGTGCAGGTCACGGGCGGTCAGACTGACGGGTGAGAAGTCCGTGTCAGACACGTGCCGCTCCTTCGGGGGACGGGCGCCGGATCGGTGGCGGCCTCGGGTTCGACGACCTCGCGCCCGTTCCGGAGCCGCCGGTCGATGACGTTGACCAGGTGGGTCAGCGGCACGGTGAGCAGGAGGTAGAAGAGTCCGGCCAGGACCAGGGCGGACTCGTTGCCGGTGTTGGCGGCCGCGTCCTGGCCGATCCGGAACAGGTCGCGCTGATCGGCCATCAGCCCGAGGAAGTAGATCAGGCTGGAGTCCTTGATCAGCGCGATGAGCTGGTTGACCCAGGCCGGCAGGATCCGCCGCACTCCCAGCGGTACGACGACCAGCCGCATCGCGGCCGCGTAGGAGAACCCGAGGGCCCGGGCAGCCTCCAGCTGCCCGGCCTCCACGCTCTGGATGCCGGAGCGGAAGATCTCGCCGAAGTAGGCGGCGGCGATCAGCGAGAGCGCCAGGATGCCGAGCGGATAGGGGTCGGGCCCCCAGATCAGCATGCCCTGCGGGGCCAGCCCGACCCCGATCAACAGGATGGTGACCGCGGCCGGCAGGCCGCGGAACACGTCCGTGTAGACCCGGGCCGGCCACCGCAGCCAGCGGGTCCTGGCGATCCCGGCGACCGCCAGGAGCAGGCCGAGGACGGTGCCGAGGACGGCCGAACTCACGGCGAGGACCAGCGTGTTGGGCACGCCGGTGGTGAGCAGGTCGGGGATCGCGGAGCGCATCGACTCCCAGTTGAAGAACGTCTCCGCCAGCGTGCCCAGCTGGTCCACGTCGGTCTCCTGTCCTCTGGATAACTAGGTGACGGTCGGTCAGGAGGACGGCGTGGCGCCCGCGGCCGCCACCGGCGGGAAGGCGACCGAGCCGCTGCCCGGCTTGAAGCCCTCGGGGATCGGACGGCCCGGGTAGTACTGCTGCTGGAGCTTGGTCCAGGTGCCGTCGGCGATGACCTCGTCGAGCGCCTTGTTCAGCGCGGTCAGCAGCTCCGGGCGGTCCAGCGCCACCGCGAAGGCGGTCGGCGAGGAGCTGAGCTGCTTCTGCGCCAGCACCACCTTGCCGCCGCTGTCGTTGGCGCTCTTCTCGCCGATCTCGGCCGGGGATATCCAGGCCTCGGCGGTGCCGGTCTTCAGCTGGTTGAGCGCGCTGTTGTAGTCCGGGACGCGCACCGGGTCGAGCTTGTTCTTGGTGGCGTAGTCGTCCTGCACCGTGCCCTGGACGACCACGACGCGCTTGCCCGCGAGCTGGTCGAAGCTCTTGATCGGCGAGCCGGCGGGCACGTCCAGCCCGAAGTAGCCGAAGTCGTAGCCGTTGGTGAAGGCCACCGTCTTCTTGCGGGCCTCGGTGATGGTGATGGACGAACTGCCCACGTCGAACTTGCGGTTGGCGACCTGCGAGAGCAGCGCGGAGAAGTCGGTGGAGGCGAACTGCACCTTGAGGCCGGCCTTCGCGGCGACGGCGGTGAAGAGGTCGTTGTCGAAGCCGGTGAACTTGCCGTCCTTGAGGTAGACGTTCGGCGGCGCGTCCGAGAGCGTGCCGACGTGGACGGTGCCCGCCTCGTTCAGCTTGAACGGGTTGTCGGCGGACTTCGAGGAGGACGAGCTGCCGGCGCTGCTGCAAGCGGTGAGCGCGGAGAGCGAGACGGCGGCGGCGAGGGCGGCGACCAGGACACGGCGCGAGCGCATGGGGAACTCCAGGGATGGCGGAGGAGCAGGAAGGAGGTGCGCGCGAGGAGCCCCGCACCGGCTGTGGTGACCGGGACGGGACGCGCGCGAGGAGATGTCGGACCGGCCCGTTCACGGGCATGCCGGTGAGGATGGAGCGAAGGGAGGAACGCGGCGGGCAGTCGGCCTCAGGGCCGGAGAAGGGCGCGCGTCAGCAGCTGGGGCGACAGCTCGTCGCCGTCACACGGCGCAGGTCGATGTGCCTGCGCGAAACGAGGTATCCAGCCATGCGGGCACTATGCGTGGTGATCGTCCACGGAGTCAAATCACATGATCCCCACAACGGCCGTCCCGGGACGTGTGCCAGGATGCCCGGATGATCAACCACGACGCCCCGCGCGGTGACGCCCTGTCAGGGCCTCCCGTGCTCGTACTGGACGACAGGACGGTCCTGCGGCCCTGGGAACCCTCCGATGCCGGGGCCCTGCTGACGGCCGGCCAGGAGCCGGAGATCCAGCGGTGGAACCTGTTCACGGTGGGGTCGGCGGAGCAGGCGCGGGGGCGGATCGCCCGGATGCGGGAGCGGTGGGAGGCCGGGACGGGGGCGGTCTGGGCCATCGCGGACCACTCCGGACCCGTCGGGCTGATCGGCTGCAACGAGCTCGATCTCACCAATCGCAGCGCGGAGTTGGTCTACTGGCTGCTCCCGGCCGCCCGCGGCCGCGGGCTCGCGGTGGCGTCCGTCCGCCGGGTCACCCGCTGGGCGGTGGAGGAGTTCGGCCTGCACCGGCTCCGGCTCTGCCACTCCACCGCCAACCCGGCGTCCTGCCGCGTGGCGCAGAAGGCGGGGTACGCCTTCGAGGGGCACCATGCGCGGAGCCCTCCTGCACGAGGACGGGTGGCACGACCAGCACCTCCACGCCTTCCTCCGCGGCGACCCGCTCACGGCGTGACCGGGGCAACCGGGGCAACCGGGGCAACCGGCGTGGACGACCGGGCGTCGGTCCGGGTCGACGCGAGGTGCGAGGGGTCCGTTCGGGTGAGGTGTCCGTAGCCGGCGGGGCGTCAGCACGGGAGCTGGGCGGTTCGGTTGCTAGCTTGCCGCTCACCGGCTGTCGGTACCTACGGAGATGATGATGGTTTCGCTGCGTTCGGCGTTGCGCCTGGTCGGCATCGGCGCCGTGGCGGGTGCCCAGGTGCTCGGCGCGCTCCTCGTGGCCGCGCTGCGGCCGCGCTTCGAGGGGCTCTTCCGGCGTCACTGACGGCCGCCACCGGCACCTGCGTTCGGGCCCGTCGCGTGACGAGGGGTCAGACCTGGGAGGGATGCTCGTCGGGCGGGGTGGAGCGCAGGCCGATGGCCTGGCGGAGGAGGGCGTCGGCCTCGCCGTTGGCGTTCTGGTCGAGCCCGTCGTAGGCGTCGTAGAGGGCGTCGACGTCCTCGTCCCCGGTCTCGTTGAGCTTCTTGCCCTGGGTGACGAGACGGTCCAACTCGATCTGGAGGTCGGCGAGTTCCGGCCGACCGGGGTGGCTCCAGGCCACCTTGGCCAGCTTGCTCTTGGTGGCGGTGGCGGCGTCGGCGACCGTGCGGCCCCACTCCTGGTAGTCGTCGGTCGCGTCCTCGAGCTCCTCGGTCGGCGCGCCCGCCAGGGCGACGTCCAGCTCCCGGGTGGCCTCCAGGTACCCGTACTGCTCGGCGGTCCAGCGGGACTGCTCCTGGTGGAGGGTGCCGGTGCGGAGCTCCTCGGAGTCGAAGAGGCAGATGGCCCGCTTGGTGGCCGGCCAGGCCTCGCGGTCGGGGTAGATGGTGGTGGACTCGACGGTGGCCGGGATGGTCCAGTGGTCCGGGGTGTAGGCGTACTGGGGGGCGATGCACTGGAGCGAGACCGTGCGCTCCAGCCGGCTGGTGCCGGGGTAGTCGGCGCCGGGGAGGTGGGCGACGCCGAACACCTCCCCGTGGTGCGGCTCGCCGCACGGCACCACCGTGAAGCGGGCCCGGACCGCCCGGCGCCCCGTGGCCTCCTTCATGCAGTCCCCGGCCTTGAGGTCGAAGACCGCGACCCCGCCGGCCGACTGCTCCACGCCCTCCTCGAACGCCGCCACCACGAACGGCGCCAACGCCAGCGTCACCAGGGCCCAGCAGGAGGAGAGCACGATGCCGGCCACCGCCATGCCCTTGCCGCGCTGCGGCCGCCGCTTGAGCTGCCGCAGCGCGGCGATGCCGAGCCCGAGGCCGAGGGTCCAGGCCAGACAGAACAGCCCGAAGATCCCGAGGACCAGCGAGGCGACGGCCAACCCGTTGGTGCCGGGCGCCGGCAACGGCGGCCCCTGCCAGTACGGCCCACCGGCGTACGGACCGCTCGCGTACGGGTCACCGGCATGCGGCCCACCGGTGTACCCACCGCCTGCGTACGGACCGCCGGCATACGGGTCGCTGGTGAACGGAGCGGCCGGGTACGAAGCACCGTGCGGCGGCTGGTAGGACGTCGCCGGCCCGTACGGTTCGTCCGTGACCTGCGGCGGCACGTAGGCGTACGGGTCGGCCGCCGGAGCGGCGCCAGGAGCGCCGGAGTCGGCGGAGTCGGCGGGCGCGGACCAGTCGGCGGCGGCCGGGGTGGCGCTCGGCTGGCTGGACTGGTCGGGCTCGGACGACAAGGGGCTCCCCCGGAAGGCACGGTTCCGTCGGCGCGACGGTTGCGCGAATATAGCCGATCGTCCGATGGTCTTCCCAGGGGGATCCCAGGTCATCCGGCCCGCAGCCCTGTGATCTGTCAGTGGCGGGCCGTACGCTCACGTCCCATGGACGGGAACCAGGCGGAGCCCACGGAGGCCCGGGAGGCCACCGGGCCGGCGGTGCGGGGGTGGACGGCGACGGGGCTGCGCTGGCGCGAGGGCGTGCCGCAGCTGACGGCCGCCCGCGGAGCGGAGGAGCACCGCCGCGAGATCGGCACGGGCACCCGGATCGGCTGGGAGGTGGCCGGGCCGCGCCGCTGCACCGGCATCCGGACGGCGCACCGCCACCACCCCTGCCCCACCTCGGCCCTGCTCGACCCGGCCGGGAAGTCCGGCCAGTGCCCGTCCTGCCAGGACGCGGACCAGGGGCTGGCACTGGCCCGGGACCGGGTGGTGGACGACGGGCGGACGTACCGGCTGTACCTGGCCTGGTTCGGCCCGGGCCTGGCGAAGGTCGGCCTGACGGCGGAGCAGCGCGGCAGCGCACGGCTGCTGGAGCAGGCGGCCCCGGTCTGGACCTTCCTGGCGCGCGGGCCGCTGCCCGGGGTGCGGCGGGCGGAGCTGACGGTGGCCCAGGCGGGGCTGGCCCGGGAGCGGTTCACCACCAAGGCCAAGAACCAGGGGTGGTGGCACCTGCCCGGGCCGCGGGGGCGGGCGGAGGCCGTCAGGGCGCTGCGGGCCGAGGTGCTGCCGGTGCTGGCCGGGCACGCGGTGGAGCTCTTCCCGGACGGGCCGGTGGTCGATCAGGTGGAGCTGTTCGGCCTGGCCGAGGGGCCACCGCCGGCGTACCGGGAGGTCACGGCGCTCTCCGACGGGGCCCGGCTGAGCGGGGTGCTGCACGCACCGGTCGGCCAGCAGCTCTTCCTGACGCCCGATCAGTCCCCGCCCGTCCCCGGCCGCGAGCCCGTCCCCGGTCGCGAGCCCGTGCCCGGTCGCGAGCCCGTCCCGCTGCTGCTGGACACCCGCCTGCTCACCGGCTGGACGCTCCGCCCGTGCGCCCCGGCGCCCTGTACGGGCCTCACCGAGCTGCTCCGCTCCCGCCCGGTCGAGCAGACCGCGCTGTTCTGACCGCCCCTGACCACCGGGTGATCCGCACCGCCGCCACTGCCACGCCCCCGTGCGCCCCGGCGTACCACCGTCGGCACCCCGGCGCCGTTGTGACGGGATGTGGACAGCGGGAAGCATGAGGGGTCCAGTCCCGCCTGCGGAGGCCCCGAACCATGCGGATCGCGTACCTGCACGACGGCAGCATCCCCACCGACCGCGCCGCCGGCGTGCGGGCGGTGCGGATGTGCGACGCCCTGGTGGACGCCGGGCACCAGGTGATCCTGTACGCCCGGCCCGGGTCGGTGCCCGACGAGGACCTCTACGCCTACTACGGGACCCGCAACCGCTTCGAGGTCCGCACCGTCGCCCAGCCCGCCGTGCCGCTGGTCGGTCCCTGGCTGCGGGCCCGGCGGGTCCGCGCGGAGCTCCGCCGCCGGGCCGTGCCGGACCTGCTGTACGGCGACGACCGCGCGGCCCTGCTGGTCTGCGCCGACCTCGCGCCGATGGTCCGCGAGGTCGACCGCCTCCCGGCCGGGCGGCTGGACCGGGCGCTGGAGCACCGGCTGCTGCGCCGCCGCCGACTGCGCCGGGTGGTGACCGGTTCGCACGCACTCGCCGAGGAGCTGCAGCACTCCCTCCCGGGGTCGCCCCGCACGGACCGGCTGACCGCCCTGCCGGCCGCCGATCCCGTCCCGGCCGACGGCCCGGTGGCCCAACTCCCGGGCCGGGAGGGCGCTGTGCGCATCGGCTGGATCGGCCGTCCGTCCACCGGGCGGGGCACCGGGCTGCTCCTCGCCCTGGCGGAGCGCTTACCGGAGGCGGACTTCCACCTGGTCGGCGGGACGGAGGCCGAGGTCCGGCACTGGCGCGACCGCTGCCGCTCCGTCAACGTGCACTTCCACGGCCACCGGCCGCCCTCCCGGATCACCCCCTACCTGCGCGCCTTCGACCTGGTGCTGGCACCCCACCAGCAGCACGCCGACGGCGCCGGCCGCCGCACCGTCCCCACCTGCCTCCCCGAGTACCTCGCCCACGGCCGCGCCGTGGTCGCCTCCGACCACCCCGTCCTGCGCGAGCTGCTCACCGACGAGGTCAACTCCCTCCTCTGCCCGGCCGATTCGGTCGAGGACTGGGTCAAGGCCGTCCGCCGCCTGACCGAGGACCAGGAGCTCCGCGAACGCCTCGCCACCGGCGCCCTGCGCCGGCACCTCACCCACCACACCTGGCACGCCCGCACCGCCCGCGTCCTCGCCGGCCTCCCCACCGACCACCGCCCCTGGCGCTAGAACCCGTCCGACGGGCGCCGGCCGATCAGCCCGCGACGCCCTTCAGGTAGGTGGCCAGGCGGGTGATCGCGGCGGGGTTGCGGGGGCTCTCGACCAGGTCGACGTAGGAGAGCACGAAGACGCGGTCGTTCTTGACGGCGGAGACCTGGGCCAGCGGCGGGTAGGACTTCAGGAACTGCCGCTTCGCCTCGGCGCTGGTGTCGCCGTAGTCGTTGATGACGATGACCTCCGGGTCGCGGGCGACCACGGCCTCCCAGCCGACGGTGGTCCAGGAGTCGTCCAGGTCGCCGAAGACGTTCCGGCCGCCGGCCTTGGTGATGATCTGCTCGGGCGCGGCGAACCGGCCGGAGGTGAACGGCTTGTCCTGGCCGCTGTCGTAGAGGAAGACCGAGGGGCGCTTCGCGGGGGCGGCGGCCTCGGCCTTCGCCACCTCGGCCTTGAACCCGTCGATCAGCTGCTGCGCCTTCGCCTCCACCTCGAAGATCCGGCCGAGGTTGGTGAGGTCGGCGTAGAGGGCGTCCAGCGGCGGCATCACGCCGCGCGCCTTCTCCTTGCCGTTGCGGCAGGACTCGGTGAGCGTGTACGAGCCGACGCCCAGCTTGCCCAGGCCCTCGGGGGTGAGGCCGGTGCTCTCGTTCCAGCCGTAGTTCCACCCGGCGAAGACCAGGTCCGCCTTGGCGTCGAGCACCAGCTCCTTGGTGATCTCCTTCTTGGAGAGCCACGGGGTGCGCTCGTACTCCTTGCCCCAGGCGACGGCCGACAGGTCGCCCTTCTCGTCCGGCATCACGTACCCGGCCATCCGGTCGGCCAGGCCCAGGGCGAGCATCAGCTCGGTGATGCCGATGTCGTTGGTGACCACACGGCCGGGCTTCTGCTGGTACGTCACCTGCCGCCCGCAGTTGTCGACGGTGACGGGGTAGTGCGCCGACGCGGCGGCGTCCGCCGAGGGGGCGACCTCGGCGCCGCAGGCGGCCAGGCCGGTGCAGAGGCTCAGGGCGGCGGCGGCCGCCAGGGTACGGCGGGCGGTGGTGAACAGCACGTGATGGTCCCTCAGGAGTGGTGGGCGGGAGAGTCGGTGGTGAGACGGTCGAAGAGCAGTTGCACGGCCCCGGTGACCGGGTGCCGGACGGGGTGGGCGCGCACCCCGAAGACCTCGGCCAGCAGCTCGGCCGAGAGCACCTCGGCCGGCGGGCCGGACGTGACGATGCGGCCGCCGGCGATGACGTACAGCAGGTCGCAGTGGGCGGCGGCCAGGTTGAGGTCGTGCAGGGCGGTGAGGACGGTGAGGCCGCTGTCGCGGACCAGGGCCAGCACCTCCAACTGGTGCGCGATGTCCAGGTGGTTGGTCGGTTCGTCCAGCACCAGCACGTGCGGACGCTGGACCAGCGCGCGGGCGATCAGCACCCGCTGCTTCTCGCCTCCCGAGAGGTGGAGGAAGCCCCGCCCGGCCAGGTGGTCGGCCCCGACCCGGGCCAGCGCGGCGGTGGTGTCGGCGGCCTCCTCGGGGCCGGGGCCGGCGAAGCCGCGGCGGTGCGGAAGACGGCCCATGCCGACCACCTCCGCCACCGTGAAGTCGAACTCGGCCACCGTCTCCTGCGGCAGCGCCCCCACCCTGCGGGCCCCCTCACGGGCCGTCAGCCCGTGCAGGTCGTCGCCGTCCAGCCGGACCGCGCCGCTGCTCGGGCGCAGCGCCCGGTAGACGGTCCGCAGCAGGGTCGACTTCCCGCTGCCGTTCGGCCCCACCAGCCCGATCACCTGTCCGCTCTCGGCCTCCAGGCTGGCCTCGTGCACCAGCCGCGCCCCGGCGATCTCCACCGAGACCGCGTCGATCTCGACCTTCATCCTCGGCCTCCCGCAGTGCGGCGAGCGGCCCGCGGATCCCGCGTCCGGGCCGCCGTCATGGTGTGCGTACGCTCTCCGGCCCCCGTCGGCGTGCGCTCCCGAGCCCCCGTCGGCCTGCGCTCCCCGGCCCCCATCAGCGCCCGCCGAAGCTGTAGGTGCGCCGCCGCATCAGCAGCAGGAAGCAGGGCACGCCCAGCACCGCCGTGATCACGCCGACCGGCAGCTCCGCCGGGGCGAGCAGCAGGCGCGAGACGATGTCCACCCACACCAGGAGCACCGCGCCCAGCAGCGGAGCGACCGTCAGCACGCGTCGGTGGCCGGCCCCGACCAGCATCCGGGCCAGGTGCGGCACCATCAGGCCGACGAACCCGATCGCTCCGCTCACCGCGACCACGGTGCCGGTGACGGCGGCGGTCACCAGGAAGAGGGCCCGCCGCAGGCGGGCGGCGTCGACGCCCAGGGCGGCGGCCGTCTCGTCGCCCATGGCCAGCGCGTCCAGGCTCCCGGCGGCGGCCAGCAGGTAGACCAGCCCGGCCAGGACGGTGGCGGCCGCGATCGGGACGGAGGCCCAGGTGGCGCCGCCGAGGCTGCCGAGCAGCCACATCATCGCCGTCCGGGCGGCCTCGCCGCGCTCCGCGGAGAAGACCATCAGCGAGGTGACGGCGGAGAAGCCGTAGGCGAGGGCGGTTCCGGTGAGCACCAGCCGCAGCGGGGTGAGGCCGTGGGCGGTGCGGGCCACCGCGTAGACCAGGACCATCGCGGCCAGCGCCGAGCTGAAGGCGGAGAGCGAGAGCGCCCAGACGCCCAGCGAGGCGAACGCGCCGAGCAGCAGGACGGCGTTGGCGCCGACGGCGGCGCCGGATGAGATGCCGAGGACGAAGGGGTCGGCCAGGGCGTTGCGCACCATGGCCTGGACGGCCACGCCGACGGCGGACAGCCCGGCGCCGACCACGGCGGCGAGCACCGCCCGGGGCAGCCGGATCTCCCAGACGATGGTGTAGCCGGCCACCTGGTCGGCGTGGATCCGCCCGCCGGTGAGCCCGGCCTGCAGGAAGTGGGCGACCTGACCGAGGCTCAGCCCCGAGGAGCCGAGCGCGACCCCGCAGACCAGGGAGGCCAGCAGCGCCGCGCCGAGGCCGAGGGCCAGTGGCGCGGTGCGCAGCGGTCGCCGGGCCGCGGCCGGTCGGGGCGGGCCCCGGCCGGCCGGGCGGGCTGGTGGCGCTGCCGGGAGGTCCGGTGGCGGTGGTCGCGCTGCTCAACGGCTGGGCCTTCGGTCGGGCCCCGGGCGTACGGGGGCGCGACCGGCCGGGCCCGGGCGGCGGCGGACGGCGGGCGTCCGCGCGCTCCGGCGGGCGCGCCGTTCGGCATCCCCTCGCAGTCCGCGGCGAGTTCTCGGGAGGACCGCGCCGCCGGGGGCGATCGGGCTCACGGACCGTCAGGGGCCGTTCCACCGTTGCGGGTCAGCGCCGGGTTCTCACCGGACTTCTCCCTCGGGACGCCCTGGCAGCATAGCAAGGCTCACCTCATCTGTAAGGGGCCCATCGCTGTGTCACCCGGCACACCCGGGGGCGGACCGGACGGCGGACCCGGGGGCCAGCCCCCGCCCGAGCTCGGGTGCTGACCGGGTACCGGGCCCGTCCCGCCCGACCGTAGCCTCCTCGTCATGACCACCGGATCGCACAACTCCCTTCCCCCGCAGCACCATTCCCGCACCCGCGCCCGCGCCCGCCGGGCCCTCGCGGCCGCCGCCGCGGTCCTGCTCGCGGTCGGCCTCGCCGCCCCGGCGGCCGCAGCCGCCACCCCGGCCCCCGTCCCGGGCTCGCCGACCTCGCCGACCGAGCGCACCAACAGCCGGGGCGAGCTGCTCGCCGTCACCCCGCTCGCCCGCCTGACCCCCGCCCAGGTCGCCGCCTACGCGCGGGACTTCGGGGTGGACACCGCCACCGTCCGCCACGGCGTCGCCGCCTACCGGCTCACCTACCGCACCGTCACCCCGCAGGGCGCTCCCACCACCGCCACCGGCCTGTTCGCGCTGCCCGAGGGTGGCCCGCACCGGCTGGCCGTGGTCTCCGACACCCACGGCACCATGGTGAACCGCGACGACGCGCCCTCCACCGCCGGGGACTTCGGCAAGCTCACCCCGTACCTGCACGCCTCGGCGGGCCGGGCCGTGGCGGCGCCCGACTACCTCGGGCTCGGCCTCGGCCCGGGCCTCCACCCCTACATGGACACCCGCTCCGCCGTCTCCGCCTCGCTCGACCTGCTGCGCGCCTCCCGCGAGGCGGGCCGCCGCCTCGGCCGGCCGCTCACCGGGGACGTGTACGCGACCGGCTTCTCGCAGGGCGGCCAGGTGGCGATGGCGCTGGGCCGCGAGCTATCCGCGGGCGCCGACCGCCACCTGCGGCGTGCGCGGGCTGGCCCCGGTGGCCGGGCCGCACGACGTCCGGGCGCCGGAGCTCCCCGCGATCCTGGACAGGCCGGTGTGATGAGCGCTCGCCGTCTTCTACCTCTCCTACTACCTGACGGCGGCCAACCGCCTGCACCCGGTCTACCTGGATCCGGCCGAGGCCTTCGGTCACCGTACGCCGGGTGGTGGAGGGGCGTGTTCGACACCCGGCACACGAGGAGCAAGTGGTGACCGCCCTCCCGGGCACGGTCCGCGAGCTGCTCACCGACTCCTTCCTGCGCCAGCTGGACCGGCCCGGCCCCGGCTGTCGGCCGCGCTGGAGGCCACCGACGGCTGGGCTGCGACTGGCGCCCGCGCGGCAGCCGGTGCGGCTCTAAGCCTCCACCGGGGACCGCGAGCGTACCGATCGCCAACTCCCGTTCTGTGCCGCCGCGCTGGCGCCCAC
>NZ_BAAAYB010000115.1:0-44304 GCF_039535905.1 Kitasatospora albolonga | reverse complement strand
CCAGACTAGACATCGATTAGTCAGCGAGCGCAACCCGGGCAGGGTGTGACCGTTGCCCAGAACCGGCCGCAAGCGCGGCCGAGCCCCGTCACACGCCGGCCGCTCGCCATGCAGCTCGCGGCCGACGTATGGCCAGCGCGGAGAGGAGTAAAGAGACCATTAAGGCTACCGAGCCCTTCAAGACCGTAGGGCGATGGCTGCCCTGCAGCAGACCAGCCAGCCACCGGTTTACGGTGAGGAAGGCGGACGGGCGGCGGTGAACCACCCCGAGCTGCTGAGAAGCCAGGCGTTTGACCACGCCCCGCGTCGTTCCAGCACCAGCCCCAGATCAGCGCGACCACCACGGCGGAGGCGATCACTGGGGTGTAGAAGCGCGGTGGGAAGAAGGCGTGATGCCGGGCGGAGGAGGTGCTGCACAGCAGGGCGAGCAGCAGCCCAGCGCCGAGAGCCAGCGTGTGAGCAGGGGAGGCAGACCAGCAGGTAGAAGAATGCTTGCTTAGAACCAGTGCGTCGAAGCCAATAGCTCGTCGTCTCGAACGCGCCCGTTCGTACGTTGAGCGAGGCCGGATGAAGTGCCACGCCGACGAGCGCGCTTAGGCGTTGGTGAAGGAGAGCCACCACCGTGCGATGAGGGTAGGGAGCCAGAGGATTGAAGAGCCGCCCCCCAGCCAGATTACTGGTCGGACGGTATACGGACCAAGTAAGGCCCAGGGGGCAGAAACAGCGGCGGTGGGCTGTACATCCGTTCCTTTCCTTAAAGGGCCGGGGGAGCTGTCGCGTGAGTGGGTTAGTGCAGAAGAGGAGCCCCTTGTGATGCCGTGGGAAGTGCGTTGGAGGGCCGGCGGCACGCGCTCCGCCTGACCTCGCGGGCCGTGCGTACAGTTACTATGAGCAGCTGCACGGTTGACAGCGGGCCACCGCCCGGTGTCCAGGGCGCGGCCCCCTAGGGACGCGACGAGGGTGGGTCCCCGCTGATCGACCAGGGCGATCTGCTGCGTTGCTGACGTCGCCTATCGCGCTCCTTGCACCTCCGCGACGGGCTAGGAAGCATCTTGAGACCTTGGCGAAGCGAGCCGAAGGCGCATCACCTTAGCATCGCTCGCGTTGGTGCCGCCCCTCGCTCTTGGCGGAAGTACGGATCGCCCGCCGAAGCGCCTTTGTGCGAAGGGAATGATGCTGGTCAAGTGGAGCGAAGAGACGGCCTGAGTTACTCCGGGACCTGGTGTACCCAGCGCGGCCAGCGCAGATCGCGGCGGGGCGTCTCTTGGTAGGACTTCGGCACCGTAGACGCCATGACGACGTAGAGGGCGGGGCGGTTGCCGAAGGCAGAGCGGAGAGGCACCACCTCTGGGGACGCCAGCGTCGGAGTTGTCGGTGGCAGCGCAGGTGATCAGGTTAGCCGCCGCCGCGTAGGTACCCAGGCGACGGTTGCCGGCGAGTGAAGGAGCTTCGGAGTTCCCGCGTACTTGTCGCGTCAGCACGTCGCGCGCAGCATGAGCCCCCCCTTGAGGCGGCCGTCCCGCCGCTACATCTGTTCTCAGCAGGGGCGCGCGGCCTTGAGGGGGCCTGTTGAAAGGTGAAGCTAAATCCCGTATCGGCGGCCATGCATCGGCAACGCCCTCGTCTAGGCCAGGTCGCCGAGGCAGCGGCTTGCGGCTCTCATCAGGTAGGCGGTACAGACTACCGCTCTTCAACTCCTTGAACACCCGCCCGCCTGGGCGATGAGTTCGGCCAGGTGGTGGCGGACCGAGCTTTCGCGAGGGTCCAGGCCGTAATGGCGAACGGAGCCTTACGGAAGTTCCAGTAAGTTGACGTCGGTGTTTGTTGGATTTTGTACCACGGGTATCCCGTAGGCGCCGTACTGGCCGGGGAAGCGGTAGGCGGTCGATGCCGCACGGCCAAGCTACTCCCCGGTCAGGCGTTGGTGGTCGGACGTGGACCGAGGTCGAGCAGCAGACCCATGACTTAAGGCCAGCGGGAAGGGGAAGTCGGCGGGAGGTTGAACCACGTCCGCAGAGGGTAGCCGCCCGCTTCGCCTGGCCTGAGCACCTTAGATCCGAGTACCCGTCACCAGGGGCTGGTCCTAGCCCACTACGACCTCGGGTGCCGGCCGCGCCTACTGACTTTGGAAGCCGTCGATCACGCCCTAGCCACGGTACGCCGATATATCCTTTGCCAGTTTGAACCTATGGCTCCCCAGCCGCCCAGGTACTAGGCACAGCCGAGACCTTGCCCTGATCCTCCCGCGACGCGACGGAACGGTGCATCGTAGCTTCTTGCTAGTCGTAGCCCAGGCCGCAGCCGCAGCTGAGCCGCGGCACGGTGGCGAGCACGGCGGTGGCCAGTGCCGCAGGATTCGTCCCTCATGAGGGCCTCCTGCGTGTCGTACCTGACCGAAGGGGTGCGAAGAGGAAGTAGCCTAAACCGGTCATAGTGACGTCAGGGGGAGCATGCCTCCTGGCTAAGACTCCGGTGTCAAGGAGAGAGCGTCAGGTTCGATGGGCAGATCCGACGATCCTGCCGCATCGCCCAGCGAGGCCGAAGGGGTATCTCCAAGGGCGCGGGGTCACTGTTCGCGTGCACAACGGCGCTGGCCGCGTGGGGTGAGCGAGAGCGGCCACCAGGGCCAGCGCAATCCTGCGGTAGGCGTGAGCGCTGATGAACTCGGCGCCCGCAAGCCGCCGCCGCTGGAGCGCCGCGCTGACGGCGCAACCGGCGGCCCGGCCAGGAGCGGTCGGGCTAGGTGCCATCGCGCGCCCGGCCCGGAAACATTTCGGGGTGCGAGCCGTTCTTCGCCAAGCCTGCTGTCCGGGTCTCCAGGCACGCGGCTACTCCGCCCGCACTCGGCTGAGCGCTAAGGAGTAGATGGTGCTGTCGAGGACACCGCGTCCGCCAAGACCGAAGGTTCCTACCGCCGATGCGGCGTCCCCAGCACCGGGTATCCGCGTGGACGGCCACTTGGTGCGTGGTAGGACCCTTGCAGAACCGGGACCGGCGATCGCCGTGCTGGAGGAACTCGCCCCTGGACCCAACCCGTGGTAGCCTGGGGCGCGCACCGGTATGGCCACGGCACGCTGCTCCAGCGTCTGCACCGGCGGACGACCGCGAGGCAGATAGCTCTCGATCGTAGAACTACCTGGCGCCCGCTCGGGCACACGGGATCGCCCCCTGCGCCGCCGACCTGCCGGCCTTACTAGCACACCCTCAGCCGCCGGATCCGGGCCTGCGGGACGCGGCGAGCGGCTCGGCCTGGAGGCCGTAAATCGAGTGCCACCGACTTCAGCGACGCGGAGGACCCATGGGGCGCCGGCGGCCACCGGGCGCCAGCTGCCCAAGGCAGCCCAGGCCGAACCGCGCTGGTCTACGACAGCGACGATGATGCAGCGATGGGCCGAAGGCTAGGGCGTGGCGGCCGAGCATAGGGGGGTGTCCGACCCCTGCGAAGGAGAGCTGCTCGGTGGATCCTACCTTCGACGACACTCGGTAGCCTGACCGGGTGCCCGGCACCCCGCGCTGACCCTCCCCCACCCCCGCCATCACTCAGGGACACCTACTCGCGCCCCCTCGCGAAGCAGGCGGTGCGCCCGTCCCATCCCTGCCTGTCGGCCAGTGGACGAACCGGCCGCGCGGACCAGCGTCGGCGGCTTGGCCTGCAGATAGCCCACGCCCTGCGCCTGGTGGTCCAGGCCGAGAGCACGCGCCGCTAGCATGACCCCGCCCCCTTGACAGGATCAGCTAAAGCGATTTAGGTTCCCCGCCCAGACGCCGCACAGCCTGCGCACGCGCGAGGGCCTACAGCCTGCCATCCGCACCAGCCCACCCTCTCGCGCGTCCCTCGCCTGGATCGGAGCAAGCCACCGGATGAGACGCAACCTTCTGACCCCTGCTGCTCAGCGCCGACCCTGGGCACCGCCGCGCAAACCCTCGCCGTACCGCAGGCGCGCCATGTGGCGGCACGATCGCAGCGGCGGCGGGAACCAGCCCTAGCGCGTCCTACTAGGCACCCCAGCACACATCGCTGAAACTGGGAGACGCGGCCGCCGCACCCCGACGCCCGCTTCAACCGCTCCAAGCGTGCCGCTCCAACCCCGGTTCTCCGACCCGCCGTTGAAGGCACCGGAACCGCCAGCGCGGCGCACGCGCAGGAGCAAAAAGGATGCATGGCATCTCGCTAGGTCTCCTTCCTGGAGCCACCTCCACCAGCCCCTACCAGGGCTCCGCAGCCCGCAACTACTACGGCCTCTCAGCCACTCTCGGCACGACGTCGACACCCTGACCGTGTTCTGGGGGCTCCGCCTCTCGTGAGGGCGCCTGATCCTGAGCCCCCAACTCCACAAGTCTGATCGACGCCGCCCCACCGCAACGCATAGTGAAGCGACTACGGCCACCGTGCTTACTCCCGCGGCCGCCTACCGGCGCGCCAGCTCCAGTGGTAGTGCGCGCCTGACTTCGTCGCAGAAGTCCGGCTCCTACCTACCCCGTCGCCGACAAGCTGAGCTGCAGGCTCGCACCAGCCAGTACGGCATTCGAGCGGCATGAGTTCGACAACCAGGCAGACCGCGGCGGCGCGATGACGGCACTGGCCGAGGCCACCGAAGCTGCGCAACACCATGCCGGTACGCCAGCGTAAAGCAAGCGCAAGGCGCCGCTACCGACTTCATGTAGGCCTACGACGCGATGACGAGCGAGTCGGACTCGGTGAGCTAAGAGCAGAACGCCAGTACACCTCGGCCAACGACGTCCCTTCCTCAGCTGGAATGGCTCGCAGACCGCACCTCACGACTCGTATGCCTTCCATGACTTCAACTGGAGACCTCCTCGCGCGCTCAACAACGCCTCAGGCAATGACGCATTAGGCCGCTTCGCTCGACGCCGCAACGAGTTCGAGCTCTATACTCCTGGCATCGACACCGAGGACCCAACAGGCTCACAACACCTCGGCTCGGACTGGGCCTCGCCTCTTCCCCATCGCCCGTCAGCCGCACACCACCTCGCTCGGGACCGCCTCTACCGCGCCCGACGTGACGTACAACTCCTACCGATACCTCCGGGCCGATTCGCACGCCCGCGAGAGCATGACCTCATGGATACTGGATCGGCCGCAACGCGAAGAGACTCCCTCCACACCACCACCTCCTCGTCCTGGCAAGCGGCTCGCGCCACCTCCACGACTGCCGTGCAGTCCTCCCGACTGACGCCAAGCATTCTTGACCGGCAGCGACCAGCAGACACGCGTGCGGAGGCACGTCAGAGTGTGCGGCCGCCTAAGACCCGCGTCGGCATGCCGCGGACCAGCTCCTGGCCGCCGGTGTCGGTGGCCTTGAGCAGCACGCCGTAGTCCCGGGCCAGTGCCCGGTCGAGCGAGAGCGAGACGGAGGCGCGGAGCTCCTGGCCCGGGCGGACCGCGACGCGGTAGACCCGGTGCTCGGAGAACTTCTCCCGGTCGCTGTAGACGCCGGGGGGCCAGCACCGGTGCGGTGTCGCACTGCTCGGTGCCGGTGGCCTTGGCCGGGGCGGTGCGGTTGGTGGTGCCCGCGCGCTTGACCAGCTGCTTGACCTTGTCGGTCAGCTGCTGCTGGGTCTGCACGTCGGTGAAGGTGCCGCCGGTCGCGTTGGCGATGCAGAGCAGCTGCTGGCGGGTCTTCTCGTCGTGGGCCAGGCCCAGCGTGTCGACCACCAGGTGGGTGCCGGCGGCGGCCAGCTCGCGGGCCACCTCGCACGGGTCCGGCGGGGCGCAGGAGTCCTCGCCGTCGGTGATCAGCACGATCCGGCGGGTGGTGCTGCCGGTGCCGACGTCCTGGGCGGCGCCGCGCAGGGCCAGGCCGATCGGGGTCCAGCCGGTCGGCCGCAGGGTGGCGACGGCGGTCTTGGCCTGGGTCTTGTCGGTCTTGCCGACCGGGAAGAGCTGCTTGGTGTCCTTGCAGCCCTCGTTCTTGTCGTTGCCCGGGTAGGTGGCACCGAGGGTGCGGATGCCGAAGTGGGTCTCCTCGGGCAGCGCGTCGATCACCTCGTTGATCGACTTCTGGGCCACCTCCATCCGGCTCTTGCCCTGGATGTCGGTGGCGCGCATCGAGCCGCTCACGTCGAGCACCAGGTCGACCCTGGGCGGCTCGACCCCCAACTCGTCGGCCTGGGCCGGGAATCCGTGCATCAGGGCCCCGGCGGATATCGCCAGGGCGGCCAGCAGCCCGAGCGGGCGGGCCGGCGATCGTCGTCGTCTGGTGGTCACCGCCGCATCCTATGGATCATCAGTTCGCCGCTCCAAAGGGCCCCGTGGGGTTCAGGCCACCCGGCGCGGCCCCGCGCCGGCGGCCGTCCGGCGGGTGTCAGCGGCCGTCGATCAGCACCGCGAGCCCGTCCAGGAAGCGCTCCAGCCCGAAGTCCAGCGCCGCGTCCCGCTGTTCCGGCCGCACCGAGGCCATCGCCGCGGCGGCGGCCGGGAACCGCTCCCGGTGCGCCTCGACCAGCGAGCCGACGGCGGCGGCCAGCCGGGCCTCGGGGGACCCGCCGTCGGCCGCCCTGGCCTGCTGCGCCAGCGAGCGGACGTGCCCGGACAGCACCGCCACGGTGTCCATCCGCTCGGCCCCGGTCAGGGCCGTCCCCTCCAGTGCGGCCACCGCCCGCTCCATCCAGCCGAGTTCGGCCGGTCCGAGCACCCGGGGGCCGAGGGTGGCCTCCAGCAGCCAGGGGTGTGCGGCGAAGACCTCGGCCAGCCCGTGCGTCCAGGCGGTGAGCGCCGCCCGCCAGCCGGGGGAGGCGCCCTCGGGGGGCTCGCCGATCGCCTGCTCGGCCATCAGTGCGACCAGCTCGGCCTTGCCCGGCACGTACCGGTAGAGCGCCATCTTGGTGTAGCCGAGCGCGCCGGCGACGCGCTGCATGGAGACGGCGCCCAGCCCCTCGGCGTCGGCGATCACGATGCCCGCGCGGGCGATCAGCTCCAGCGTCAGCGCCGCCTTCGGGCCCCGGGTCGGGGTGGGCGGCGGGCCCCACAACAGCCGTGCGGCCGGGTCGAGTTCCCCGCTCATCCCAGACTCCCCTTGCCCTCGCACCGAAACTGCGTCTACCGTACACGGTATCGACAGTGTCCGTCGGACACAGTTTCACGGAGGGGGTCCGCCATGGGCGGGAGCGTGTTGGTCTCGGGGGCGGGAATCGCGGGTACGGCGCTGGCGCACTGGCTCGGCCGGTACGGGTACCGGGTCACGGTGGTCGAGAACGCCCCGGCGCTGCGGGAGGGCGGCCAGGCGGTCGACTTCCGGGGCGAGGCGCACCTGACCGTGCTGGAGCGCACCGGCGTGCTGGAACGGCTGCGCGCGCTGGACACCGGCGGGCGGGCCGGCCGCTACGTCGACCGGAGGGGCCGTCAGCGGCTGGCGCTGCCCGCCGAGTTCACCGGCGGCGAGGTGGAGGTGCACCGGGGAGACCTGGTCCGGGTGCTGTACGAGGCCGGCCTCCCGCACACCGAGTACCTCTTCGGGGAGTCGGTGACGAGCCTGGTCGAGACGGGCGAGGGCGTACGGGTGACCTTCCGGACCGCCGCGCCGCGCACCTTCGACCTGGTGGTGGGCGCCGACGGGCTGCACTCCACCGTCCGGCGGCTCGCCTTCGGGCCGGAGGAGCGGTACGTCACCCACCTCGGGTACTACGCCGCCACCTGGAAGCTGCCCAACCACCTCGGCCTCGGCCGGGAGACCGTCGGCCTCAACGCCCCCGGTCTGCTCGCCCAGCTCGGCGGCGGCCACTCCGACCCGGCGGAGGCCGACGCCTTCGTGGTCTTCGCCGCCCCGCGGCTCGAGTACGACCGGCACGACCCCGGGCAGCAGAAGGCCCTGATCGCGGAGCGGCTGGCCGGGCTCGGCTGGGAGGCGCCCGCCCTGCTCGCCTCGCTGCGCGGCGCCGACGACCTCTACCTCGACTCGATCAGCCGGGCCGACGTCCCGCACTGGGCCTCCGGGCGGACGGTCCTGCTCGGCGACGCGGCCTGCGGCGCGACCATCGGCGGCATGGGCACCGGCACCGCGGTGGTCGGTGCCCACGTCCTGGCCGGCGAACTGGCCCGCCACGGCGGTGACCACGGCGCGGCCTTCGCCGCGTACGAGCGGCTGCTGCGCCCGTACGCCGAGCGCTGCCAGAAGGGCGGCGACCGCTGCGGCGCGTTCCTCGCCCCGGGCCGGTTCGGCGGCCTCCTGCGCGACGCCCTGCTCAACCGCCCCCGGGTCATGGCCTGGATGCTGGCGGAGGGTCAGAAGGTCGCCACCATGGACCTCCCCGACTACCCGGCCACCCTCGCGCACCACTGACCCGCCGCCCACACCCCGCCGAAGGCGCCGGCCCGCCGGGGGCCGGGGTCGGGTGCGGGGTGCTCCGGCCGTGCCGCCGCAGCCCGCAGCCCGCAGCCTGTGCCCCGCCGGAGGCGTCGGCCCGGCGGGTGTGCGTGCTCCGGCTGCTCCGGCGCGGCGA
This sequence comes from Kitasatospora albolonga, assembly GCF_039535905.1. Taxonomy (GTDB): domain Bacteria; phylum Actinomycetota; class Actinomycetes; order Streptomycetales; family Streptomycetaceae; genus Kitasatospora; species Kitasatospora albolonga. The sequence goes on along the minus strand of NZ_BAAAYB010000115.1, from coordinate 35,844 downwards.
AATCCGGACACACCATCACCAAGAGCAATAAATATGGCTAATCCCGGTTAGGGTGCCCGGAGAAGCCCGTCGAGTTGGAAGGACCTCCCCGTGAGCAACCTGTTCGCGATCGCCTACCCCGACCTCGCCACCGCCGAGAAGGTCCGAGCCGAGGCGGTCGGCCTGCAGAAGCAGAAGCTGATCGAGCTGGAGGACGCCGTCGTCGTCGAGCGGCGCGAGGACGGGAAGATCAAGCTGCACCAGGCCGTCTCCACCACCGGCGCGGGCGCCGCCTCGGGCGCGCTCTGGGGCGGCGTGATCGGGCTGCTCTTCTTCATGCCGTTCCTGGGGGCGGCCGTCGGCGGCGCCACCGGCGCGGCGGTCGGGGCCTCCACCGACGTGGGCGTGGACGACAACTTCATGCGGCAGGTCGGCGAGCACCTCCAGCCCGGCAGCGCCGCCGTCTTCCTGCTGGTCCGCAAGGCCACCGCCGACAAGGTGGTGCCGGCGCTGGCCCGGTACGGCGGGCAGATCATCCAGACCTCGCTGAGCGCCGAGGCCGAGGCCGAGCTGCGCGCCACCGTCGAGGCCTCGCGCGCCGCCGCCCCGGCGGCTTCGGCCTGACGCACCCTCACCCGGCAAGCCCCGTCCACTCGACAGGAGGTCCGTGGCCCCGCCCGCCGCCGGCGCGCCGCCCCTGCGGCCGGCCACCCGCCGCAACACCGAACTCGCCCTGGTCCTGGGCGCCGTGCTGATCGCCGTCTTCGGCTACGTCGAGGTGGGCGTCAACATCGACGGCTCGGTGCCCTCCGGCGCGGCCGGCTACGGGGCGGCGCTCGGCGTGCTGGCGCTGCTGGCGCACGGCGTGATCCGGTGGAAGGCCCCGTACGCGGACCCGCTGCTGCTGCCGATCGCGATCCTGTTGAACGGGATCGGACTGGTCGTCATCTACCGCCTGGACCGGGCGACTCCGAAGAGCGAGGCGGCCCCGACCCAGCTGCTCTGGTCCACCCTCGGGGTGGCGCTGTTCATCGCCGTGGTGGTGCTGCTGCGCGACCACCGGCTGCTGCGGCGCTACGCGTACGTGGGCGCCCTGGTGGCGCTGGTGCTGCTGATCCTGCCGATCTTCTTCCCGCCGGTGTACGGCTCGCGGATCTGGATCACCATCGGCCCGCTCTCCTTCCAGCCCGGGGAGTTCGCCAAGATCCTGCTGGCGATCTTCTTCGCCGCCTACCTGGCGGTGCACCGGGACGCGCTGGCACTGACCGGCAAGAAGCTGTGGAAGTTCCAGTTCCCGCGCGGCCGGGACCTCGGCCCGGTGCTGCTGATCTGGGCCGCCTTCGTCGGGGTGCTGGTGCTGGAGACCGACCTCGGCACCTCCCTCCTCTTCTTCGGCCTCTTCGTGGTGATGCTGTACGTGGCCACCGCCCGCAGCGGCTGGATCGCCATCGGCCTGTTCCTGGCGGCGGTCGGCGCGGTGGCGGTGGGCTGGCTCTCCCCGCACGTGCACAGCCGGGTGACGGCCTGGCTGGACCCGCTGGGGTCGATCGCGGCGGGGGAGGGGGCCAACCAGATCGCCCAGTCGCTGTTCGCCTTCGCCTGGGGCGGGGTGCTCGGCACCGGCCTCGGCGAGGGCCACTCGATCCTGATCGGCTTCGCCGCCAAGTCCGACTTCATCCTGGCCACCATCGGCGAGGAGCTGGGCCTGGCCGGGCTGGTCGCGGTCTTCCTGCTGTACGCGCTGCTGATCTCGCGGGGCTTCCGCACCGGCATCGCCCTGCGCGACCCGTTCGGCCGGCTGCTGGCGATCGGCCTGGCCGCGATCGTCGGGCTGCAGCTGTTCGTGGTGGCCGGCGGGGTGCTCGGACTGATCCCGCTGACCGGCATGACACTGCCCTTCATCGCCCAGGGCGGCTCCTCGGTGGTGACCAACTGGATCATCGTGGCGCTGCTGGTCCGGATGAGCGACCAGGCCCGCCGCCCCGCCCCGGAGGCCTCGGAGGCCCAGGAGTGAGACTGAGACGCCGTCAGGGCGCCACCTCCACCGGCGGCCCGCAGGGCCTGCCGGGCATCTCCACCACCGGCCGCCGGGCCGGCACCTTCTGCCTGCTGCTGATCCTGGCGCTGATCGGCCAGGCCAGCCACGTCCAGGTCTTCGAGGCCCAGGAGCTGGACGACAACCCGGCCAACCAGCGCGAGACCATCCAGCGCTACGCCCAGCCGCGCGGCAACATCCTGGTCGGAGCCGACCCGGTCACCGGCTCGGCGGAGACCGGCGGCCGGTACGCGTACAAGCGCACCTACACCGACGGCCAGGCGTACGCGGCCGTCACCGGTTACTCCTCGCAGACCTACGGCAACACCCAGATCGAGGGCGTGGACGACGACCTGCTCTCCGGCACCGACCCCCGGCTGGCGAGCTGGGCGCTCTGGGACGAGATCGCCCGCAAGCAGAACCCGGGCGGCGACGTCTACACCACCATCAGCAAGGCGGCCCAGCAGGCGGCGCTCAAGGGCCTCGGCGGGCAGACCGGGGCGGTCGCCGCGATCGAGCCGGCCACCGGGCGGATCCTGGCGCTGGCCTCCACCCCCTCCTACGACCCGGGCAGCTTCGCCGGCTCCTCCGGCGCCGACCAGGACGCCTGGAACAGGCTGCAGGCCGACAAGAACCAGCCGATGCTCAACCGGGCGCTCCGTCAGATCTACCCGCCCGGCTCGACCTTCAAGGTGGTCACCTCGGCGGCCGCGCTGGCCAACGGCGTGGTCACCGACATCAACGCCCCGACCGGCGCCCCGTACCCCTTCGTGATGCCGGGCACCACCACCGAGCTGGTCAACGACACCACCGCCTGCGACTCGCCGGGCCAGTCGCTGGACCGGGCCATGGTGCTCTCCTGCAACTCCGTGATGGGCTGGCTCGGCACCCAGGTCGGCCTGGCGAAGATGACCGCCACGGCCGAGTCCTTCGGCTTCAACGACGCCAAGCTGGACATCCCGGTGCGCGCCGCCCGGTCCAACTTCGACACCGAGATGAACGCCTCGCAGGTCGCGCTCTCCTCCATCGGCCAGTACGACACCGCCGCCACCCCGCTGGTGATGGCGATGGTCGCGGCCGGGATCGCCAACAACGGCACGGTGATGCACCCCCAGCTGGTGGACCGGCTGGCCAAGTCCGACGGCACCTCGGTCCAGGTGATGAAGCCCGCCGTCTACCGGCAGGCGGTCACCCCGCAGGTGGCCGGCCAGGTGCAGCAGCTGATGACCGACGTGGTGGAGAACGGCACCGGCCGCAACGCCCGGATCCCCGGCGCCACCGTCGGCGGCAAGACCGGCACCGCCCAGCAGGGGGTGGACAACTCCGGCGTCCCGTACGCCTGGTTCATCTCCTGGGCCAGGCCGGGCGGCTCCTCCGCGGTGCCCCCGGTGGCCGTCGCGGTGGTCATCGCCGACAGCGCCGCCACCGACGTGACCGGCGGCGGGCTGGCCGCGCCGATCGCACGGTCCGTCATGCAGGCGGTGCTGAACGGTGGCTGAGACGCTCTCATCAACCGGTGACAGAGCTGTGACAGCCGGTGTGGCGGGAGTCACCGCCCGGTCCCGGAGGCTCCGTTAGGGTGATTCGGTTCTTTCCGCTCCCAGGGGGATGTTCCATGCCGTCATGTGCCAGAACCAGCCGTATCCGCCGCAGGGCTGCGGGGCGGCGTGGCTGACCGGGGCGCACGGCTGACGGTCGGGTCCGCGCTCTGCGCGGCCGTGGTGCTGCTCTCGGCCTTCGCCGTGGTGCGCCACCTGCACGGCTTCAACATGGTGGACATGCTGGTCTACCGGGCCGAGGGCGAGGCCGTCGCCGACGGGCGGGACCTGTACGCGATGCGGCTGCCGGGCTGGGACCTGGCGGCGACCTACCCGCCGTTCGCGGCGATGCTCTTCGTGCCGGCCGGCTGGTTCGACGTCTCGCTGCTGCGGGTGCTGGTCACCCTGGCCAACGTGGCCCTGCTGGCCCTGCTGGTGCACCTCTCCTTCAAGCTGGTCGGCTGGCCCCGCCGGGTGGACCGCCCGGCCGCGCTGCTGCTGGCCACCGGCGCCGGGGTCTTCCTGGAGCCCGTCTACACCACCTTCCAGTACGGGCAGATCAACCTGCTGCTGGCCTGCCTCGTCCTGTGGGACCTCACCCGGGCCGACGGCCACCGGCTCAAGGGCGTCGGCATCGGCCTGGCGATGGGCATCAAGCTCACCCCCGGCGTCTTCGCGGTCTACCTGCTGCTGACCGGCCGGATCCGGGCCGCCCTGGTCTCCGGCGCGGTCTTCGCCGCCACCGTGCTGCTCGGCGCCGTGGTGCTCCCCGGCGACTCCCTCGGCTTCTGGACCGAACACCTCTGGGACTCCCGCCGGGTGGGCGTCACCGAGCTGGTGGACAACCAGTCGGTGCGCGGCATGGTCGCCCGCCTGCTCTCCACCAACCAGCCCGGCCTCACCGGCCTGGCCGCCGGTGCGCTGGTCGCGGTCCTCGGCTTCGCCGTGGCCGTGCTGGCCGCCCGCTCCACCCGGGTGCTGCGCCGGGCCGAGGCCTGGGGGGTGGTCTCCGTCGCGCTGACCGGCGTGCTGATCTCGCCGATCAGCTGGAGCCACCACTGGGTCTGGTGCGTCCCGCTGCTGGTGCTGCTCGGCGCCGAGGCCGCCCAGGAGTCGGCCCGGGCGCTGCCCTGGCGGGACCGCCGCTGGGCCTGGGTGCTCGGTGCCACCGCCCTGGTGTTCTTCTCGCATACCCTGTGGGTCGTGCCCAAACGCAGCGGCCTCGGCATCGAGCCGTGGTGGCAGGTGCCGGCCTCGCCCTACCCGCTGCTCGGCCTCGCCGTGCTCGGCGTCACGGCGGTGCGGCTGCACCGCCGCCTGCGCCGGCCCGCCGGCCTGTCGGCCGCCCCCGCCGTACCCGTGCTGACCGAGCAGAGCTGACGTGACCTCACCCGCCGTGCGCCCCGCGCCGACCGCCGTCCGACCGACCGGGGCGCCGCCCGCCGCCGCGTGGTGGCGGGACCCCCGGTACCGGGGGCCGGCCACCGCGGTCGGCGGCTTCCTGGTGCTGCTGGCGATCGGCCTCCAGCAGTGGAGCTCGGTCCAGCTCGGCGGCTTCGACCTCGGCATCTTCGACCAGGGCGTGCGCGGCTACGCCCACTTCGGGCTGCCGGTCTCCTCCCTGAAGACCTATCACCACGAGTTCCCGCCCGGCTTCTCGCTGCTGGGCGACCACTTCTCCCCGGTGCTGGCCCTGCTCGCCCCGCTCTACTGGATCTGGGACGACCCGCGCTCGCTGATCCTCGGTCAGGCCCTGCTGTTCGCCGCCGGGGTGCCGCTGGCCCGCCGGATCGCCGCCCGGAGCTTCGCCGCCGCCGACCCGCGCACCGCCCGGCGCGCGGTGGACCTCACCGGGCTGGTGTACGTCCTGGGCTGGCCGCTGCTGGTGGCCGCCCGCGGCGGCTTCCACGAGGTGGCCTTCGCCGCCCCGCTCACCCTGCTGATGTTCGAGCGCGGCCAGGCCCGCCGGTACGGCGGGGTGCTGGTGGCGGCGGTGCTGCTCTGCTGCACCAAGGAGGACCTCGGCCTGGTGGTGGCCGCGTACGGGCTGGTGCTGGCGCTGCGGGCCCGCCGCGACGGCGACCGGCGCGGGCTGATCACCGGCCTCGGCCTGCTGGTGGCCGGACCGGTGGCGGCCGCCGTCACGGTCGGCTGGCTGATCCCGGCCATGGGCGGTGAGCCCGGCTACTACTGGAACTACGCCGCCCTCGGCACCGACGGCGGCGACGCCCTGCGCAACGTGCTGGGCGATCCGCTGCTCCTGGTGCGGGCCGCCTTCGACGCCCCGCTGAAGCCGCTGCTGCTGCTCTGGCTGCTCGTCACCACCCTGGCCCTGCCGCTGCGCTCGGCCACCGCGCTCTGCGCGGTCCCGCTGCTGGCCGAGCGGATCCTCTCCTCCAACCCCAACCACTGGTCGATCGCCCGGCACTACGACGTCTTCCTCTGGCCGGTGCTGGTCACCGCCGCCGTCGAGGTGCTCGGCCGGCTCTGCGCCGAGGGCGCTCCGAAGGCCCGGACGTACCGGCGGATCGGGGCGGCCGCGGCCGGGCTCTCACTGGCGCTGGCGCTGCCCTTCGGGGTGGTCAAGCTGGCGGTGCCGGCGGCCTGGCAGGCCAAGCCCAGCGAGGCGGCCCTGCTGCGCGGCGCCGCGCTGATCCCCGACGGGGCGTCGGTGGAGGCGGACAACCAGGTCGCGCCCCGGCTCACCGCCCGCACCGACGTGGTGCTGGTGGACGGCACCCCGCGCGGCCGGGAGTACGTGCTGATGCGCTCCGACAAGCGGGCCTTCCCGTTCGCCGCGGACACCGAGCAGGCGGCCCGGATCCGCCTGCTGGAGGCCAACGGCTACCAGCGGATCTGGTCCGAGGGCGGCGCGGTGCTGCTGCACCGGACGGGCACGGCACCGGTGCCGGGGGAGTCGGTGCCGGGGCCGGACAGCCGGCCGGTGCAGGACGTGGTGCCCTCCGACGTGGGGCACAACCTGTTCCGGGGCTGACGCACCGTCAGGGCGCGGATAGCTCCGATCGGGCGAAGCCGCCGCGTGCGATGTGTCCGGTTTGTCGTACGGTATGTGACGATCCGTACAAGGCGGACCCCGTCCCGCACCGTTTGCGTGACTGGTGCGCTTCCGGGGTACTGTCCCATCTTTGTTCGGTTGGTCCGGATTGCCGCCCCCACAGCGGTCCCCACAGCGCTCCGGAGCAGCCGCCTAGGACACCCTCCCCCGCCTAGAAGGAACCACCGCCTTGAGCACCATGGGCACCGACCTGTTCCGCAAGAAGCCCGTCTCGGTACTGATCGCCGAGAGCGGCGCCGCCGACGCACCGCCGCCGGGCGCACCGGAGGAGGGCGGCAGGTCGGGCATCCACCTGAAGCGCTCGATCGGGCTCTGGCAGCTCTCCTCGATCGGCATCGGGGCGACCGTCGGGACCGGCATCTTCTTCGTGCTCAGCAGCGCGGTGCCCGAGGCCGGGCCGGCCGTGGTGATCTCCTTCCTGATCGCCGCCGTCACCGCGGGCCTCACCGCCCTGTGCTACGCGGAGATGGCCTCGGCGATCCCGGTCTCCGGCTCCTCCTACTCCTACGCGTACGCCACCCTGGGCGAGGTGGTGGCCTTCGGCGTCGGCGTCTGCCTGCTGCTGGAGTACGGCGTCTCGGCCTCGGCCATCGCGGTCAGCTGGGGCGAGTACCTGAACAAGTTCTTCGACCTGGCCTTCGGCTTCACCATCCCGGAGTGGATGGCGGCCCCGCCCGGCGGCGGCGGGTTCTTCAACCTGCCGGCCGTGATCCTGGTGGCCATGGTGGTCTTCCTGCTGATCCGCGGCGTGAGCGAGTCGGCGAAGGTGAACGCCGCCATGGTGGCGATCAAGATCACCATCCTGGTGCTCTTCATCGCGATCGGCCTGACCGGCTTCCACTCCGGCAACCTGACCCCGTTCATGCCGCTCGGCGTCGCGGGCGTGGGCACCGCCGCCTCCAGCATCTTCTTCTCCTTCATCGGCCTGGACGCCGTGTCCACCGCCGGCGAGGAGGTCAAGGACCCGCGCCGGACCCTCCCGATGGCGATCATCATCTCGCTGGTGGTGGTGACCCTGCTCTACATCGGCGTGGCGATCACCGCCGTCGGCGCCCAGCCCTGGCAGCAGTTCGACGGCCAGGAGGCCGGGCTCGCCCAGATCCTCCAGGACGTCACCGGGCAGACCTGGCCCGCGATGCTCTTCGCGGTCGGCGCGATCGTCTCGATCTTCTCGATCACCCTCGTGGTGATCTACGGCCAGACCCGGATCCTCTACTCCATGGGCCGCGACGGCATGCTGCCGAAGAAGTTCGCCGAGCTCTCCCCGCGCTCCGGCACCCCGGTCTGGAACACCCTGGTGGTCGGCGCCGCCGTCGCCACCCTGGCCGCCTTCGTGCCGCTGGACATCCTCACCGACCTGACCAGCCTGGGCACCCTGGTGGCCTTCTCGGTGGTCTCGGTCGGCGTGATCATCCTCCGCCGCACCCAGCCCGACCTGCCGCGCGGCTTCAAGGTGCCGGGCTACCCGGTGGTGCCGGTGCTCAGCGTCGGCTTCTGCGTCTACCTGATCGTCAAGCTGCACCCCCTGACGTACCTCTTCTTCGGCGTCGCCCTGGCGCTCGCCGCGGTCGTCTACTTCGGCTACAGCGTCAAGCACTCCAAGCTGAACCGCCCGGCCGACGAGCTCTCCAAGACCGGCTGACCCCCACAACCGCCCGCAGAGCTCCACCAAACCGTTGTCCCTTCCTCTACGGAAGGGCACAACCGACCCCCTAACCTTCCTGCATGGCCACCACCCGATCCCCCGAGGTACCCGAGCAGGCGGTCTGCGCCCTGCCCGAGGCGGGACGGTCCGCGCTGGCCGGTGGCCGGATCCCCGGCCAGCGAACGGCCCGGACCGCCCGGCGCAGCCTGTCCCGGCGCCGACCGGTGCAGGTCCTCGGGTGTCTGGTGGCGGCGGGCTGGGCGGCGGCGTTCCCGCTGGTCTCCGACCTGCCGAACCAGGTCTTCTGGGGCTCCGTCGCCGCCCCCGCCTACGGGCTGGCCGCGCTGCTCCGCCTCACCGTGCCGGGCCGCCTCGGGGCCAGGGCGGCGGCGGCCGTCGCGGTGCTGGGGGCCGTCCTGGTGCCCCTGGTGCTGCTGGTGCTGAGCGGCCGTCACCAGTCCGAGGTGATGGTGGTGGAGCGCTCGGCCCGGCTGCTGCTGGACTCCGGCAGCCCGTACCTGCCGCACCCGGCGGTGGTCACCGACTACGACCCGTACCTCCCGGCGATGGCGCTCTTCGGACTGCCGCGCGCCCTGCTCGGCACCGGGAACCCGGTCTGCGTCCTGCTCGGGGACGCCCGGATCTGGTTCGCCGTCACCTTCCTGGCCTGCCTGCTGGCCTGCCGCCGGCTGCTCCGCCCGCGCCAGGAGGGCGCCGCCCTGCTGCCGTTGGCCGCCCTCACCGCCTCGCCGCTGATCGCGCTGGCGCTGGCCGTCGGCGGGGTGGACCTGCCGCTGATCGGGGTCTGCTGCCTCGCCATGGCGCTGGCCGCCCGCGGACGCGCCGTCCCCGCCGGCCTGGTGCTGGCCCTGGCCTGCACCCTCAAGTGGACCGCCTGGCCCGCCCTCCCGGTGGCCGCCCTGCTGCTCTGGCGGCTGTACGGGCGGCGCCCGGCGGCCCGGGCCACCCTCACCGCCCTGGGCGCCGGGGCGGCCGTGGTGCTGCCCTACCTGCTGACGATCCCCCAGGTGATCCAGGAACAGGTGGTCCGCTTCCCGCTCGGCCTGACCGGCATCCGGACCCCGGCCGGCAGCCCGCTGCCCGGCAAGATCCTGGCCGGCTTCGGCCCGACCGGGCACACCATCTCGCTCTCGATGCTCTGCCTCGGCGCCTTCGGCGTCGCGGTCTGGCTGATCGCCTACCCGCCGACCTCGGCGGTGCACGCCTGCGACGTGCTCGCGGTCGGCCTCGCGGTGGCCTTCACGCTGGCCCCGGCCGGGCGCTTCGGGTACCTGGCGCTCCCGGCGGTGCTGGTGGTCTGGCCCCGGCTCGCCGCGGTGCCGCGCCGAAGACCGGACCGGCTGACCACCATCCTGACGGGCGTTCAGCTCTGACCGGTGCGCCGGCCCGGCGCGGCGGAGCCGCGCGGTCGACCCCGGCGGCGAGTTCGCGGAGTTCGGCCGGGGTGGTCCTCCGTGCGGGTGAGCGGGGCCGGCGGGGGAGCGGACGGTCCGCGTGGTGCGGGCCGCCGGCGGGCGACGGCCGGGCACGATACGGACATGTCGTACCCGACCGGACGCCGACGCTTCCTCGGACTCGCCGCCGCGGCTGTCGGCCTGACGGCCTGCGGGCAGACCGTCGGCTCCCCGGCGCCGGAACCCACCGCCCCCGACCCGTCCCCGTCCCCCGTCCAGGACGAGAACTCCCGCCCGGGCAACGCCGATTGGGCGATCACCGACCCCGGCCCGCGCGAGGCCGTCCAGGGCTACGCCGACCGGGTCAGCGTGCTCCCCGGCGAGTCCTTCGGCCTGCACGTCTCCACCACGGCGCCCGGCTTCACCGTCTCCGCGTACCGCGCGGGCTGGTACGGCGGAGCCCGGGCCCGGCTGGTCTGGCGCTCCGAGCGCCTGCCCGGCACCCTCCAGCCGGCCGCCACCACCGACCCGCGCACCCGCACCGTCCGCGCCCCCTGGCCGCGCAGCACCACCGTGGACACCACCGGCTGGCCGGAGGGCAGTTACCTGCTCCGCCTGGACGCCGACACCGGCCACCGGTACGTCCCGCTCACCGTCCGCTCCCGCTCCACCGCCGGACGGAGCGTCGTGGTCAACGCGGTGGCCACCTGGCAGGCGTACAACGAGTGGGGCGGCCACAGCCTCTACAACGGGCCGACCGGCGGCTACGCGACCCGGGCGCTGGAGGTCAGCTTCGACCGGCCGTACCACTACGACGACGGGGCGGGGCTGTTCCTGGTCTACGAGGCCCCGCTGATCGCCCTGGCCGAGCGGCTGGGCATCCCGCTCGCCTACACCACCGGGCCCGACCTGGCCCGCTCCCCGGAGCTGCTGCGCGGGGCCACCGCCCTGCTCTCCCCGGGCCACGACGAGTACTGGTCCGACGAGCAGCGCCGCCACGTCACGGCCGCCCGCGAGGCCGGGACCAACCTCGCCTTCCTCGGCGCCAACTGCTGCTACCGCCGGGTCCGGTACGAGTCCTCGCCGCTGGGCGAGGACCGCACCGTGGTCTGCTGGAAGAGCGACTACCGGGACGACCCGGGCTTCCGGGCCGGCCGGCCCGCCACCTGCGACTTCCGGGAAGGGCCGGGCGCCGACCCGGAGAGCGCCCTGCTCGGCGTGATCTACGACGGCTACCCGGTGGACGCCGCGTACGTGGTGAGCAACCCCGGGCACTGGCTGCTGGAGGGCACCGGCGCGCAGGAGGGCGACTCCTTCCCGCACCTGGTCGGGGTCGAGTACGACCGGGTGCTCCCCGCCGACCGGCCGACGCCGGGGCCGATCGAGCTGGTCTCCCGCTCCCCGGTGGTCTGCGAGGGCCGCCGCTCGTACGCCGACTCCGCGTACTATACGACCCCGGGCGGGGCCGCCGTCTTCGCCACCGGCACCATGCGCTGGGTCGAGGCGCTGGACGCGAACGGCCCGGGCGGCGGGAGGGCCGACCACGGCATGGACCACCGGGCCGGGGCCTTCACCCGCCGGGTCACCGAGAACCTGCTGCGGGCCTTCGCGGCCGGCCCGGCGGGCCCCGCACACCCGGTGCGGAGCCCGCTCTGACGGAGGGTCAGCCCCCGGTCGGCCCGGTCAGCCGTTGCCGAGCTTGAGGACCGCGGCCGCCGCCGGCCCGGCCGCGGCCGCGCCGTGGCCGCCGCCGCCGACCTCGGCGGCCACCGCGAGGTTGCCGCGGTAGGCGGTGAACCAGCTGTTGTCGTCCTTCTGGCCGTCCACCTGGGCGGTGCCGGTCTTGGCACCCGCGTTGGCGGTGATGCCGCGCATCACGTTGGCGGCGGTGCCCTGGGTGGCCGTCAGGTTCATCATCTGGCGCAGCCCGGACAGGGTGGACGGGGAGAGGGTCCTGGCGGCGGTCTGCTGCTCGTAGCCGGGGACCAGGATCGGCTGCTTGAAGGTGCCGTTCTGGACGGTGGCGGAGACCGAGGCCATGGTCAGGGCGTTCATGGTGATCTTGCCCTGGCCGATCATCTGGGCGGCCCGCTCGGTGGCGCCGTTGGGCACCGGGGCGCTGGCCGGGGCGAGCGGCAGACCGGTCTTCCAGGTCGGGCCGATCCCGAAGGCGTCCCGGGCCAGCGTCTCCATGTCGCCGTTCTTCAGGACCTCCTGGCCCTTCTTGATCATGGCGGTGTTGCAGGACTGGGCGAAGTCCTGGGAGAGCTTGTAGTCCGAGTGGTCACCGTCGAAGTCGTTCTTGAAGGTGCGGCCGGACACGTTGAGGGTCTCCGGGCAGGCCACCACGTCGTCCGGCTTCACTCCGGCCTCCAGGAAGGCGGCCACCGAGACCACCTTCATGGTCGAGCCGGGGGCGATGGCGGCCAGGAAGGCACGGTTCTGGCCGGTGGCCGGGGCGTTGGCGATGGCCAGGATGTTGCCGGTGGAGGGCTCGATCGCGACCAGTGAGGCCGGGAGCCTGCCGTTCTCGGAGGCGGTCTGCACGGCCTTCTCGGCCTCGGCCTGGAGGGTCGCGTCCAGGGTGACCTTGGCGGCCGCGCCCGCCTTCGGCTCGGTGAGGGTGAACAGCGTCTCCTGGGAGCCGTTCGCCTTGGTGATCACCACGCCGGTGCCGGCGTCGCCCGGGTTCACCTCGGCCGGCTTGATGTTGGCCAGCAGGCCGTTCAGGGTCGGCGAGTTGAGCTTCCTGCCCTTGCGGTCCACCACGCCGGTGACCTTGGCGGTGATCGGCTTGATGTCGGCGAACTCACCGGGCTTGAGCTTCGGGTTGAGCACACTCGACGCCCACTGCACGGCCGCCTTGCCGTCGCTCATCTTGACCAGGTTGAGCCGGCCCTCGTAGGTCCAGGCGCCGGCGACCCCGGCGAACTCCACCTTGGCCTTGAAGGTCAGCGGAACGCTGGTGCCGCCACCCGCGGCGGGGGCGGCGGAGGCCGACGCCGAGGCCGAGGCGGACGGTGAGGGCGCGGCGGTCGGGGCCCCGCCGGGGGTCAGGGTGATCGCGCTCGGCTTCAGGCGGTCCTGGAAGTTGCGCAGTTCGGTGTTGGCGGTGTCCGGCTTGTCGGTGAGCTTCCCGGCGGCCTCGTAGTCACCCTTGGCCCAGGCCTCCAGGAAGGCCTTCGCGCCGGTCGCGGCCAGGTCGGCCGCCGGGGCCTCGGCCACCACGGTGCGCACCTTCGGCGCGGAGTCCTCGGAGCCGTCGGAGACCGAGTCGTAGATGTTGTACGCGCCGAGCCCGGCCACGCCGAGCATGCCGGCGCCCACGACGCCGATCCCTATCTTCACGCCCGTGTGCATGGTGCTGTTCCCCCGATGGTCATGGCAGGTCCAGCCCACCATAAGCCGAGGTCAACGGTGCGTGGGCGATCCACCCGCCCGTTGTTGCAGAGCTGGTACGGAGCCGGTCAGATCCAGGTGTTGAACCACATCCGGCTGCGCCAGTCGTCCATCGGGATGGTGCGGCCGCTGAAGATCGGCAGGAAGTAGGCGAAGTTCCACATCACCAGCAGCACGATCACCCCGGCCGCCGTGCCGCCGATCAGCCGCCGGTCCCGGCTCGCGGTGGCCGGCCCGATCAGCGCGCCGAGCATCATGGTCACCGCCAGGACCAGGAACGGGACGAAGACCACCGCGTAGAACAGGAAGATCGTCCGCTCCTGGTACACGAACCAGGGCAGGTACCCCGCGGCCAGGCCGCAGAGGATCGCGCCCGCCCGCCAGTCCCGCCGGGCCACCCAGCGGTACAGGCAGTAGAGCACCGCCACGATCCCGGTCCACCAGAGCAGCGGCGTGCCGATGCCGAGCACCTCGGTGGCGCACTCGCTGACCTTGCAGCCCGACTGGCCCATCTTCGGGGACTCGTAGAAGAAGGAGACCGGGCGGCCGACCAGCAGCCAGCTCCACGGGTTCGACTGGTAGGTGTGCGGGCTGGTCAGGCCGACGTGGAAGTCGTACATCGTCGCGTGGTAGTGCCAGAGGCTGCGCAGCGACTCCGGCACCCAGCTCATGCCGAACTGGAACGGCATCTCGACGCCGAACACGGTGTCGGGCGACAGCCCCGCCCGGTGCGCCGCCCAGTCCCGCCCGTAGCCCCGGGCGGACGCGAACCAGCCGGTCCAGGAGGCGACGTAGACGACGACGGCGATCAGCGGCATCACCAGGCCGGCGAACGCGAGGTCCCACAGGGCGAAGCCCAGCGGGTTCCTGGAGCCGGCCGCCTTGCGGGCGCCGTAGTCCCAGCAGACGCCGAGGAGCAGGAAGGCGACCGCGACGTAGATCCCGCTCCACTTGGTCGCCGAGGTCAGCCCGATGCAGACCCAGGCCGCGATCCGGTACGGCCGCACCCCGACGAACCACCAGGCGTCGGGCTTCCCGCCCTGCTCCAGCCGACGGGCGATCAGACCCCGGGTGCGGTCCCGGTCCAGCAGCAGGAAGCCGAAGGCGGCCAGGCACCAGAACATCACCACCAGGTCGAGCAGCGCCGACCGGCTCATCACGAAGTGCAGCCCGTCCACCGCGAGCAGCAGGCCGGCCACGCAGCCCAGCAGCGTGGAGCGGAACAGCCGGCGTCCGATCCGGGCGATCATCAGTACCGAGAGGGTGCCGAGCACCGCCACCACGAACCGCCAGCCGAAGGGGTTCATCCCGAACAGCTGCTCGCCCAGCCCGATCATCCACTTCCCGACCGGCGGGTGGACGATGTACGACGGGTCCTCGCGGAACGGGATGGACTGCTGCGGCGCCATGATCTTGGTGTTGGCGTCGTCCGGCCAGCTGGTCTCGTAGCCCACCTGCCAGAGCGAGTACGCGTCCTTGGCGTAGTAGGTCTCGTCGAAGATCAGCGAGTGCGGGCCGCTCAGCCCGGAGAACCGCAGCACCCCGGCGAAGACCGCCACCGCGACCGGGCCCAGCCAGCCGGCCCAGCGGCAGAGCCAGGACCAGAGCGCGTCCGGCAGCCGCACCCCGAGCGAGAGCAGCACGGGGGAGGGCGCCACCCGACGGGGCGTCACCTTCGGGCCGTCCGGCATCGGCGGCACCAGCCGTTCGGCCACCGGGGCGGGCTCGGCCGCCCGGTGTCCGAGCCGTTCCAGCGCCCGGCGCCAGCCCGACGCGCCCTCTTCGCCGTCCCGGGGCCCCGGTACCGCCACCGCCTCGTCCAGCAGCGCAACCGCGCCCGCCTCCGAGTGGTCTACGCCAACCGGTCCCTCGGGACCCTTCTCGCCGCTCACCCGCCACATCGTAGGGGCGCCCCCCACCAAGACAATGGCCCGCCGCAAAGCTGCCCGATTCGTCACCAAATAAAGGGACCTCGGTCAGCCGCGCAGGGTGGCGACGGCCTTCTCGATCCGACTCCGCCGGGTCTCGGGCTTCTTGGCGTCCTCGACCGTGCGGACGTGCTGGCGCTTGCGGCTGTCGGTGAGCAGGTCATACGCGGCGCGGGCGGCCGGCTCGGCGTCCAGCGCCGCGGCGAAGTCGTCCGGCAGCTCGACCGTCCGCGGCTCGGTGTCGAGCTCCAGCTCCACCTCGACCTCCTCGCCGATCTCCACGCCCGCCGCCCGCCGGTTGGCGTTGCTGAGCCCGAGCAGGTGACGGCCGCGCAGGACGGCCACCCGGCTGCGCCAGGAGTGCCCCTCGACCGTGATCACCACCGGCGGCCGGGCGCCCCCGCCGAGCGCCGCCACCACCTCGGGCGGCACCTCCAGTCCCCGCATGGGCTCGGGCGGTTCGACGGTGGCGAGGAACTTCATGACCTGCAACTCCTGACTCTGTCGGTTCGGGGTCGGTCCGGGCGGCCGGACGGGGCTACTCGGCGTACGGCTGGTCCTCGCCCTGGGCGCTGTAGCCGAGGCTCCAGACGTAGCCGTCCGGGTCGGCGAAGGTGCCGCCGTAGCCGCCCCAGGGCAGCGCCCCGGCCGGCTTGAGGACGGTGGCGCCGGCCTTGGCGGCCTCGGCCATCACCTCGTCGACCCGGGCCTCGCTGCGCACCACGTAGGTCAGCACCAGCCCGCTGAAGCCGCTGCCCTCCGCGCTGGTGCCGACCAGGCCGGCCAGGCCCTCGCGGCCGTAGAAGCCGACCGGCGAGGCGCCGTCCGACTCGAAGAAGACCGAGATGCCGAAGTCGTTCTTGATCTTCCAGCCGAGGCCCTCGGTGTAGAACTCCTTGGCCCGGTCCATGTCCCGGACGCCGAGCAGGATCGAGCTGACGTGAGCCTTCATGGTGTTTCTCCTCGGTGAGGTCGTGTGCTGCTTGCCGTGCTGCTTGCCGTGATCTCCACGCTAAGGGCCACCCGGCCACCGGTGCTTCTCCATTCCTGACCGCTCTCCCCGGGTCTGGGAGGATGGGCGGGTGACTGGCGTACTGGTGCTTGCAGGAACCCCCATCGGCGACGTGGCGGACGCGCCGCCCCGGCTGCTGACCGAGCTCGGCTCGGCCGACGTGATCGCCGCCGAGGACACCCGGCGGCTGCGCCGGCTGACCCAGGCGCTCGGGGTGGAGCCCACCGGGCGGGTGGTCTCCTACTTCGAGGGGAACGAGGTCGGCCGCACTCCCGAGCTGGTGGAGGCGCTGAAGAACGGCTCCCGGGTGCTGCTGGTGACGGACGCCGGGATGCCCTCCGTCTCCGACCCGGGCTACCGCCTGGTGGACGCGGCGGTGGCGGCCGGCATCAAGGTCACCGCGGTGCCCGGCCCCTCGGCCGTGCTGACCGCCCTGGCCCTGTCCGGCCTGCCGGTGGACCGCTTCACCTTCGAGGGCTTCCTGCCCCGCAAGAACGGCGACCGGGCCCGCACCCTGGCCGAGCTCAAGGCCGAGCCCCGCACCATGGTCTTCTTCGAGGCCCCGCACCGGATCGCCGAGGCGCTGGCCGCGATGGCCGAGGCCCTCGGTGCCGACCGCCCGGCCGCGGTCTGCCGCGAGCTCACCAAGACCTACGAGGAGGTCAGGCGCGGCCCGCTGGCCGAGCTGGCCGCCTGGGCGGCGGAGGGCGTCAAGGGCGAGATCACCGTGGTGGTGGCGGGCGCCCCGCCGGCCCCGCCGCAGGAGCACACCCCGGCCGAGCTGGCCCGGCTGGTGGCCCTGCGCGAGGAGGCCGCGGGGGAGCGCCGCAAGGAGGCCATCGCCTCGGTGGCGGCCGAACTGGGGCTGCCCAAGCGGGAGGTCTTCGACGCCGTGGTGGCCGCCAAGCACGCCGGTTGAACCGCGCTGCCGACGAGCGCCGGGGGGCGCGCGAACAGCGCGCAAACGGTGGCTGAGCAGCGACGTTCCCGGGCGCGTACCGTGGAGGGAGCACTGGGTAAAGCCAAGGCTCGTTGAAGCTTTCACCCGCTTGTCGTACAAGGCTCTCCAATTCGGCACCAAGGTTCGGCAAGCCGGTTGGCGGAGCACGGGCCCCGGGCATTCCCTGAGATGGAAAGACCCGAGCCGGGCGAGCGCCCGGCGGGCGCTGGGAGACGGCCATGAGCGACACGATCGGCACCCCGACCACCACCCCGGCCAGCACGCAGTTCACCAAGCACGTCCCGGTGGAGGTCGTCCACGAGGCGTACTCCTTCGCCTGCCTCAGCTGCGGCTACGGCTGGGAGCAGGGGTACCGGATCGAGCACCACACCGCGCGCGACGGCTCGACCCTGATCGAGTACCACGCGAACGGCGTCCGGGTCCCGTCCCCGCTGCTCAAGCCCACCTGCCCCGGCTGCGGCGGCCACACCGTGCGGATCATGCGCGAGGGCCGGGTGGCCACCGCCGAGCACAACTGGCACTCCTCGCCCGGCTACGCCTCGCACGCCGAGCCCGAGCGCACGGTGACCAGGCTCCCGCACCGCTCCTTCCGCACCTGGCTGCGCTCGCTCTTCGGCCGCGCCGCCTGACCCTCCGGAGCCGTCCCCCGTCCCGGAACCACCCCCGGCCCAGGCCGACCGTCAATTGGGGAGCGGCGTCGCGGCGTCGGGGCACGCACCTCGCCGGCTTCTCGTCAGTCGCCGATGCTCCGCATGGACTCCCTCCTCGGCGCCGCCGAGCCACGCACCCCGACGCCGCTCCTTCTCCCACCCCCCAATTGACGGTCGGCCTTAACGAGTCGAGGGTGGTTCCTTCGCGCCGCTAAGATTTCGGCCATGGCGGCCACTGCAGAGCACAGCACCACCGAGGCATCGAACTCGGCCTACTACGTCACCACCCCGATCTACTACGTGAACGATCGCCCGCACCTGGGCCACGCGTACACCACCGTCGCCGGGGACGTCCTCACCCGCTGGCACCGCCAGCGCGGCGAGAAGGTGTGGTACCTGACCGGTACCGACGAGCACGGCCAGAAGATCATGCGGACGGCGGACGCCAACGGCGTGACCCCGCAGGAGTGGTGCGACCGGCTGGTCGAGCAGGAGTGGAAGCCGCTCTGGCAGCACCTGAACGTGGCCAACGACGACTTCATCCGCACCACCCAGAAGCGCCACACCGACCGGGTCCAGGAGTTCGTCCAGGACCTGTTCGACAAGGGCGAGATCTACAAGGGCGGCTACTCCGGCCCGTACTGCGTGGGCTGCGAGGAGTACAAGCTCCCCGGCGAGCTGCTCCCCGGTGCCACCGAGGACGAGAAGCTCTGCCCGGTGCACAAGCGCCCGGTCGAGTGGCTGGAGGAGGAGAACTACTTCTTCCGGCTCTCCGCCTACGGCCCGCAGCTGCTGGAGTTCTACGCGGCCAACCCGGACTTCATCCAGCCCGCCTCGGCCCGCAACGAGGTGCTCCGCTTCGTCGAGCAGGACCTCAAGGACCTGTCGATCTCCCGCTCCACCTTCAACTGGGGCGTCCCGCTGCCCTGGGACGAGAAGCACGTCCTCTACGTCTGGGTCGACGCGCTCCAGAACTACATCACCGCCGCCGGCTACGGCTCCGACCCGGAGCGCTTCGCCGAGCTCTGGCCCGCCTCGGTGCACCTGGTCGGCAAGGACATCCTGCGCTTCCACGCGGTGATCTGGCCGGCCATGCTGATGGCCGCCGGGCTGCCGCTGCCCAAGCGGGTCGTCGCCAACGGCTGGCTGATGGTCGGCGGCGAGAAGATGTCCAAGTCGAACCTGACCGGCATCTCCCCGCAGGACCTGACCTCGCACTTCGGCGTGGACGCCTACCGCTACTACTTCCTGCGGGCCATCCCGTTCGGCACCGACGGCTCGTTCTCCTGGGAGGACTTCTCCGCCCGGTACACCTCCGAGCTGGCCAACGACTTCGGCAACCTGGCCTCCCGGGTGGCGGCCATGGTCGGCAAGTACTTCGACGGGAAGCTCCCCGCTGCCACGGCGGCCGGCGAGGCCGAAGCCGCCGTCGCGGCCGGGCTGGTGACGGCCACCCAGGCCGCCGACCAGAAGATCGGCGAGGAGCTGGACTTCGCGGGCGGCATCGCGGCCGTCTTCGAGTTCATCAAGCAGGTCAACGGCTACCTCACCGAGCAGGAGCCGTGGAAGGTGGCCAAGGACGAGTCCGCCGAGGGGCAGGCCCGTCTCGCCACCATCCTCTACACCGCCGCCGAGGCGCTCCGGGCCACCGCCGTGCTGCTCAACCCGCTGATGCCGGTCACCGCCCAGAAGCTCTGGGACTCGCTCGGCGCGGAGGAGTCGCTCGGCACCCTCGCCTCGCAGACCATCGCCACCGTCGCGGACTGGGGCCGGCTGCCGGCCGGCGCCACCGTGGTCAAGGGCGAGATCCTGTTCCCCCGCCTGGAAGAGAAGCCCGCAGCCTGATGGCCGACGACCGCTCGACCCCGCCGCCGCTGCCGGCACCGCTCGCGGTGCCGGTGGCCGACTCGCACACCCACCTGGACATGCAGTCCGGCACCCCCGCGGAGGGCCTGGCCAAGGCCGCCTCGGTCGGGGTGACCACGGTCGTGCAGGTCGGCTGCGACGTGCCCGGCTCCCGCTGGGCCGCCGAGCTGGCGGCGGAGTTCGAGCAGGTCCACGCGGCCGTCGCGCTGCACCCCAACGAGGCGCCCCGCCTCGTCCTCGGCGACCCCGACGGGTGGTCCGGCCAGCGCCGGACCCCCGGCGGCTCGCCCGCCCTGGAAGCCGCCCTGGCCGAGATCGACGCGCTGGCCGCCCTCCCGCAGGTGCTCGCCGTCGGCGAGACCGGCCTGGACTACTTCCGCACCGGCCCCGAGGGCGTGGACATCCAGAAGGAGTCCTTCCGCCGCCACATCGAGATCGCCAAGCGGCACGGCAAGGCGCTGGTCATCCACGACCGCGACGCCCACGAGGACGTCATCTCCGTCCTGCTGGAGGAGGGCGCCCCCGAGCGCACCGTCTTCCACTGCTACTCCGGCGACGCCGCCATGGCCAAGGTCTGCGCCGAGCACGGCTGGTACCTCTCCTTCGCCGGCCCCGTCACCTTCAAGGCCAACCAGCCCCTGCGCGACGCCCTCGCCGTCACCCCCCTCGACCGCGTCCTGATCGAGACCGACGCGCCCTTCCTCACCCCCCACCCCTACCGCGGCCGCCCCAACGCCCCGTACCTCATCCCGGTCACCCTCCGCTCGATGGCCGACACCCTGGGCCTGCACGAGGACGAGCTCGCCACCGCCATCGCCGCCAACACGGCCCGCGCCTTCGGCTACTGAGCCGGAACCGGACGAAGTTCGGATTCGAGGGAAACGATTCGGCACTCTCGCGCCACCCCCATGCTGGCTAGCATGAGTGCAGTGAGGGAGGTGGCGATGACCGCCGAGCCGATCGACTGGATGAATCCGCCGTCCCAGGGCTGGACGTACGAGCAGGCCAAGAACCTCGACCTGCCGTTCGAATGGGATCTGGTGGACGGAGTCATCGTGGTCCGGGGACAGACGAATCAGTGGCACGACCAGGTGCGGGACCAGCTCTTCCTGGCGTTGGCCTCCGCGCGTGTGGCGCCGTACGCCGCGAACGTCGAGCGTTGCGTGCTGCTGGACCCGGACAACACGACCAAGCCGGACGTCGTGGTCTTCGACAAGACCGGGATCGACGTCTTCGAGCTTGAGTGCCTGCCGCCGTCGGCCGTCGTGCTGATGGTCGAGGTGGTCTCGCCCGGCACCCGGGCCAACGACCGCTTCCGCAAGCCCGGCCAGTACGCCGACCGGGGCATCCCGTCCTACTGGCGGGTCGAGCGCGGCGACGACGACCTTCCGGTGGTGCACGAGTTCCGCCGGGACGAGACCCAGGGCGTCTACCTTCCGGTCACCGTGCACGAGGGGCTGCTTCGGACCGAGCTGCCCTTCTCCATCGAGGTCGATCTGAAGCAGGTCGTGGAGCTCTGACCCTTATCCTTGCCGGGTGAGCAGCACCGAAGAACCCACCGCCCCCGACAACACCCACCTGCTGGGCGCCGCGGACATCCGCGAGCTGGCCGCCGCCTTCGGGGTGAAGCCGACCAAGCAGCGCGGGCAGAACTTCGTCATCGACGGGAACACCGTGCGGCGGATCGTCCGGGCGGGCGGGGTGACGGCCGAGGACGCGGTGGTGGAGGTCGGGCCGGGGCTGGGCTCGCTGACGCTGGCGCTGCTGGAGGTGGCGGAGCACGTCACGGCGGTGGAGATCGACCCGCTGCTGGCGCAGCACCTGCCGACCACCGTCCGGGCCCGGATGCCGGAGCGGGCCGACCGCTTCGACCTGGTGCTCAGCGACGCGATGGAGGTCACCGAGCTGCCGGGCCCGCCGCCCACCGCGCTGGTGGCCAACCTCCCCTACAACGTGGCCGTCCCGGTGCTGCTGCACATGCTGGCCACCTTCCCGAGCATCGAGCGCACCCTGGTGATGGTGCAGAGCGAGGTCGCCGACCGCCTCGCCGCCAAGCCGGGCAACAAGGTCTACGGCGTCCCGTCCGTGAAGGCCAACTGGTATGCGGACGTGAAGCGGGCCGGCGCCATCGGCCGCAACGTGTTCTGGCCCGCGCCGAACGTCGACTCGGGTCTGGTCTCGCTGATCCGCCGCGAGCCGCCGAAGACCACCGCCACCCGGCAGGAGGTCTTCGCCGTGGTGGACGCGGCCTTCGCGCAGCGCCGCAAGACCCTGCGGGCCGCGCTGGCCGGCTGGGCCGGCTCGCCGGCCGCCGCCGAGGAGGCGCTGCGCGGGGCGGGCATCGACCACACCCTGCGCGGCGAGATGCTGACGGTGGAACAGTTCGCGGCGATCGCCGAGCACAAGCCGAAGGCGGAGGCCGCCCAGTGATCACCGTACGGGTGCCCGCCAAGGTCAACGTGCAGCTGGGCGTGGGCGGTCTGCGCCCGGATGGCTTCCACGACCTGGCCAACGTGTTCTTCGCGGTCGCCCTCGGCGACCTGGTGACGGCCCGTCAGGGCGAGGGCGTCACGCTGACCTGCGAGGGCCCTGGCTCGGACCAGGTGCCGCTGGACGACTCCAACCTCGCCGCCCGGGCGGCGTACGCACTGGCCGCCCACCACGGCATCGAGGCGAACGTCGCGCTGCACATCGAGAAGGCCATCCCGGTGGCCGGCGGCATGGCCGGCGGCAGCGCGGACGGGGCCGCCGCGCTGGTGGCCTGCGACGCGCTGTGGAAGCTGGACACCCCCGCCGAGGTGCTGCACGAGCTGGCCGCCGAGCTTGGCTCGGACGTGCCGTTCGCGCTGCTCGGCGGGGTGGCGCTGGGCCGGGGCCGGGGCGAGATCCTGACCCCACTGCCGGTCGAGGGCACCTTCCACTGGGTCTTCGCGGTGGCCGACGGGGGCCTGTCCACCCCGGCGGTGTTCCGCGAGTGCGATCGGCTGCGGGCCGAGGCGGGGACGGGCTTCACCGAGGAGGAGGTGACCACCCCCGACGCCGACCCGGCGCTGCTCGCCGCCCTGGCCGACGGCGACCCGACGGCCCTGGCCGGGGCGCTGGCCAACGACCTCCAGGCCGCCGCCGTCTCGCTGCGCCCCTCGCTGGCCGCGACCCTGCGGACGGGCACCGAGGCGGGCGCGCTGGCCGCGCTGGTCTCCGGGTCCGGCCCGACCACCGCCTTCCTGGCCAAGGACGCGGAGGCGGCCGAGGGCATCGCCCGGGCCCTGCGCGACTCCGGCACCTGCCGGGCCGCGCACGTCACCCACGGCCCGGTCCCGGGGGCCGCCGTCACCGCTTGACCTGGAGCGCGCTCCAGCTTCCAGACTCGTGGTCACGGGCCCGTAGCTGACGGGCCGTGAGAACGGGGAGAGCTCCGCCATGCGCTACCGCACCATCGGCACCGACCCGCAGCACCGCCGCGAGGTCAGCGTCCTCAGCCTGGGCGCGATGCTGTTCGGCACCCGCACCGACGAGGCCACCGCCTTCGCGGTGCTGGACCGCTTCGTCGAGGCCGGCGGCACCTTCGTCGACACCGCCAACAACTACGCCTACTGGCTGGACGGCAGCCGCGGCGGCGCCAGCGAGCGGGTGCTCGGCCACTGGCGGCGCAGCCGCGGCATCACCGACGAGGTGGTGATCGCCACCAAGCTGGGCGCCCGCCCGATGGCGGCCGGCACCGGCTACGTGGAGAACCGCGAGGGCCTGTCGGCGGCGGCGATCCGGCAGGAGGCCGAGGAGAGCCGGCAGCGGCTCGGGGTGGAGAAGCTGGACCTGCTCTACGCCCACGTCCAGGACCCGACGGTGGAGCTCGCCGAGACGGTGGGCGCCTTCGGCGAGCTGGTGGCGGAGGGCACGGTCGGCCTGCTGGGCGTCAGCAACCACTGGTCCTGGCAGGTCGAACGGGCCCGTGGCCTGGCGGCCGCGCGCGGCCTGGCCGGGTACGAGGTCCTCCAGTACAGCCACAGCTACTTCCGCCGCCGGGCCGACCGCCCCAGCCCGCTCTCCCCGGACGGCGACGCGGGTGTGGTGGTCGGCGACCTGCTCTCCTACGTCCGGGCCAACCCGGAGCTGGCGATGGTCGCCTACTCCCCGCTGCTGGGCGGCAGTTACGGCAACGAGGCGGCCAAGCCGCTGGACCCGTCCTTCGACCACGCCGGCACCCGGGCCCGGAGCGCGGTGCTGGACCAGGTCGCGAAGGAGGCCGGTGCCACCCACAACCAGGTGGTGCTGGCCTGGCTGCTCGGCGGCGAGGTCCCGGTGATCCCGCTGACCGGTGCCTCCTCGGTGGCCCAGCTGGACGAGAGCCTGGCCGCCCTCGACCTGGAGCTGACGGAGGATCAGCGGGCCCGGCTGGACGCCGCTCACTGAGGGCACCGACGGCCGCTCGACTAGGCTGGACAGGTCCCGGAGGCGTACTCCGGGACTGTCCCTAGCTCAGGAGCGCGCAGCAGTGGCCGTCAACCTCGCCACCATCGAGTCCGTCAGCAAGGTCTACGGCACCCGGGCCCTGCTCGACGGGGTCAGCCTCGGCGTCAGCGAGGGCGACCGGATCGGCGTCGTCGGCCGCAACGGTGACGGCAAGACCACCCTGATCCGGATGCTGGCCAAGTTGGAGGAGCCGGACAGCGGGCGGATCACCCACTCCGGCGGCCTGCAGATGGCGGTGCTCACCCAGCACGACTCGCTGGACCCGAAGGCCACCATCCGGCACGAGGTGATCGCCGACCGGGCCGACCACGAGTGGCTCGGCGACGCCCGCATCCGCGACATCATCCAGGGCCTGTTCGGCGGCCTCGACCTGCCCGGTTTCGCCGACGGCCTGGACACCGTGATCGGCCCGCTCTCCGGTGGCGAGCGCCGCCGGATCGCGCTGGCCCAGCTGCTGCTCGGCGAGCACGACCTGATCGTCCTCGACGAGCCCACCAACCACCTGGACGTCGAGGGCATCGCCTGGCTCGCCCAGCACCTGCAGAACCGCCGCTCCGCGCTGGTCTGCGTGACCCACGACCGCTGGTTCCTGGACCAGGTCTGCACCCGGATGTGGGACGTCCAGCGCGGCGAGGTCCGCGAGTACGAGGGCGGCTACTCCGACTACGTCTTCGCCCGCGCCGAGCGCTCCCGGATCGAGGCCACCGAGGAGCAGAAGCGGCAGAACCTGGCCCGCAAGGAGCTGGCCTGGCTGCGCCGCGGCGCCCCCGCCCGCACCTCCAAGCCGCGCTACCGGATCGAGGCGGCCAACGCCCTGATCGCCGACGTGCCGGAGCCCCGCGACAAGAGCGAGCTGATGAAGTTCGCCAACGCGCGCCTGGGCCGTACGGTCTTCGAGCTGGAGGACGTGACGGTCAAGGCCGGCCCCAAGCTGCTGCTGGAGAACCTCACCTGGAACCTCGGCCCCGGCGACCGGATCGGCCTGCTCGGCGTCAACGGCGCCGGCAAGACCTCGCTGCTGCGCGCCATGCAGGCCGCGTACGCCACCGAGGGCGACGTGCAGCCCGCGTCGGGCGTCATCAAGGTCGGCAAGACCGTCCGGCTGGCGTACCTCTCCCAGGAGATCGCCGAGCTGGACCCGGCCACCCGGGTGCTCCAGGCCGTCGAGCAGGTCCGCGGCCGGGTCGACCTGGGCAAGGGCCGGGAGATGAGCGCCGGTCAGCTCTGCGAGCAGTTCGGCTTCGGCAAGGACAAGCAGTGGACCCCGGTCGGGGACCTGTCCGGTGGTGAGCGCCGCCGCCTGCAGCTGCTCCGGCTGCTGATGGACGAGCCCAACGTGCTCTTCCTCGACGAGCCCACCAACGACCTCGACATCGAGACCCTCAACCAGCTGGAGGACCTCCTCGACGGCTGGCCCGGCTCGATGATCGTCATCTCCCACGACCGCTTCTTCATCGAGCGCACCACCGACACGGTGCACGCCCTGCTCGGCGACCAGCGGCTGCGGATGCTCCCCAACGGCGTCGACGAGTACCTGGAGCGTCGGACCCGGATGGCCGAGCAGGCCGCCGCCGCCTCGGCCGTCCAGGCCCCGGTGACCGCGGCCAAGCCCGCGGGGGACACCCGGGCGGCCAAGAAGGAGATGCAGAAGCTGGAGCGCCAGATCGCCAAGCTGGACCAGCAGGAGTCCAAGCTGCACACCCAACTGGCCGAGCACGCGGCCGACTTCTCCAAGGTCGCCGAGCTGGACGCGCAGCTGCGCAAGGTCCGCGAGGACAAGGAGGAGCTGGAGATGGCCTGGCTCGAACTGGCCGAAGAGGTCTGAGCAAGGGGATCGGCAGGGCAGCGACCCAGGGGCGCGGGGAACTGCGCGAGTCCGGAAGGCGGCTCACGTGCAACTGACCCACCGTCAGCCAGTTGCACGTGCTGCCGTTCCCCCGCGCGCAGTTCCCCGCGCCCCTGGGGCCTTCGGCCCCGGGTCGCTGCCCTGCCGCGCGGCATCACGCCAGTAGCGCGTCGAGTTCGTTCGCGGCGCGGGCCAGGGCGCTGAGCGCCGGGTCGTGCGGTTCGGTGGGCCGTACGGCCGGGCCGCCCGGGGGGCGGTGGCCGCGGGCGGCGGCGGTGAGGCGGTCGAGGGCCTCGAAGACCCGGGCGGCCTCCGCGGGGTCGGGGGCCCGGCCGCCGTAGCGGATCTGGGCGCCGTACGCGGCGACGGCGCCGGAGAGGCGTTCCAGGGCGGCGGTGGCGGGCAGCCACTGCGCGGCCAGCCGCCCGTTCGGCGGTGGTTCGGTGAGCCCGTGCTGCACCTCCTGCCGGGCGTCCGCGAGCGCGCGGTACGCGGTGCGCCGCAGCCAGACCTCGGCCACCGGCGGCCCGTCGTCCACCACCGAGGCCAGGTAGGCCCGGACGGCGGTGGCGGCCGCGACCAGCCGGGGTTCGATCCGGTGCTGCGGCCGTTCCGGCCAGAGCAGGTAGCCGAAGACCAGCACGATCGCACTGGCCAGCGCGGTGTCGAGGACCCGGGGCCAGAGCTCCTCGGTGCCCGGCTCGCCGCCGAGCTGCACCAGGATCAGCGCCATCGGCGTCATCACCGCCGCGTTCAGCCCGTAGTGGACGCCCAGCGAGTACGGCAGCAGCGCGACGCAGAGCGCGGCGATCGCCGCCAGCCCCCACTCGGACGAGGTCAGCGAGAGCAGCCCGGCGGTCACCGCGACGCCCAGCACGGTGCCGACCGAGCGGCTGACGGCCCGTTGGAAGACCGAGCCCAGGTCCGGCTTGAGCACGAAGGCCACCGTCATCGGCACCCAGTAGCCCCGGCTGAGCGGCACCCCGGCGGTGAGCAGCGAGGCCACCGCGATGCAGAGCGCCACCCGCAGCCCGTAGCGGACCGAGGCGGGCGAGAGCAGCCCGGCCCGCAGCCGCCACGGGTCCGGGGGAGGGGCGGGCGCGGTGCCCAGGGCCACCGGCCGTCCGGCCACCGCCTCGGTGAGGTCGCGCAGCGCGGCGTCCAGCGCGCGCAGCGCCGGGGTGTCGGGCTCCCAGGCGGGGTACGGGGGCGGCGGACCGGCGCCGAGCACGGCGGCGGCCAGCCGTCCGGGCAGCTCCGCCACCTCGGCGGGCACCGGCCGCCAGGCCCAGAGCAGGCCGCTGGCGGTCTCGGTGACGGCCAGGGTCGCCTCGTACAGGGTGCGCAGCCGCCGCACCCGCTCCGGTTCCTGACGGCCCGTCCGGGCGGGTGGCAGGAGGTCCTGGAGCTGGTTGAGCCGGGCGGTGAGGACCTGGCGGGAGCCGGCGCCGCGCGGGGTGCCGAGGTCGGCGAGGGTGGTGCCGAGGGCGGCGAAGGCGGCGGCCAGGGCGCGGCGGCGCGGGTCCGCGGCGGGGCGGGAGGAGCGGTGCAGCGCGCCGAGCAGCACCACGTACGCGGCGCCCAGCAGCATGGTCGGGGCGGCGGCCCACCACGGGGCGGCGAGCGGCATCCCGGCGCCGAGGGTGGCCGAGACCAGCAGCAGCATGCCGGCGCCGGAGCCGCGCGGGCCGGTCGCGCTCAGGGCGCCGGAGGCGAAGGCGAGCACGGTCAGCACCACGGCGGCGAGGGCGGTGGGGGCCCCGAAGTGCTGCAGCGCGGCGCCGGTCAGCATCCCCAGCGCGGAGGCCCCCACCGCACCGGCGATCCTCGGCACCCGCAGCCCGGCGGGCTCGTCCCGGTCGTTCATGGTCGCGTGCATCGCCCCGAGCCCGGCGTACACCCCGAGGTCCAGCCGCCCGGTCAGAAACCCGAGCGCCAACGGGGTCCCCATCCCCGCCGCCCCGCGCACCATCAGCCCCCACGGCACCGGCGGCCGCCCCGTCCTGGCCGCATGCGCCCACCACGAAGCCGACCCTTGCTCACCCACGACGCCAGCTTAGAACGTTGCTTCGAGGGCGTACGTGGTCACACCGCTGGGGGCGCGGGGAACTGCGCGAGTCCGGAAGGCGGCTCACCTGCAACTCATGCACCGTCAGTCAGTTGAACCTGCTGCCGTTCCCCTGCGCGCCCCGCGGCGGAGCCGCAGATCAGCAGAGCCTCGCGCCCCTGCGGGGCGCTGCCGTGTTTTCACCCGATTGCCCGCTGTTCTGCGTACCCGTACGGCCGCCAGGGTGGGGCATGACGCCCACTCAGGCCCCCGCGCTGCGCCGGGTCGCCGCCGCCGCGCTGGTCGGCACCACGATCGAGTTCTACGACTTCTTCATCTACGGCACCGCCGCGGCCCTGGTCTTCGGCCAGGTCTTCTTCCCCGGCCTCGGCACCACCGGCTCCCTGCTCGCCGCCTTCTCCGTCTACGCCGTGGCCTTCCTGGCCCGCCCGGTCGGGGCGGTGCTGTTCGGCCACTACGGCGACCGCCTCGGCCGGAAGGCGACGCTGGTCGGCTCGCTGCTGCTGATGGGCGTCTCGACCGCGCTGGTCGGGCTGCTGCCCGGGTACGGGGCGTGGGGGATGTGGGCCCCGGTGCTGCTGGTGGTGCTGAGGTTCTGTCAGGGGATCGGTCTGGGCGGGGAGTGGGGCGGGGCCGCGCTGCTGCTGGCCGAGCACGCGCCGAGCGGGCGCCGCGGCCGGTACGGCGGCTACCTGCAACTCGGGCCCTGCGCCGGGTTCTTCCTGGCCAACTCGGTCTTCCTGCTGCTCTCCGAGGGTCTGAGCCGCGGGGCCTTCCTGTCCTGGGGCTGGCGGGTGCCGTTCCTGGCCTCCGCCGTGCTGGTGGCGTTCGGGCTGGTGGTCCGGCTGAAGGTGGCGGAGTCGCCGCTCTTCGCCGAGCAGCCGGAGCGCCCGCGGGTGCCGGTGCTGGAGCTGCTGCGCGGGCACGGGCGGGAGGTGCTGCTCGGCGGGCTGTCGATCATGGTGGGCTACACCGTCTTCTACCTGACCACGACCTACGCGCTGGCCCACGCCACGGTGGACCTCGGGATGCCCGGCGGGCTCGTCCTGGCGGCGCTGCTGGCCGGTTCGGCGGCGATGGCCGGCACGGTGTGGCTGAGCGCGGGCTGGGGCGACCGGTTCGGCCGGCGGCTCACCCTGCTGGCCGCGACGGCGGTCACCTCGGGCTGGTCACTGCTGCTCTTCCCGCTGCTGGAGACCCGGCGTCCGGTGGCCGCGGGGGCGGCGCTGATCGGGGCGATGGCGGCGCTGGGCCTGCTCTTCGGGCCGATCGCCTCGTACCTGCCGGAGCTGTTCCCGACCCGGCTGCGGTACACGGGGGTGGCGCTGAGCTACAACCTCGGCGGGGTGGTCGGCGGAGCGACCGCGCCGCTGGTCGCGACCCGGCTGGCGGCGGAGTACGGGACCGCCGCACCGGTGGGTTGGTACGCCGCCGGGGTGGGCGTGGTCTCGCTGCTCGCACTCCGGGCGCTGCCCGAGACCAGGGGGCGTGACCTCGCCGCCGTACGCCCCGGGAGCCTCGCGGCGGAGGCCGGCTGAGCGGATTTCACATGCGGGGCGATCACCGTGTAATGTCTTCCTCGTTCGACCGGCCCGGTCAGAAGGAAACGAAGACCGGCAAGCCCCTATAGCTCAGTCGGTAGAGCGTCTCCATGGTAAGGAGAAGGTCTGCGGTTCGATTCCGCATGGGGGCTCGGACAGAAGGCTCCCGCCGTTACGGCGGGGGCCTTCTTTCGTTTCCGGGAGCGTCACGGCTGCGCGCACTCTGGCGGGCCGGGGCCGGATGCGCTGTGATGGTGCGTCAACGGCCGCCCGCCGGTCGCGGAGTGGGGTGCGCCGGACGTGGACTGGGAGGGCGCCGTGGGCGTTCGGCTCGTGGTGGTCGACGACCACCGGCTGCTCGCCGAGGCACTGGCCTCGGCCCTGCAGCTGCGCGGGCACCGGGTGCTGGCGATCGGTTCGCCGGCCCGGTCGGTGTGCGAGCTGGTGACGGCGCGCCGTCCGGAGGTCTGCCTGGTCGGCGTGGCCGGCCCGGGGGGCCCGGACGCCTTCGAGCCGGTGCGGCGGTTGCGGCGGGACCGGCCGGAGATCGCGGTGGTGGTGCTCGGCCCGGTGGGCGAACCCGGGCGGGTGGCGGCGGCGTTCGCGGCGGGGGCGGCGGGGTACGTCCGCAGCGACGAGCGGATCGAGGTGGTCGAGCGGGCCATCGCCCGGGTGCGGGCGGGGGAGGCGGCGGTCGCGGTCGAGGTGCTCCAGGGGGCGTTCGAGCGGCTGCTGCGACCGGTGGCGGAGCCGGACGACGACGCGGTGCGGCTGCTGCGGGCGCTGACCCGCCGTGAGGTCCAGGTGCTGCTGCGGATCGCCGAGGGCCAGGACACCGGCGCCATCGCGGAGGGCATGGGCATCGCCCCCAGTACGGCCCGGACCCACGTCCAGCGGGTCCTGATGAAGCTCGGGGCCCGCACCCGCCTGGAGGCCACCGCCACCGCCGCCCGCACGGGACTGCTCGACCGGATCACGCCGGGCCCCGGAGCGCGTGCAACGGGCTGACGTGCCCTCAGCGGCGGCGGCCGCCTCCCGGTCCGCGCAGTTCCCCGCGCCCCGGGATCACCATCACCGGCGACGCGGGCGTGCGCCCTTGGCTGTTGACTCTTGTTGGGTTCTGTTCGACCATGTTGCCGTGCAGAAGACCACCACCAAGCTTGCCGACGGCCGTGAGCTGATCTACTTCGACGCGGACGGCAGCACCGCCGACCGGAACTACAGCGACCTGCGTCCGCTGGAGCCCACCACCGCGCTGTCCGAGATCCGCCGCGACCCGGTCACCGGCGACCACGTGACGGTCGCCGCTCACCGCCAGGGCCGCACCTACCACCCGCCGGCCGACGAGTGCCCGCTCTGCCCGTCCAAGGACGGCCGGCTGAGCGAGGTGCCGGCGCCGGACTACCAGGTCGCGGTCTTCGAGAACCGCTTCCCGTCGTTGGCCCCGGGAGCCGCCGAGCACGTGGCCACCGACCGGACCGCCTTCCACGAGACCGCCCCCGGGGCGGGCCGCTGCGAGGTGGTCTGCTTCACCCCGCAGCACGACGCCTCCTTCGCGAGCCTCACCGAGGACAGGGCCCGGCTGGTGCTGGACGCCTGGACCGACCGCACGGCGGAGCTCTCCGCACTGCCGGGGATCGAGCAGGTGTACTGCTTCGAGAACCGGGGCGTGGAGATCGGCGTGACGCTGGCCCACCCGCACGGGCAGGTGTACGCCTTCCCGTTCGTCACCCCGCGCTCCGCCAAGGCGGCGGCCGCCGCCACCGCGCACCGCGCCGCCACCGGCCGCAACCTCTTCGAGGACCTGATCGCCGATCAGCTCGCCCACCCCGAAAGGGTGGTGCTGGCGGGCGAGCACTGGACGGCCTTCGTCCCGTTCGCCGCCCGCTGGCCGTACGAGGTGCACCTCTACCCGAACCGCCGCACACCGGACCTGACCGGCCTGGACGAGGCCGCGCGGGCCGAGTTCCCCGGGATCTACCTGGAACTGCTGCGCCGCTTCGACCGTCTCTTCGACACGGACGCGCCTACCCCGTACATCTCCGCCTGGCACCAGGCGCCGGCCGGTCACCGTGACGAGCTGGCACTGCACCTGGAGCTCTTCACGATCCGTCGTACGGTAGGCAAGCTCAAGTTCCTGGCCGGGACCGAATCCGGCATGGACGCTTTCATGAACGACGTGTCGCCGGAACAGGCGGCACACCGCCTGCGGGAGGTCGCAACACATGGGTAAGTACCTGGTCACCGGTGGCGCCGGATACGTCGGCAGCGTGGTCGGCGCGCACCTGCTGGAGGCCGGCCACCAGGTGACGGTGCTCGACGACCTCTCGACCGGCTTCCTGGAGGGCGTCCCGGCGGGCGCCGAGTTCGTCCGCGGCCGGATCCAGGACGCCGCCGAGGTGCTGGACTCCTCCTACGACGGCGTGCTGCACTTCGCCGCCTCCTCGCAGGTCGGAGAGTCGGTCGCGGACCCGGAGAAGTACTGGCGCAACAACGTGGCCGGGTCGCTGGAGCTGGTCAGCGCGATGCGCAAGGCCGGGGTCCGCAAGCTGGTCTTCTCCTCCACCGCCGCCACCTACGGCGAGCCGACCGAGACCCCGATCAAGGAGACCGCCGCCACCGCGCCGACCAACGCGTACGGCGCCACCAAGCTGGCGGTGGACCACCTGATCACCAGTGAGGCGATCGCCCACGGCCTCGCCGCGGTCTCGCTGCGCTACTTCAACGTCGCCGGCGCGTACGGTGCCTACGGCGAGCGGCACGACCCCGAGTCGCACCTGATCCCGCTGGTCTTCCAGGCCGCGCTGGGCCAGCGCCCGCACATCGCGGTCTTCGGCGAGGACTACCCGACCCCGGACGGCACCTGCATCCGCGACTACATCCACGTCGCGGACCTGGCCGAGGCCCACCTGCTGGCGATCGCGGCCGCCAAGCCCGGCGAGCACCTGATCTGCAACCTCGGCAACGGCAGCGGCTTCTCGGTCCGCGAGGTCATCGAGTCCGTCAAGCGCGTCACCGGCCGGGAGATCCCGGTCGTGGTCGCCGACCGCCGCCCCGGCGACCCGGCCGTCCTGGTCGCCTCCGCCACCCGCGCGCACGAGGCGCTCGGCTGGACCCCCCGCCGCCCGGAGCTGGACGACATCGTCCGCGACGCCTGGCAGTTCACCCTGGAGAAGAAGCAGGCATGACCGATTTCCAGTCCGTCCACGGAGCCGCCCCGACCGGTGTCTGGGCGGCCCCCGGCCGCGTCAACCTGATCGGCGAACACACCGACTACAACGACGGTTTCGTGCTCCCGATCGCCCTGCCGCACGCCGCCCGTGCGGCCGTGCGGCTGCGCACCGACGGCCTGCTCCGCCTCTGGAGCGAGCAGGGCGACGGCCAGGTGACCGAGCTGGAGGTCGAGGGGCTCGCCCCCGGCTCCGTGGAGGGCTGGGCCAAGTACCCGGCCGGCGTGGTCTGGGCGCTGCGCGAGGCCGGGCACCCGGTCGGCGGCGCCGACCTGTGGTTCGACAGCGACGTGCCCGGCGGGGCGGGGCTCTCCTCCTCCGCCGCCCTGGAGTGCGTGGTCGCCACCGCCTACCGGGACCTGTACGACCTGCCGCTGAGCAACGCCGACCTGGCGCAGCTGGCGCAGTTCGCCGAGAACGCCTTCGTCGGCGTCCCGTGCGGCGTGATGGACCAGATGGCCTCGATGTGCTGCTCCGAGGGCAACGCCCTGGTGCTGGACACCCGGGACCTGACGCAGCGCCAGGTCCCGCTGGACCTGGCCGCCCACGGGCTGTGGCTGCTGGTGATCGACACCCGGGTCAAGCACGACCTGGCCGACGGCGCCTACGCCGAACTGCGGGCCGGCTGCGAGAAGGCGGCCGCACTGCTCGGCCTGCCGGCCCTGCGCGACCTGGCACCGGAGGGCCTGGCCGGCGCACTGGAGCGGCTGCCCGAAGAGCTGGCCCCGCTGGTCGCCCACGTGGTGACCGAGGACGCCCGGGTGGAGCAGGCGGTCGCGCTGCTGGACGCGGGCGAGTTCGCCGCGCTCGGCCCGGTGCTGACGGCGGGTCACGCCTCGCTGCGCGACGACTACCGGGTCTCCTGCCCGGAGACCGACCTGGCCGTCTCGGCCGCGGTCGAGGCGGGCGCCCTCGGCGCCCGGATGACCGGCGGCGGCTTCGGCGGCTCGGTCATCGCCCTGGTCCGCGAGGGACTCCTGACGGAGGTCGAGGCCGCCGTACGGGCCGCCTTCGCGGCAGCCGGGTACGCCGAACCCCGCACCTTCACCGCCGTCCCCTCCGCCGGAGCCCGCCGCCTCTCCTGACCGGAGCCGCGCCCCGGGGCCGGAGGCCCCAGGGGCGCGGGGAACTGCGCGCGGGGGAACGGCAGCACCTGCAACTGGCTGACGGCGGTTCAGTTGCAGGTGAGCCGCCTCCCGCCCCGCGCAGTTCCTCGCGCCCCCGGCATCACCACGTGCGTCCGCCGCGCCACCGCGCTCCGCGTGCGTCCGAAGCGCCACCGCCCCCGTGCCCCACGGAACTTCACGAAACCCCCACCGACCCGCCCCCCACTTCCGTACGCTGAGTCCGGTACCGGTGGGGGTCGGCACCTGAGCAGGGGGGTACGACGATGGGGCGGGTTCGCGTCCTGGTGGTCGACGACCACCGCATCTTCGCCGAGGCACTGGCGGCCACCCTGGCCGCCGAGCCCGATGTCGAAGTGGGTGTGGCCGGGAGCGCGGCCGGGGCCGAGCGCGCCCTGGAGCGGGCGGCCACCGAGGGGCGTCCGTTCGACGTCATCCTGGTCGACGCCGACCTCGGCGCCGCCGCGCGGCGGCCGCGCCAGCCGGTGGAGCCGGAGGCCCCACCGGGCCGCGCCCCGGCACCGCGGCGGCCACCCGGACCGCTGCCCCTCGCCACCGTGCCCCGCCCCGCCTCCGGCCCCGCGCCGGACGGGCTGCTGCTGCTGGCCCGGGCCGCCCGGAGTCATCCGGAGCTGCGGGCCGTGGTGCTGGCCACCGAGGACGACCCGCGCCGTGCGGTCCGCGCCCTCCAGGCCGGAGCCGGCGGCTGGGTCGCGAAGGACAGTTCGCTGCCGCGTCTGATGGCCGTGATCCGCGGCGTCCTGCGCGGCGAGACGCACCTCCCGCCGACCCTGCTCACCGGCGTGGTACGGGAGTTGACCGCCGCCCGGCGGGACCGGACGGAGAGCGAGCGGCTGGTGGAGACACTGACCCCGCGCGAGGAGGAGGTGCTCCGCTGCATGGTGGCCGGTCTCGGCCGGCAGGCCGTCGCGGAGCGGCTGTACCTCTCCCCGCACACCGTCCGCACCCACATGCAGAACGTGCTCGGCAAGCTGGGGGTGCACTCCACCCTCGCCGCCGTGGCCGTGGCCCGGCGGGCGGGCGTCAGCCCGTCCGAACCGTCCGGGCCTCCCCAGCGCACCACCCCATCCACCCCAACCGTCGCCTCGACCGCAGGCCCCGGCGCCGGCTGACCGGCCCCCCATGCCCCAGGTACCGACTCCGTCAGGTCAGGGAATCCGGAGGACACCCATGTCGCCGTACAGCAATGCCGCACGCCTGAACCCGTTCGACCCTTCATCAGGGGACGGCGGTCAGGGTCTGCGCACCATCGTGGTCGGAGCCGGTGCGGCCGGCTCCGCACTGGTGCGCGACCTGGGCCGGACGCCCGAGTTCGGACTGGTCCCGGTCGGCCTGCTCGACGACGACCCGCTGAAGGCGGGCGAACTGGTCGGCGGCGTCACGGTGTTGGGGACGCTCACCGAGCTCACCGAGCTGGCCGTGGAGAACAGGGCGCAGGTCGTGGTGCTGGCCATCCCCGGGCTGGCCCACCAGAAGGTCCGCGCGCTGGCCACCGCCGCCGCGGCGGCCGGAGCGGCCGTCCGCTACCTGCCCTCCTTCCTGGCGGCGCTGCGCCGCGAAGTGGTCGGCTCCGACCTGCGCTCGCTGGACGTGAACCGGCTGATCGGCCGTCACGAGGTGCACGTGGTCTCCTCCGACGTCCGCGCCGTGATCGAGGGCAAGCGGGTGCTGGTCACCGGCGCCGGCGGCTCGATCGGCAGCGAACTCTGCCGCCAGGTCCACGCGTTCGGCCCGTCCGAGCTCTACATGCTGGACCACGACGAGTCCAACCTGCACCGGCTCCAGCTGGAGATCTGGGGCGAGGCGCTGCTCACCGACGACTCGCTGGTGATCGCCGACATCCGGGACCGGCCGCGGATCCAGCAGATCTTCCGCGACCTGCGCCCCGAGGTGGTGTTCCACGCGGCCGCGCACAAGCACCTGCCGCTGCTGGAGCGTCACCCCAGCGAGGCGGTGAAGTCCAACGTGCTCGGCACCGACAACCTGGTGGAGGCCGCGCTGGCCACCGGCGTGGAGCGGTTCGTGCTGATCTCCACCGAC
>NZ_BAAAYB010000114.1:0-26087 GCF_039535905.1 Kitasatospora albolonga | reverse complement strand
CGGCGCCCTCCAGGCCGTTCCAGGGAGCGGCGCGCAGCCGCCGCCCCAGCAGTTCGGCGCGGCGTTCGCCGAGCGGCAGCAGCGGCAGGTCGGTGCGGCCGGTGTGCTGGCCCGACCTGGCCCAGGCGGTGAGCCCGTGACGGGCCATCAGCAGCCTGGGGCCCTCGGTTCCCGGCATCGGTCCTCCTCCTGCGGTCGGGCCCGCACGGCGTTCGGCCCGGCGGTGCCCCGGGCCACCATCCCTACCGCGCCACCCGTCCCGACCGGACCGGACACGCAGGACCGCGGCCGCCTTCCCCCCGTCGGCGCAGTCCCCGGTGTCGGTGGTCCGGTCGGCGCGCGTGGTGGCGCCGGTCCCGGCCGGCCCCACCACGGCGCACACGGACGACCGGCCCCCACCCTCGTAGACTCGCGGCATGGGTACCAGGTACAGGCTCTCCGTGCTGGACCGCTCGCACGTCCGGGACGGGCACGGGGCGGCGGAGGCGCTGCGCGAGACGGTACGGACGGCGGTGGCCGCCGAGGAGGCGGGGTACCACCGGTTCTGGCTGTCGGAGCACCACGGGGTGCCCGGCATCGCCGGGTCCGCGCCCACGGTGCTGGCCGCGGCCGTGGCCGCGCGGACCGGGCGGATCAGGATCGGCACCGGCGGCGTGATGCTGCCCAACCACCGGCCGGTGGTGGTGGCGGAGCAGTTCCGGGTGCTGTCCGCGCTGTTCCCGGGGCGGATCGACCTGGGGGTGGGCCGTTCGGTGGGCTTCACCAGGGCGATCCAGGAGGCGCTCGGGCACGGGCGGGCGGATGCGGACGCGTTCCCCTCCCAAACTCGCCGAACTGCTCGACTGGTTGGGCGAGGGGACGACGGCCGGCCACCCCCGGGTGCGGGTCCAGCCCGACGAGGTCGAGCCGGTGGCGCCGTACGTCCTGGCGATGGGCGAGGGCGGCCGGATCGCGGCCGGGGCCGGCCTGCCGGTGGTGGTCGGCGGGCTGCACGACCGCGAGCGCCTGCTCGGCGTCGTGACCGAGTACCGGGAGGCCTTCCGCCCCTCCCCCTGGTGCACCGAGCCGCGCGTCCTGCTCGCCGCCCCGGTGGCCGTGGCCGGCACCGCCGCCGAGGCCCGCGACCTGCTGGCGCCCGAGGCCTGGGCGATCGTCCGCTCCCGCTCCGACGGCGCCTTCCCCGCGCTGCCCTCCCCCGAGCGGGTCCGGGCCGCGGAGCTGACGCCGCGTGAGCGGGAGCTCCTCGACCGCACGGTGGCCGGCCAGGTGGCCGGGACGGCGGAGGAGGTCCGCACCGAGCTCGACGGACTGGTCGAGCTGGCCGGCGCCGAGGAGGTGCTGGTCACCACCGGCGCCCACGACCCGGACCTCCACCGCGCCACGCTCCGCCGGATCGCCGAGGCCCTGGCGTGACCGACCCGGGGACGGCGAACGGCCCGCCAGGGGGGAGGCGGGCCGTTCGTGGTGCCGAGGTCGGGAGGTCCGACGGGGTGTCAGGCGGACGTCACTTGCAGACGCCCGGGTAGCCGCTGTAGAGCTTGACGTTGGCCGAGGAGATCCAGCCCTTGCCGCTCACCGTGTCCATGTAGTACCAGGTGGTGCCGGTGATGTTGGCCGAGCAGAGGGCCGTGGCACCGGAGCGGTCCGGCACCGGGGAGCCGTGGGTGGCCACAGTTGGTGGCCGGGCCGTTGTAGAGGTTGTAGGAGTTGTACGGGCCGTCGACGGTGGCGGTCTTGGGGCTGACCGCGGCCGGCGTGGAGCCGCAGCCGATGGCGTGGGCGGCGGTGCCGGTCGCGACGGTGATGAACGCGGAGGCGGCCAGCGTGGTGGCCAGGCCCAGTGCACGGAGCTTCATGGAGGTGCCTTCCCGTTTCCGGTGTTCCGGTGAGCAGTGCTTGCGGGACCAGAGACTTCCAGTTGGGCATGGTCGCGTCATCGAACGAGCGGGCTACTTCGGACACCACCGGGTCAACCCTGCGGGGTACCACGCCCGATTGGACTCAACCATTTGGTCTACACCAGAGAGCGGACACCGTGTCAGGTCCGGGCCCGCGCCGCCGGGATGACCAGCGGCTTGCCGGTCTCCGGATCCTCGATCACGCGGCAGGGCAGGCGGAACACCTCCTCGACCAGCTCCGCGGTGACGATCCGCGCCGGATCCCCCTCGGCCAGCACCCGGCCGTCGCGCATGGCGATCAGGTGGGTGGCGTACCGGGCGGCGTGGTTGAGGTCGTGCAGGACGGCGACCAGGGTCCGCCCCTGCTCCTCGTGCAGGCGGGCGCAGAGGTCGAGCACCTCGATCTGGTGCGCGATGTCCAGGTAGGTGGTGGGCTCGTCCAGCAGCAGCAGGGGGGTCTGCTGGGCCAGGGCCATGGCGATCCAGACCCGCTGGCGCTGGCCGCCGGAGAGCTCGTCCACCTGACGGTCGGCCAGTTCCAGTACGCCCGTCGCGGCCATCGACTCGTCGGTGATCCGCTCGTCCTCGCGGGACCACTGCCGCAGCAGGCCCTGGTGGGGGTGGCGGCCGCGGGAGACCAGCTCGGCGACGGTGATGCCGTCCGGGGCGATGGAGGTCTGCGGCAGCAGACCGAGGGTGCGGGCCACGGTGCGCGGGGGCAGCGAGGCGATGTCCGCGCCGTCCAGCAGCACCCGGCCGGCCTTGGGCTTGAGCACCCGGGCCAGCGCGCGCAGCAGGGTGGACTTGCCGCAGGCGTTGGGGCCGACGATCACCGTGAAGGAGTTGTCCGGGATCGCCACCTCCAGGCCCTCGGCGATGGTGCGCTGCTCGTAGGCGAGGGTCAGTCCCTGCCCCGCGAGCCGGGAGGAGGGGAGCGCGGTGGTCACCTTGGTGGTCTCTTCCTGTCGGGCCGTCATATCCGTCCTGCCTTGCGTTCGGTGGCCATCAGCCACACCAGGTAGCCGCCCCCGAGCACGCCCGTCACCACGCCCACCGGCAGCTGTCGGCCGGCCACCAGGTGCTGTCCGAGCAGGTCGGCGCCGACGGTCAGGGCCGCGCCGACGGCCATCGCGCCGGTGAGGTTCGGGCCGGGGGCGCGGGAGAGGCGACGGGCCAGCTGAGGGGCGGTCAGTGCGACGAAGGAGACCGGCCCGGCGGCCGCGGCCGCGAAGGCGGCGACCACGACGGCGGCGGCGATCAGCAGCAGCCGTACGCCCTGCACCCGCACGCCCAGCGCGGACGCGGCCTCGTCGCCCATCTCCAGCAGCCGCAGCGCCCGCCCGGCGCCGAGCAGCACGGCCGGCAGCAGCACGGCGAGCACCAGGGCGAGCGGACCGGCCTGGTCCCAGCCGCGGCCGTCCAGGCTGCCGGTCAGCCAGAGCATCGCCCGGGAGGCGTCGACCAGTTCGGCCCGGGTGAGCAGGTAGCCGTTGACCCCGGTGAGGATCGACATCACGCCGATGCCGATCAGCACCAGCCGGGTGCCGTGGACGCCACCGCGCCAGGCGAGCAGGTAGATCAGCAGGCCGGTGAGCAGGCCGCCCGCCACCGCCCCGACCGAGAGCGCGAAGGTGCCGCCGCCGAGCAGCACGATCGCCACCAGGGCGCCGGTGGAGGCGCCTTGGGTGAAGCCGAGCATGTCGGGGCTGCCGAGCGGGTTGCGCACCAGGGACTGGAAGAGCGCGCCCGAGAGCGCCAGCCCCGCGCCCACCAGCAGCGCGGTCGCCACCCTGGGCAGCCGCAGCTCGTGGACGATGAAGTCCTGGGCGGGGGTGCCGTCGCCCAGCAGGGTGCGGACCACCTCGGCGGGGGCGATCGGGTAGTCGCCGGTGCCGATCGCCAGCACGGCGAGCACCAGGAGCACGGCCAGCACCAGGGCGAGCGCCACGAGCACGCGCGGGCGCAGGCGGACGGACAGCCCGCCGGTCCGCAGGGTGAGGGACCGAGCGGCACCGCGGGAGGTGCTCAGCTGAGGGGCGCTCATGCCCGCACCGCCTTCGGCCGCCTGACGAAGTGGAGGAAGAGCGGCCCGCCGAGCACCGCCGTGACGATCCCGACCTGGAGCTCGCCGGGGCGGCCCAGCACCCGGCCGAGCACGTCCGAGCCGAGCAGCAGCACCGGGGCCAGCACGGCGCAGTACGGCAGCAGCCAGCGCAGGTCCGGGCCGGTGACCGCGCGCACCAGGTGCGGCACCAGCAGGCCGACGAAGACGACCGGGCCGCAGGCGGCGGTGGCCGCGCCACAGAGCAGTCCGACGGCGAGGATCGCGCCGGCCCGCACCCGGCCGGGCCGGGCGCCGAGCGCGAGGGCCGAGTCCTCGCCCAGCGCCAGCGCGTTGAGCGGCTGGGCCAGCGCGAGCGCGAGCAACACGCCGACCGCCACGAAGGGCAGCACCTTGAGGACGGTGTCGGTCTGCGCGGAGGCCAGCGAGCCGACGGTCCAGAACCGCATCTGCTGGAGCGAGGCCGCGTTCAGCAGCATCACGGCCATCACGTAGGAGTAGAGCGCGGCGTTCAGCGCGGAGCCGGCCAGGGCCAGCCGGGCGGGTGTGGCGGTGCGGCCGCCGCCGACGGCGTAGACGGCCGCCGAGACCACGGCGGCGCCGCCGAGCGCGAACCAGACGTACCCGCCGAAGGAGCTGACGCCGAAGAAGGTGACGGCGGAGGCGACGGCGGCCGAGGCGCCGGCGTTGATGCCGAGCAGACCGGGGTCGGCCAGCGGGTTGCGGGTCAGGGCCTGCATCACTCCGCCGGCCAGGCCGAGCGCGCAGCCGACCAGCAGGCCGAGCAGGGTGCGCGGCAGGCGCATCTCGTGCACCACCGTCCAGGCGGGCGAGCCCTGCTCGGTGAGCCCCCGCCACACCTCGCCGGGGCCCAGCTGCTTCGCCCCGACCGCCAGGCTCAGGACCAGGACGAGGAGCAGCAGGAGCAGGGCTGCGAACAGCCCGGCGGCGCGCCGGGCCTGACGCCCCGGCGGCCGTGGGGCGCCTGCTGCGGCCTGCGGTGGCGACTTGGTCAAGGACACGAGCGGACTCCGGTGCAGTTCAGGGGGGTACCCCGCCCTGATGGACAGTAACAATGGTTAGGCTAACCTAACGATCGGCGGCCGCCGCTCCGGGTACTCCGGTGCCCCACGGCGACGGCCCGCCCGCTGCGGCACGCCCGCATGCCCCCGAATGCGGGCGTGCCCTCCGCAGCCCCCTGACCTCATGTCCGCCGTGTCCCCGCACGCTCCCGCACGTTCCCGCACGTTCCCGCACGAGAGAAGTCACCGCCATGACGAACGCCGGTCCCGCCCACCTCACCCGTCGCGGCCTGCTCGCCGCCTCCGGCGCCGTCGGCCTCGGCGCGGTGCTCGCCGCCTGCGGCAGCTCCGGCTCCAAGGACTCCTCCGCCTCTGCGGGCTCCGGTTCGGGCGCCGCCTCCGGTCCGTGGTCGTTCACCGACGACCGCAAGAAGGAGGTCACCGCCAAGGCCGTCCCCCAGCGGATCGTCGCCTTCACCGGCACCGCCGCCGCCCTGCACGACTTCGGCCTCCGCGACCGGATCGTCGGCGTCTTCGGCGAGACCAAGGGCGCCGACGGCAAGCCCGACCCCCAGGCCGGCAACCTCGACCTCGGCAAGATCGAGATCATCGGCAACGCCTGGGGCGAGTTCAGCATCGAGAAGTACGCGGCCCTGCGCCCCGACCTGCTGGTCACCCACATGTACGACGCCGACCAGCTCTGGTACGTCCCCGAGGAGAGCAAGGACAAGATCCTGCCGCTCGCCCCGCAGGTCGCCATCACCACCGGCCGGGTGCCGCTGCCCGAGCCGATCCGCCGCTACGCGGAGCTGGCCGCCTCGCTCGGCGCCGACCTGAAGGCCAAGGAGGTCACCGACGCCAAGGCCCGCTTCGAGGCCGCCGCCGAGAAGCTGCGCCAGGCCGCCAAGGCCGCCAACGGCCTGAAGGTGCTGGCCTGTTCGGGTGCCGCCGACATCTTCTACGCCTCCGCTCCGGGCATGAGCACGGACCTCATGTACTTCAAGGAGCTGGGCGTGGACATCGTCGTCCCGGACAAGCTGGACCAGGGCGGCTACTTCGAGTCGCTCAGCTGGGAGAACGCCGGCAAGTACCCCGCCGACCTGCTGCTGCTCGACAAGCGCTCCACCGCGCTCCAGCCCAAGGACCTCGCGTCCAAGCCCGGTTGGGCCCAGCTGCCGGCGGTCAAGGCCAACCAGGTCACCCCGTGGGACGCCGTCCCGCGCTTCTCCTACGCGGGCGCCGCCCCGCTGCTGGAGGACCTCGCCAAGGCCATCGAGAGCGCCAAGAAGCTCTCCTGACGCCTGCTCAGGGCCCGCTCGCACCGGGCCGACGCGCCGTCGACGCCCCGCCGGCCCACTGCCGGCCCACTGATCCGCCCCTACTGAGTCCCTGCTGAGCCCCTTGCCGGAGGTACCCGCGATGTCCGACCAGCCCTTCGCCTTCTTCCCCGCCGAGGTGGTCCGCACCGCGCGGCTGAGCAGCTCGCTGCTCCGGATCACGTTCGGCGGCCCGGCACTGGCCGGCTTCGCCTCCGGCGGGCGGGACCAGAGCTTCTCGCTCTTCCTGCCGCACCCGGGCCAGCCGGAGCCGGTGGTCCCGGTCGAGGAGGGCGAGGGCTGGTTCTGGGCCTGGCGGGCGCTGCCCGAGCAGGAGCGGGCGGTGATGCGCTCCTACACCGTGCGCGCCGCCCGTCCCGAACTCCCGGAGGTGGACGTGGACTTCGTCCTGCACGGCGACACCGGCCCGGCCTCCGCCTGGGCCGGCCGGGCCGCCGCCGGCGACCGGGTGCTGCTGCTCGGCCCGGCCGTCGAGGACAACACCAGCGTCGGCTTCCGTCCGCCGGCCGGGGCGGAGTGGATCCTGCTGACCGCCGACGAGACCGCCCTGCCGGCGGCCGCCGCCATCCTGGAGTGGCTGCCCGCCGGGACCCGGGTCAGCGCCTTCCTCGAAGTCCCCACCGAGGACGACCGCCTGGAGCTCACCACCGCCGCCGAGGCCGAGGTCCACTGGCTGGTCCGCGACGGCGCCCGCCCCGGCCTGGCCCTGGACGCCCTGCGCACCGCCGACCTCCCGGCCGGCACCCCGTACGCCTGGGTGGCCGGCGAGGCCGCCGCCGTCCGTTCGATCCGCCGCCACCTGGTCGGCGAGCGCGGCCTCGACCGCAAGCTGGTGGAGTTCACCGGTTACTGGCGCCTCGGCTCCTCCGAGGAGCAACTGCGCGCCGAGGCCATCGCCGAGGCCCAGGCAGCGGCGGAGGCCGCCGGCCAGGCAGCCGTCACCGGCTCCTGACACGCCGCCCAGCACACGCCGACCCGCACCACCCTGCCCACAGGGACCGCCGCACACGGGTCGGCGCGTACGGACCGCATGCGTCGTCGGTCCCGGGCTGACTACTCCTCGGTGGGCAGCTCGTCCTCCTCCGCCCGCTGCACCGACGGCTCCGCCGTCACGCGGTCGGCGGTGTCCGCCGCCTCCCGCTCGAAGCGGTCCCCGGGGTCACTCACCCGGACACCGCCCGCCGTCTCCGTCCCGTCCACCGCCCCGGCCCGCTGCTGCACCACGTGCGTCAGCTCGTGCGCGAGCGTGGTCCGCCCCCGGTGCGAGCCCGGATCGTACGCGTCCCGCTGGAACACCACGTGCGAGCCGACCGTGTAGGCGTGCGCGTCGACCGACCGGGCGGAGTCGTGCGCGGCCTGGTCCGTGTGCACCCGGACGTCCCCGAAGTCGTGGCCCAGCCGCGCCTCCATGTCCTGCCGCACCGCCGGCTCCAGCGCTTCCCCGCCCCCGGCCACCACCTCGTGCACCGGCGAACGCGCCTCCTCGGCCCCCTCCTCCAGCACCGCCCCCACCGCCGCGTTCCCGGCCACTCGCTGCAGCCCCAACAGCCCAGCCGCGCCCAGCACTTCGGGCCGCCCGTCCACCGCCGCCCGCAGCTCCACCCCGCCCGGCCCGGCACCATCCCGGCCCGCCCGGGGCCGTAGCCCCGAACCGCCGCCCTCCCCCTCGTGCTCGTACTCCCGCATGACGCCCCCTCAGCAGCCGCTGACCGACACCCCGCCCAGCCTGCCCCGCGCCCTTGCGGGCCGCCCAGGGCCCGCTCCGCCGCCTTTCGGGCAGCCCGCCCTTCCCCATGGGGCAGCCCCCGGTCAGGTGCGCACCACGACCTGGTCGCCCTGGGGGCCGAAGAGGTGGAGGACCTCGACGGGGTGGTCGTCGGCGGGGCCGAACCAGTGCGGCTCGCTGGTGTCGAACTCGGCGACCTCGCCCGGACGGAGCGTCAGTTCGCCCTCGCCGAGGATCAGGCGGACGGTGCCGGCCAGGACGTAGAGCCACTCGTACCCGCCGTGGGTGACGAGCTTGGGCTCGCGCGGGGCCAGCACCTGCTTGAAGACCCGGACCCGGCCCGGGTACTGGGTGAGCGGGACGACCACGCTGCCGTCGTGGCGGTGGACCGGTTGGAGGTGGACCCGGGGGTCCCCGCTGGCCGGGGCGGCGACCAGCTGGTCGAGGGCCACCCGGTGGGCCCGGGCCAGCGGGATGAGGAGTTCGAGGGAGGGGCGCCGCTTGCCGGACTCCAGGCGGGAGAGCGTGCTGACCGAGATGCCGGTGCTCTCGGCGAGCGCCTCCAGGGTGAGGCCCCGGTCGCGGCGCAGGGTGCGCAGCCGGGGGCCGATGGCGTCCAGTACCTCTTCGAGTTCCGCGTCCACGGGGCCATCCTTGCAGGAACGGCAAAGCACCTGGGCACGACGGGGCCCGCAGCCCCAGGCTGGGCGGCAGCACCGTCCTGACGCACCGTGAGAGGCCACCGTGACCGCGCCCACCCCTGTCACCCCTGCCACCGCCACCACCGCCACGTCCGCCACGTCCGCTCCACCGCCCGGGCTCGACGCCCGCCGACGGTGGACGGTGCTGGCGGTCT
Organism: Kitasatospora albolonga; assembly: GCF_039535905.1. GTDB lineage: Bacteria > Actinomycetota > Actinomycetes > Streptomycetales > Streptomycetaceae > Kitasatospora > Kitasatospora albolonga. Next base: position 17,186 of record NZ_BAAAYB010000114.1, on the reverse strand, counting down.
GCTGCCTCAGCCTGTTCCTGGTCGGCCTGGACACCACCATCGTCAACATCGGCCTGCCCGCCGTCGGCGCCGGCCTGGGCGTCTCCGTCCACGCCCTCGCCTGGACCGTCGACGCCTACACCGTGGTGCTCACCGCCCTGCTGATCACCTCGGGGGCGCTGGCCGACCGCTTCGGGCGACGGCGGATCTTCCGCCTGGGCCTGGCGGCGTTCGGGGCCGCCTCGCTGCTCTGCGCGCTCGCGCCGTCGCTCGGCTGGCTGGTGGCGGCCCGCAGCCTCCAGGGGATCGGCGCCTCCATGCTCAGCCCGGTCGCGCTGGCCATCGTGGTCAAACGCGATGCCCGACCCGAAGGAGCGGGCCCGGGCGATCGGGGTCTGGGCGGCGGTCTTCGGGCTCAGCATGGCCGCCGGTCCGGTGACCGGCGGTGCGCTGGTGGACGGCCTCGGGTGGCGCTCGCTGTTCTGGGTCAACGTCCCGGTGGTGCTGGTGGCACTGGCCCTGACGGTCCGTCACGTACCGGAGTCGCGCGCCCCGCAGGCCCGGCGGCTCGACCTGCCCGGGCAGGCGCTGCTGGCCGTGCTGGTCGGGGTCTCGGTCGGGGTGCTGATCGAGGGCCCGCGGATCGGCTGGACCTCGCCCGCCGCACTGACCGCGTACGCGGTGGTCCTCGCCGTGACGGTCGCCTTCGTCCGGGTGGAGAGTCGGCGTGCGGAGCCGCTGATGGACCTCGGGCTGTTCCGCCGGCCGGCCTTCACCGGCGCGGTGCTGGGCGCGGTGGCGGTGTTCGTCGCGCTCGGTCTGACCCTGCTGCTCTCCACCCTCTACCTCCAGCAGGCCCGGGGCTGGAGCGCACTCGCCGCAGGAACCGCCACCCTGCCGATGGCCCTCGGCGCGATCGTCTGCGCCCCGTGGTCCGGCCGCCTCACCGCCCGGGTCGGCCCGCGTCGGCCACTGCTGCTGGCCGGTGGCTTTCTGACGGCGGGCGGGGTCTGCCTGTTCTCGCTGTTCCAGCTCTCCTCTCCCGGCGCGGGCGCGAGCCTGCCGCTCCTGCTGCTCGGCTACCTGCTGGTCGGCGTCGGCTTCGGCTTCGCCAACGCCCCGATCACCAACACCGCCGTGGGCGGCCTGCCCGCAGCCCGCGCCGGGGTGGCGGGCGCGATCACCTCCACGGCGCGGCAGTTCGGTTCGGCACTGGGCATCGCGCTGGCGGGCATCCTGGTCTCGGGCGCCGCCCCCGCCGACCTGGCCCCGGCCGTCCGGCCGGGATGGCTGCTGGTGGCCGCGTGCGGACTGCTGCTGCTCCCGGTCGCCCGGGCAGGCCGCACCGAGGGTGGGAGGACGGCGGCCGAGCGGTCCTGACGACGGGTCAAGGAGGCGGCCCTGCCGCCTGTCCACACCACCGTCGACTCGTCACCTGCGACCCGCCCCCGCTACCCGCCATCCCACGTCCCACGTCACACGTCCCACGGGACGGTGCCACGGCTCAGCGGGCCAGGTGGTGGTAGGAGCCGAACTCGTTCGGCAGGCAGAGGCGCCCGAGCTTGCGGTACTCACGGGCGACGGCGGCCACCACCTCGGACATCCCCACCGGTCGGTCCGCCTCCGCCGCCAGGTACGCGGCGGTGACGGCGGCCGAGCGGATGTCGCCGCCGCCAGCTCGAAGGAGCGTCCGCAGAAGGGGAGGTCGAGGTCGTCGCCGCGCGGCAGCGCCAGAGCCGAGGCAACCGCTCCCAGAGGGCGGTGCGCTGCGCGTGTCGGGCAGCGGGAAGTCCACCACCAGGTCGAGGCGGCGGGTGAAGGCTCGTCGAGGTTGGCCCGCAGGTTGGTGGCGAGCACGGCCAGGCGTCGAAGCTCTCCATCCGCTGGAGCAGGTAAGCGCTCTCCACGTTGGCGTAGGCGGTCGGCGCGTCCCTGACCTCGGAGCGCTTGCCGAAGATCGCGTCGGCCTCGTCGAAGAGCAGCACCGCGTTCACCCCGGCGGCCTCGGTGAAGATCCGCTCCAGGTTTCTTCTCGGTCTCACACCGACGTACTTGTCCACCACGGTGGCCAGGTCCACGGTGTAGAGGTCGAGGCCGAGCTCACCGGCGATCACCTCGGCGGAAAGCGTCTTCCCGGTCCCCGAGTCCCCCGCGAACAGCGCCATCACCCCGCGCCCCCGCCCGCCGCCCGGCCGCATCGCCCAGTCCCCCAGGACCCGGTCCCGGTGGCGGGCCCGGGCGGCGAGCTCGCGCAGCTGGCCGAGGACGGCCGGCGGCAGCACCAGGTCCACCCAGCCCACGCCCGGCTCGATCCGGCGGGCCAGCCGTTCCAGGCCGGAGCTGTTCTGCGCCCGCACCCCGTGCAGGAGGTGGACCTCGGTCAGCGGCCCGCCGGCCAGCAGCGCCTGCTGCTCCGCCGTCCGGGCGGCCCGGCCGACCTGCTCCGGCGAGAGCTCGAACGGCGCCGCCACCCGCAGGTCCACCGCCGCCTCCGGCAGCGCCGCCCGCCAGAGCCCGGCCCGGTCCGCCGCCCCCAGCCGCCCGGTCTCCACCAGTAGCGGCACCCTCGCCGACCACTCCGGCTCCCAGCTGCCCCGTCCGGTCAGCAGCACCGGCACCGGAAGCTCCGTCAGCGCGCGGACCAACTCCGGCCGTTCGGCCAGCGCCTCCACCGGCCCGGCCACCACCCCTGCCGCCACCGCTGCCGCCATCCCTTCCGACGCTCCGACCGGCGCTCCGGCCACCGCTCCCACGTCCTCCCGGGGCCCGCCGAACCCCGCCTCCCGCCCCACCGCCACCAGCACCTCGGTCGGTGCCGGATCCCGGGCGAGCCGGTTCAGGTCGAGCACCAGGGCCGCCCGCCCGGCCGCCCGGAGCGCCTCCACCGCCACCCCGCGCGCCGATCCCCCCGCCGGCTCCCGCAGGTACACCAGTCCGACCGCCTCCATCGCCGCCGCGAGCCGGTCCCGGCCACACCCATGCCCAAGCCCATGCCCAAGCTCACGCCCGCCACCGGGCCGCAACGGCCGTACCGGCAGCAGTAGTTCGGCCAGCCGGCGGTCCGGAGCGTCGTCGCCCAACAGGTGCGCCGCGACCCGGTCCGGCACTCGCAACGACCGCCCGAGGAACGGCCGGTCGGCCTCCTCCACCAGCAACAGCCCGCGCCCCGGCAGCGGTGCCGGGGCAACGAACCGTCCGCGGGCCGCCGCCGAGACCGCCGGAACGCCGCAGAGCGCGAGCGCCAGACCGATGGTCGGACGCCTGCGCGTCACGTCGTCGTTGAGGTACCCGTACAGCTGCTCGAAGCGCGCGTCCAGGTCGGGCACCAGCGCCACCAGCAGCAACTCCACGTCCAGCGGCTCCAGTTCGAAGCCGAGCCGGAGCGACCGGAGCCGCGAACCGGTGACCTCCGCCAGCCGCTCCGCCTCCGCCAGCCGCCCCTCGTCCACCGTGTCCGGCCCCGGGACCGCGGAGACCGGCCGGTCGAGCAGCCGCTGCACCGCCTCGTCGGCCAGGTACAGCCCCCGGAACGGATCGTCAGGCGTCGGATCGACCGCCCGTCGGGCCGCCACCGCCCGCCGGATCCGCTGCTCCACCAGCGCCACCCGCTCGGCCAGGTGGGCGTCGCTCACAGCCGCCTCCCCCGCCGCCGTCCCCGCCCGTCCGCCGACGGGCCGTCCGCCGCCACGCCACCCACCGGGGGTCCGTCGGTCAACGGGCCGTCGACCGTCCGGCCGCCGTCGGCCGCACCCTCCTCCTCCACGACCTCCCGGGCCGGCGGGCCTCCGAACTCCCCGCTCCGCAAGTGGAGTCCGTCCTCCCCGACCGGCGGGCCGGCAGGGTAGAGCGGCGCGGTGACCACGGGCGCACTGACCACCAGGTCCAGCGAGGGCTTCAACTCGCCGCCCAGCGCCGACCAGACGTCCGCGAAGGCGCGGTCCTCCGGTGGCGGCAGGGCGATCCCGATCGGCACCGGCAGTCCGGTGGCGGCGAGTTCGGGCCCGAGACCGGGCGGGGGCAGTGCGGTGTGGCGCAGGAAGCAGTGCAACAGGGCGGCCAGCAGCCGGTGTTCGTCCTCCGGGCGCTGGGTCCAGGCACTGATCAGGTAGGAGAGCTTGAAATAGCGCGGTGGCAGCGTGCGCGCCACCACCGCCCCGTCGGCGTCGTAGACGTTCTGCCGCCCCCGGGAGCCCCGCTTGAGGTCCTCCCGGATGTCGTAGAGGTAGAGGTTGACCGTGGGGGTGTTCCGCCGGGCCGCCCAGTCCCGGGTCGGGGCGTCGAAGACCAGGTCCACCTCCGCCCCGGCCAGCACCTCGGCCCGGACCAGAGCCCGCAGCGCCTCGTCCACCTCGTGGATCACCGCCGCGCTCACCGCCGCCACTGGAAGTCGCGGGGCTGGAGGACGCCGGGCACCACCCGGAAGCCGGTCCGCACCTCGCCGAAGACCGGATCACCCGGTGCCGCCTGCCGCACCACCAACTCCCGTGCCCCCAGGACGTCCTGGCGCATCACCAACACGGGTGCGGCGAAGGCCCCGTCCGCCCCCACCCGCACCGGCGCGGCTGCGGCCGTGACGCCCGCGCTCCAGCTCAGCCGCAGCTCGGCCCCCGGCGGGAACTGGCTGCCGTACGCGAGAGTGACCGTCCCCGGCGGTCCGATCGGCGGACTGAGCAGCACGGCGGGGCGCAGTACGGTCAGCGTGGCGGATGCGGTGTCGTTGCCCGGCTGCTCGTCGTCCCCGGCGACGGTGAGCGCTGCGGTGACGGTGGCACCGTACGACACGGTGGATGCGGCAGCGGCGGGCCGGAACACCACCGTGACCACCTCCTCCGCTCCCGCCGTCGGCAGCGCGACCGGACAGGCCTCGGTGCAGCCGCTCACCACCTTGGCGCCGGGCGGGAGTTGGGTGGCCAAGGTCACGCCGGTGGCGGGGGTGCCGCCCAGGTTGCGGACGGTGACGCGGGCCGTGACCGTGCCGCCGACGTGGGCGGTCGCCGGATCCAGCGCGACGGTGACCGCCGGGTCCGGCCGCGCGGAGGGCCGGCGCGCGGTGACGGCGACGGTGACCTCGGCGCGGTTGTTCTCGGGGCGGGGGTCGACGGTCCCTGCCCCCGCCGTGGTTCCGGATCCGGTGCCGGTGCCGGTCCCAGCGCTGCCCGTGCCGGTCTGGGGGCCCAGCGCGCGGGCGGTGACCGTCACCCGGACGGTGGCCCGCTCGCCCGCGCGGAGGGTGCCGAGGGTGCAGCCGGGCGGCGGCGCGGGCGGGGAGCCGGTGCAGGTGCCCTGCGAGGGGGTCGGCACACCGGTGGGCACCAGGCCGGCCGGAAGGGCGAGGTCGGCGGTGGTCGGGCGGGCGGGAGCGGGGCCGAGGTTGCTCACGGTGAGGGTGAGTTCGGCACTGTCACCCTCCGCCACCTGGGGACGGTCGGCGGCCAGCGTCACCTCCAGGTCGGCGGTCGGCTGCCAGGTGGGGGTGGTCTGCTCGCCGTACACCGGGCCGGGCAGCAGGCGCCCCTCTCCACTGACGGCGTCGGCGAGGCCGAGCGTGGTGACCCGGTACTCGCCGTCGCCGTCGGGCTCCACCTGCTCGGTCTCGAAGACCAGTTGGCGGCCGTCCGGCGACCAGGCGGGTGCGGCGGGCTCGCGGAACGGACCGTCGCCGGGCGGCGCGGGTCGGACGTAGGTCGGACAGGCGTCGCTCCGGGGCACGACCTGACGGCAGTCGGCGGCGGAGCCGGCCATGGTCAGCAGGGTCCGGTTCTCCGTGTCGTACGAGTCGAGGGCGCGCAGCGGACCAGGGGTGGGCGGCGCCGAGGGCGACGACGGGGACGGGGGCGCGGGGGTGGGCGTCGGCGGCCGCTCCAGGGTGACCCGGCTGAACGCGAGGCGGTCGCCTTCCGGCGCGTAGGCCGGGCGCTCGTCACGGACCGGGCAGTCCTCGATCCCGCACTGACGGGCGGTCAGATCCCGCTGGTCGGAACCGTCGACGGCGCTGACGGTCCAGATGTGGCGCGCGCCTCCCCGCTCCTCGGAGGCGAGCCGCTCCCGGGACCACTCGGCGGCGGCCGGGCCCGGCGCCGCCGACCGCCGGGCGGCGAGGCCCCGGTCGACCGCCCCGCTCGCCCCCATCCCGCTCGCCTCTGTCCCGCTCGCACTCGCGCCACTCGGCCGCGCACCGTTCGGCCCCTGCCCCCCGACGCCTGCCCCACCCGATCCCAGGGCAGCCGAACCCGGGCCGGCCGAACGCCCGGCGACACCGACCTCGGGGAAGCACTGACTCGCCCGGGAAAGCGCTATCCGCGTCCCGTCGGCCGACCAACTCGGGTCCAGATCCTGGGAGTGGCACCTGCTCCGGGGCGCGGCCCGCTCCGGCACGGTGAACAGCACCCGTGCCCGGTCGGCCCCGGCGCTCAGGTCCACCACCTTGACCTCGCCGCCCTGGTACATCTCGTCCTCGGGGCAGTCCCCGCCGTCCCCGCACTCTCCGCCACCGCCCTCGGCGTAGGCCAGCCGGGTCCCGTCCGGCGACCAGGCGGGACGGCGCTTTCCGATCAGCACCCCGCCGACGCCGTCGCCCGCCACCTCCGCCGCGTGCGCCAGGTCGGCCGGATCGCCGACCATCAGCCGGTAGTCGTCCGGGGCCTCACTGCGCGTCAGCACCTGGACGAAGGCCAGCCGCCGCCCGTCCGGCGACCAGGCCGGGTCCCGGTACTCGATCCGTCGGCGCAGGTCCTGCGGGACGAGGTCCAGTCGCTCCAGCGGCACGCTCGGGAAAGCGCTTTCCAGATGCCGGTAGCTCCCGTTCACCTCCGTCAGCAGCACGATCGGCTGCCGCCCTCCCGCTCGCGTGTACCAAGCCGCCGACTCGAACGGATGGGTGCTGTACGCCACCTGCCGCGCCGTACAGCCCCCGCATTCGTCGTCGACCTCGACCTCGGACGCGTAGCCGCCCCAGAGGAAGGCGATCCGCCTCCCGTCCGGTGACCAGGCGAGGTCCCTCCCGGCGTACTTCACCACCCAGGTCGGCGTGCCCCCGCCCGGCGGGACGGTGCCGATCGACGGGACACCGTCAGGAGCCCCGGCCAGGAAGGCGATCCGCCCGTGCCCCTCTCCGTCCACCGGCTCCCAGGCCGGGCGCCGGGCCTTGTCCGTCCCGGTCGCCACCCGCACCGCCGGGCCGCCGGGTGCGAACGGGACCCGGTACACCGCATCGGCGTGCTCGTACGCCAGCTGCCGCCCGTCCGGCGACCAGCTGCCCCAGCCGGCGTCCACGGCCAGCCGCCGCAGCCCACTGCCGTCCGTCCGGACCACCCACAGGCCGGGGCGGTGGTCCTCGTCCCGGGTGTCGTCGGCTTCCGGCACCGGGTAGGAGTCCTGGTACTCGTCCTGACGGCAGAGCCCCTCGAACCTGTCCTCGGACTGCCAGGACGTGAAGGCCAGCCACTGCCCGTCCGGCGACAGCGCCGGGTGCTTCAACCGCCAACCGGGCCGCTCCAGCAGGACCTTCGCCGGCGCCTCCCCCTGACGCCACATCAAGCGCTCGCCCTGCCCGCTCCGGTCACTCACCCAGACCAGGGCGTCCCCGCGCACCGAGGGCTGGCAGTCCTCCCCCGGCCGACCCGGGCGGCAGCAGCGCCGTGGTCGGCGCCTCCGACCCGGCCGCCAGCACCAGCGCCCGGTGGCTCTGGTCCGCGGCGTACACGATCCGCCCGGGAGCCGGCTCGGCCGCCAGCAGCTGCACGGGCAGTCCCCGGCCGGTCCCGGCCCGGGGCACCGCGGCCAGCACGGCCGCCACCAGCACCCCGGCCAGACAGACCCTCAGCACCCGCCGCACGGCCGCCGGCCGCCCCGCACCACGCCGACCCGATCCCCGCCGGACCACACCTCGCGTCACGGTCTCCCCCGGCCTCCGTCACCTCCGACCCTCCGCACCACCCTCCCGGATCCCCACCCCCGCCACACCCCACCACGGGCACCCACCGGGGCACCCCCCACTGCCCCTTCGGGCGATCCGGCACCGCGCCCCGACCCAACCCGCACCGCAGCACGCCTCGGCACACCACCACCGGCCAAGCCGCTCCCGCCCCCGATCGAGCCTCCCTCTCGCCCACCTGGCTGGCCGCCTGCCCCGGCTCAGATGAAGCCCTCCCGCATCGCGTAGGCCACCGCGTGCGAGCGGTTGCGCAGTTGGAGCCGGGTGGTCACCTCGTGGAGCACGTTCTTGACGGTCCGTTCGGAGAACGCGAGCGCCTCCGCGATCTCCGCCGTGTCGTGCCCGGCCGCGACCAGCCGCAGCACCTCCACCTCCCGCGCCGACAGCCCGGTGAAGGCCAGCCCGCGCGGGTCCAGCACCTGCCGCTGGAGCCGGCCGACCTGCTCCAGCAGCCGGCCGAGCAGGTCCGCGGGCACCGTCCCCTCGCCCCGCGCCGCCGCCACGATGGTCTGCACCAGCCGCGCCGCCGTGGCCTCGGCCCGCCGCACCACCCCGACCACCCCGCACTCCACCGCAGCCACCAGCCCGACGTCGTCCAGTTCGGTGCCGACCAGCACCAGCCGCCCCGGTGCGGTGCGCCGCAGTTGACGGAGCATCTGCACCTCCTCCTCCCCGACCCGGTCGAAGGCGACCAGCAGCACGGCCGCCTCGTCCGCCTCGTCCGCCCGCAGCAGCCGCAGCTCCGGGCAGGGCCGCAGCTGCCCGGACAGCCCGGCCTCGGTGATCGGATCCTGGGCACAGAGCCGGACCTTGATCCGCTCACCGCCGCCGTTCCCCTGGTACCGCACCGACGACACCCCCTGACTCGGCCGCGCCCGGTGCTCCGCACGCACCGACCGTCGGCCCGGCACCAGTGAACTCCCGGTCAGTCAGCAGGCACTTCACAAGGACTCAACGGGCAGCATCCGTGCCCGAATGTGTGACCGCGGGGCACCTGCCCGCCCCCGGGGCGCTCCGTACCCTCGCGGCATGACCACCTCCGCCCGCCTGGAGCCGCCGGCCAGTTCGGTGCTGCCCGGCGAAGAAGTCCGGATCGGCCTGGAAGTCCGCAACAGCGGCGAGATCGTGGAGGCCTACCACTTCGAGGTGCTCGGCGCGGCGGCGGAGTGGTGCACGGTCGAACCGGACCTGCTCTCCCTCTACCCGGGCACCACGGGCCAGGGTCTCCGTCCTGTCGACCGGCCGCGTGGAGATCTCGCTGCCCCGTCGCGCGCACCGGTGCCGTTCCAAGCCGTGCGGGTGCTAGCCGCAGGCGCCGAGCAGGACGCGGCGGTGCCCGAGGGTCGATAGGACGAATCATCCTCCGTCCCGATCGGGCGGTGTCGAGTATCGAAACATCCGAAGCGCTGAGCCCTGCGCAGATCTCCCAGGGCCGGGCACCGGCCTCGACACCACCTTGGCCATTGGGCCACTGGACACAACCGAGGGCATGCCGCCAAAGAAAACACGCGACTCGTGTCTCATCGCCACCTCAGCGAGCCGCGCCCGGTGAACGCGCGGTGGGGCCGAACTGACCTCACGTAACTTGCGAGCGCCGCTACAACCGCCGCCCCGTGTCCACGCATGTCCCTGGGGCAGGGCCCACATCCTTTACGTCGGAGCTCGGTGCGGAAGGTCCGTCCCGTAGCGACGAATCTGGCCAGCGAGCCCGCGCGCGTCCCGACACAGGCCTTCCGGCTGACCGTGCGTGCGCGGACGGCGCCGAGGCCAGCTCTGGCAAGCGCCTCGCGGCCGACGGTGCGACCTACGTCCTACAGACAGCACGAGCTACATCCCGAGGGTTGCTCCGCGCGCCTGAGACAGCGCCCTTGCGACGCTAGGTCCTGGCAGGCGGGCTACGCCGGGCGGTGGTTCCGGCGCTGTGCTGGAGGTGCTGACTGGGCCTGCAGGTCGTCAAGGCGAAGAGCCCGGCCCGTAGAAGTAGGGGACTGGGGATGCTCTAAGGAGGAGCCTGCTCACAGTAGTCCGCTGTCGCAGTCGGCGCAGCGCACCGCGCGCGAGCCAAGAAAACCGAATCGTCGCCGAGAAGAAGGCGCTGGCGACGTCGGCGGAGGCGCGGGCCTCGCCGAGGCGGGCCAGACAGGACAGAGAGACGCGTCCTACTCCTCTAGCGCCGCGCACTGGCCGGCTCGTCCCCGGGCCGATCTACCAGACGCCCCAGTGCCAGCCCCGTCCGGGTGCCCCGGCGCCCGGCCCGGAGGCCTAGCGCTCTTCTCCACCCTCTGCTGACTCGCCCTCCCCCGCCACCGGCAAGGAGTCCGGCGCAGAGCTACACCGTGCCCGAGGGAAGACCCTCGCCTCGACCGACCTGGTCACTGGAGAACCGCAGTGGCGACAGTCGGCACGGTCACCCATCTCGGTGGACGACGAAGCCCTGCTCGCTCCCTGCCCTGAGACATACATTCCGCGAACAGGATTTCCACTGGGCCATCGGCCGATGACCCTGGTGGTCTCAAAAAAAGAAAAAAAAAAGAAAAAAACGCCCGGCCTGAAGCGAGTGGTCACCGAGGCTCCCCTGGTGAAACTATCTAACTGCCTGGCCTTCTTGTTGCCCCCGGGCAACCCGCCGAACCCGGCCGACCCCCCCGCGCCACCCTTTCCACCTTTGTCTTCCTGGCTAACGCCGCCAGAGGTCCCTGATGCAGCGGCAAGAAGAAACAAACACCTCTGGTGCTCTTGAGCCGGTGATGCACGCCCATCCGAAACCGGGCCGGCCAGCGGTGCAACGCCGGTGCCGGCGATAAAAGGGCATCGGCTGGCGGGGGGGCCCAGCGCTGCCTTGGGTTTCTGACTTATGCTGCGCGTGAGGCGCGCCTTCGCCGTTCGGGTCCACCCCCCCCGCCCGGCGGAGTGGTGGAGCTGCTTTACGTCCGGGGGGGGTGGAGCGGGCGTTCCTGGGGGGGTTCCTGCGGTAAGCGGTGGATACGAAGCCAGGTCGGGGCTAGGCCACCGGAACCGCCGTGCCGACAACATGGCGTTAGGGGCAGAAACAACTCGTCCGACATGGGGCTTTCGAGCCTTGCCCCGCGTCCGGGAGTTGCGAAAGACGGTCAGCTTCGACCGGTGGGGGCAGGGACGGCCGCACCTCCTCGCCGGCGCGGAGGTCCGCGAATGGACACCGCGGTCCGAAAAGCCAGTACCTGTGGGCTACAGGCCACACACCTCTTGGCTTGCCCGCCTCGCCACCCGTCAGCGGCAGACTCATCCCTAGAACTTTGGTATGCCGCTTCCGACGAAGAGTTGACGGACGGTGCTCCAGCCGATAGGCTTCGCCTCGCTGTGCCATGCGACCTAAAGGTGCGTTTCCTCTTTTTTCATTCCTTCCCTCTCTTCTGGTCTTCTTCTTCTTGCTAGTTTCCTCTTTCTTCCTTTTCTTTTCTTTGTGGGGTCTAAAATATTGCTTTACTGTGTCTTCTTGTTCACTCTTCTCTTTTTTCGTTTCTTTTCTTCTTTACGTGATTTTCCTTTTCTTTTACTATCTTTTGCTTTCTTATATCTTTCGTAAAGGGCTTCCGTCGAGATCTGGGAAATTGTTTGGAAAGTCCCTAGGTCCATGTCGTTTTTTGATTGCTCGGATTTGAAGCTGATGGCCAACATTACAGTGGAGGCGACGTTGCTCCCATGCCTGTAGGAATTCGGGGGGGGAGTGCGTCCGTTGCGTGGTGGGGCTGTACATTGGCTGTGGCCGGCTCGTGCCACCGAGTCTTATGTGTGTATGTGTCTGTGAGTTCAACCCAACACACGCATCTTGATGCGACGCGGTGATCCGGGCGGTTAAGTGTAGTACCCGCGCCCCTTCCCCCTCATGGCACCGGTACGGGCCTTGTGGAGCTACACTTGCCCAGCGTGCTTCGGGTCCTTGGAAGTGGGCTGACCCCATCATAATGCCGTCCCTGGGATGTGGGCGCTCCCTACGCGCCCCTGTGGAGAGAGGGCTCTGTCCATCTCACAACAAAGAACACCATCTCTCTGCTCCATGCCCAGCACTGACTCCAGCCTTATTTGCAGCCCAGGGTGGGAATCGTGCGGAACCTGGGAGCTGTTGGATTCGGTCGTACGGCGGCGGACCTTCTCCGTCGTGTCCACGCGCTCACTTCAGTCACCGGCGGGGCCGTGCCTCGTCAAAGGGGCCTTCCGGCCTGGCCATCCGAGCCCACCCACCATGGCCCCTCTGTGCGGGACACTCCGGAGGCGGTTCGACCACGTAAATCCACCCCCTCGGGCCCCGGCCGACTGGCACTACTGCGTCCGCCCTCTCTTTCGCCTCTACGTTCCTCTATCACACCGCCCCCGGAGATGCCGTTATGCCGGAGTTTCGATGAATCTCATGGCGCCGACCCCCGGCATCCGACGTTTCTCCGTCCCCCGCCGACCATTCTCGGCAAACCGATTCTTAGAACTCAAGCTGGTCCGGAGTCGGTTCCCCTCGTGCCTTGCCTTGGCGTGCTGTGGACAAATTGCTCCTCTAGACCTTTCTTTAGTGTTCGGTATGGGTCTCCCCGCGGCCGATGTCCGGTGCCCGCTTGCGATAGGCTTTAGCAGCGGCGGTGGTGCATCGCGGTGGCGCGGGGCACGCCGTCTATCCACCCTGGCACGCCCCGGCCGAACCCATTGGTCCGCGGCTCAACCGCGCCAAACACTCGCCTGGGCCGACTCGGAGGGAGGGAGCCCACTCCCGCAAAGTGGCACTACGATAGACCGACCAAAGAAGCGGCCCGTCGACTGCAACGAGACACGTTGGAGTCGGTGAAATGTCGACAAACAGTACACTCAACCTCAATACACGGCAAACTGGCGGCGGGCGGCCCTGGGGGGAACGCAGAGCAGCTTTACTCACTCTTACGACAAGTTAGCCCTAAGCGCATCCAGTGTCCGAGCCCTGCACTCTCAGGGGCAGCTATAGATTGCGCCGGGACCTCATCTCCACCGTCTGCATCCCGTCGAGCCGTGTCCGGATCTTACAACTCTGTCGGAGCACGTGATGAATTGCCGGCAGAGAAGAACGCCCTAGGCGTGGATGCAGTTTCGTCCATTAGGCTGTTCTGTAGCTCGGAGCCGATACGACAACGGACGTTGGGAGGGGGATGGATCGGTGGTAGCTGTCGTTATTATCAGAGCCTCCCGGCATTCCGGTGGGGGCTGTGGGGCACCGCGGGGGCGGTTCATCGGACCTTGGTTGGGCCGTTACGCAGGAACCAGCCTTGAGAGTCGGTCCCCGCCCTGGCCTGAACCGTCTTTACGAACCACCGCCGCGACAGAACCTGCGCCCGCCCCAGAGACCCCGGCCATGCTCGTCGTCGTTGAGGTGGTCGGGCCTGGCTCTGCGGGTCGCCTTGGATCACCGCGTCATTTCCTGGACCGGCTGGGGCACCGACACACCGGTCGCGTCTACCGCTGGGCACGAACCGCTCTGCACGTGCGTACCGACGTCGTCTGCTCATCACGATGAATCGGCCGGCCACCCCACGGTGTCTCAGTGTGGCGGAAGGGCCGCCGGAGACGAAGCGTCCTTGGCCGTTCACGCCTTGCCCGAGTTCGTAGAGGGCGACCAGGTATCACGAAGGCCCTGCGGAAGTGGCGCACTCTGGGCTGCCCAGCTCGTCCGGCTCGCGCGTACCGCCCGTATCGCGATTGGCCAGCGCTGCACCGCTCCACCCTCGCGTTCGGTGGAGGTCAGATCAGGCGGCACTGTAACCCGTAGCTCTCCTCGGAGCCATCCGTGTGGCGACGTTTAGGCCAGTGGCCGGGGTCCACTCCAGGTTACGAGGAGCCGTGCGGCCGTGGACGCGGCGCGCTTCTCGTGCGGGAAACGGGAACGGGCGGGGGTCGTTTTCCATGGGTCGACACACCGCGTCGACGCCTCGCGACACCCACAGAACCTGGTTCCTCTATTCCGGTGTCGTGCCGAGGGCAACACTTGCCCGGCCGCTCCGGCCGTCCAGCACCCCACCGGCCTCCGCACGCCACCGTCCACGCGCCCCATCGCGATCGTCGCCCCCAACCGTCGCACGCCCGCGTCGAGTCGAGCCAGGCCGCTCGCTAGCCTGCTTGTGCCAGGGGGGGATGTGTGTCGAGAAGCTCGTGCTCCGGGCGCGGGGGGCTGGCGGGGGTCCAGGGGGGGGGGAAGCGATCGCGACGGGTGGCAGACGTTCATCAGAACTGAAGGGCCGGGTTCCCACGACAGGCCGACAAGGTCCCTGGACCGGGTGTAGGTACGCGCGGTGCGGAAGGCATGGCGCAGCAAGGAGCGCCAGGGGCGGCTCTAGGGCAGGGGCCGCGGTCCGGAGTCGCCGGCCGGGTTCGGATGGCGCAGCGCCGGGCCCAGTGTGGGCCGTATTCGGCGGCCGTTTACCGGCTAGGCTCCGGCGTGTCGAAGGTCCCCCCCTCCGGCTCGTTGTGGGCAGAGCTGTGCGGCGGGGGGGGGTTGTGACGGGCGGACGGCCTGAAATAGAACGTGGCATCGTGCTCCCGGGTGCCTACACGGTTCTTGGACAGACCGGCGATATGTGTGAGTTCGTCACGCCGGTATTTTTCGTTTCTGCGTTGTGCTTGGCTGTGATTGGCCAAGTCGCTGGTTTTTCCGGTGTGCGTGGTCCTATCCATAGTCCGCTGACGGGCTTTTGATTTGCCCGTGTCGTTCTTCCGTGAGACCCGAGGGGCCCCCACCTGGACCCATGGGGCCCGGCGGCGTGTGGCTGGTTTGTCCGTCCGTGTTGTTGCCAACGGATACTTTACCGGGTGGTCTTGGTCCGACTGCCAGGATTCCCCCTTCGTTGGCGGGCATTCTTGGTGGGGTCTTGCCCTCGATCCTGGTGTCATGCTGCGAATACCGTGTCCTGCCCATCGTGCCCGAGTCGCGATAGCCGTGCTCCCGCGAGACTACTCCGTTCGTTTTGCCGTATTCCGTGACCACGTGACACTACCCCCCCAGTACCCCCTTCCTAGGAGACCGCGCTCCCCTGCTTACCGGACCAGCCCGCTGACCTGACCCCCCAGGCCCGTCGTCTGATGGTGTGTACCTGTCCTGTTGTGTCTCCCAATGCTGTCCTCCTGTACCCGTCTTGCCTTTGTGCCATTGTGACGGCTATTGTGGTCGCCTTTCAATCTGTCCTGTAGGATTAATCCCCATGGCACCTGAATACAACCAGACTAGTCCGAGCCGTCTGCATTGTCTGCCTCTTACCTGTCACGAGTACTTTGACCCTCCCTGTGATGATACATCTGTCTGGCTGCCGGGCTACGAGATCGTACTTCTTTGCTCGATTCCTGCATACTACTGGGTCCGGCCGGCCGCTGCCCTGGCCACCCAGATGTGCTCGTGTGTTTGGGGGGATTGCCTGTAATGTTCTAGTGCGCTTGATCGTCCAGTGAGCTTTTCCTGGGCCGACGGCTGTTCTCCCACCCCCTACTTTCGCTCCCCATGGCCTTCCTGTACTTAGCGCGGGTGGGGCGGGGCGTCCCAGATCCTTCCTCCTCACCTTCATAACCGATGGGAGTATCAGGACCATTCTCTCTCCCTGTCCCACCAATGGATACCCACCGGTCCTCATCCCTTAGAATCCGTCACCCGTCCGTCGTCACTAGGGCCTACGGTGGCAGGATTCCATGCCTCATAGTCCCCGTTGTTGATGCCGTTCATCCTTTCCTACGTCCTACTCCCTTGCTGGGATCTAGCTCTCTATCCCTGCCCTGGCCGGCGGTTTTCGCACTTGATCTGGTACCCGCTGGGCACCCGCGCGAGCCAGGTCCACGCTGTCCCTGCGTAGCGGAACGGGCCCAGTAGGAGCTTGGTGTTGGGTCTCTGGCGCGGTGGTACGCTCCTCGACCCCCGTTCGACCAGGTGGGACCGACTGTCGAGGCTTTCCACTCGTTTAACGTCGCCTTGCAGGACGTCACCATTGATGATGATTGAGCTTGGGGCGACTGCTGCTTTCTTAGTCGGGCCCGTAGGTCTCCACCGTAGCGCGGCTCTGTCCTGGTGATGCGCCGTTCTACGGCGCGTCGCCCCGACCGTACGTCGGA
Source organism: Kitasatospora albolonga (assembly GCF_039535905.1). Lineage (GTDB taxonomy): Bacteria > Actinomycetota > Actinomycetes > Streptomycetales > Streptomycetaceae > Kitasatospora > Kitasatospora albolonga. The sequence continues at coordinate 1,192 of NZ_BAAAYB010000114.1, read as the reverse complement.
CCATGCGCCCTCCAAGTCCCAGCCGTCGCGTCAATACCGTGCCCTGTCCGTGTCCAGTCTCCCGAGCCGAGACCGCTGCAGAGCTCTTGCGGCTCTTAGGAGGGGGGGGCACGTCCAACCTTCCGGGGGACCGACTGTGTGTCCCATGCGTAGGTGGCGGTTCGAACCCTCTTGATTGCACAGGTTTGCAAGCCTGGTCATCGTCCACCGTCGGCTTGTCCAACCCCGCGCTGACGGTGAAGAAAAAAAAAAAAAACCGACCGTGTCAGCGCCCCGGCCAGCCAGGAGGCCGCACCCATCGCGGCGGCCGCGTTCCGCGGATCGTTCTCGAACCCCAGGTCCACCGCCCCCACCTCCGGGCCACCTCGTGGCATCGCCACCCGGCTCGTCAGGTCACATCCCGCGTTCCGGGCCGGCCACACCGAGCCGACCGAGACCGTGGCGGGCTTCCCGTCCCCGAACACCAGCAACCCCGTCACCGCCCCACCCACCGCGAGCACGGCCAGCCCCGTCAGCACGGTGCTCCGCCGCACCCTCGGGCGGAGGTGCTGCACGATCAACGTCGGGTTGTCCCCGATCACCGCGTTCCCGAGGTTTCCCCCGACGGCCAGCGACTTCTCCCCGCTCGCCGTGACCTCGTCGCCCCTGTCCGCCCCGGACTTCATCCGATGCCGCACCTCATCCTGACCCCCACACCGCCCGCCCCGCCGATCCGCCGCACGGGATCACCGGACCACCAACTCTAGGCCCGCCCAAAGGACTTCCGACACAGAATCCCCACATACGAGCCCAGCAGGGCACCGACCCCTCGTCAGCACGGTCGGACCCTCCCGGCGCCTCCCGCACGAGTCCGACGGAAATCCGACTCAGCCGCGGGCGCCCGCCCCGGTCACACCCGGCTCCGCATACGTTGCAGGCCGCCCCCTGCAAGCTAAATGCCTCCAACCCGAACGTGGCCAAACGTTGTGGTTCCGGCCCATGTTCGCGCCCTCGTCTTCACGCATGACTGTCTGGTAGCTTACCCCATTCCTCCAACCCCGCAGCACCTTGCCCCTTACACCTCAGGGTCGGTTGGAACGCCCGCCGCGCATTGCTCCGGGATCCGAGCTGCTCTATTTGGTTCTGCAGCGTGTGTACGTATTCTCGGTCAGGCGAGACAAAAATGCGGACCTGGCGTTCGCCGTTGGTGGCG
>NZ_BAAAYB010000113.1:0-15398 GCF_039535905.1 Kitasatospora albolonga | reverse complement strand
TGCGGGCCCTGGCCGCGATCGACCCCGAGGGACTGGAGGAGGCCTGCACCGAGTCGCTCTGGGACTGCGAGGCCGACGCCCGCCTGCTCGCCGTCGCCGGTGCGCCGGACCGGCCGGGCGTACGGGAGCGCCTGGAACAGCTCCGTGACGACCCGTTGGAGACCCCGGAGGTCCGCCAGGCCGCGGCCCGGCGCCTCGACCGGGCCCGTCCCGACGGATGAACACCACTGGTGCGGGGGGGCAGTCCGGCGCCCCCACGGCGGTGCGCGGGCACGGTCCCGGCCGTGGGGCCGGTGGTCAGTCGGCGAGGAGGGCGCGCAGGCGCTTCTTGTCGGGCTTGCCGACCGGGGTGAGCGGGAGTTCGGGGACCAGGTGGAGGGCCTCCGGGGCGTAGATGCGGCCCTTGTGGGTGGTGACGTAGGTACGGAGCTCCTCGAGTTCGGGCTGCCGGCCCGGGGCTGCGACGACCACGGCGTGGACGTGTTCGGCCTGGTGGGCGTCGCGGACGCCGAGCACCGCGACCTGGGCGACGGCAGGGTGGGTGAGCAGCAGGTCCTCGACCTCGGACGGGTGGACGTGGCCGCCGACCACGATGATCTTGTCCGACTGGCGGTCGGTCAGGTAGAGGTAGCCGTCCTGGTCGAGGTAGCCGATGTCACCGGTGTGCAGCCAACCGTCGCGCAGCACCTGGGCGGTGAGGTCGGGCCGCTTCCAGTACCCGGCCATCAGGCCGTAGGAGCGCACGTGGATCTCGCCGACCGCCCCGGCCGGCAGCTCGGTGCCGGCCTCGTCGCGGACCACCACCTGCACCCCCGGCAGCGGGCGCCCGACCGGGATCCGGCCGTCGGGGCCGACCCGGTCGTGGTCGTGGGCCTCGAGGACGGCGATGTTCATCGCCTCCGACATCCCGTAGCCGCTGGTCAGGATCGGCCCGAACACCCCGATGGCCTCGCGCACGCGGGTCGGTGAGGCGACGCTGCCGCCGTAGCTGACGCGGTGCAGGCTGGAGAGGTCGGTGCGGCCGATCGCGGGATGGTCCAGCAGGCGGTGGAGCAGCGGGGGCAGGACCCAGAGGTCGGTGATGCGCTCGCGTTCGACGGCGGCCAGGACCTCACCGGGGTCGAAGGAGCGCTGGAGGATCACCTCGCCGCCGTGGTGGAGCGTCAGATCGCTGAGCACACCGGCGAGGTGGGCGAGCGAGGTGGCGGCCAGGAAGCGCGGGCGGCGCCCGTCGGCGGGGCCGAACGGGACGTCGAAGGCCCGGCGGTAGGGGCCGTGCAGGCTGAGGATGCCCTTGGGGACGCCGGTGGTGCCGCCGGTGTGCCGGATGCCCAGGTGGTCGTCCGGGCCGACCGCCACCGCCGGGGCCCGTCGGGCCGGCCGGCGGCGGCCGCGATCACGTCCTCGCCGATCGCCTCCCCCTCCGCCTTCGGGGCCGGACCCAGGGACAGGACGGTCGGCACGTCGACCAGGGCGAGCAACTCCGGTGCGTCCGCGTACCGTTCGGCGTCCACCAGGAGGACGGCGGTGTCGACGCTGGTGACGATCTCGGCCAGCACCTCGGCGCTCATGCCGTCGTAGAGGTTGACCACCCGCGCGCCCGCGACCCCGGCCGCGTGCCGGGCGCTGAGCGCCTCGGGGGTGTTGCCGGTGAGCAGGGACACGGTCGTGCCGCGACCGGCGCCCCGGGCGATCAGCTCGTGGGCCAGCCGGTGGGTCGCCGCGACGTACTCGCCCGCAGTGATCCCGACGCCGTCGGCGGTGGTGAGCACCACGCGGTCCGGTTCACCGGTGAGGGACCGGAGGATCAGGGCGGGCGCGCTGACGAACTCCGGCTCACTCATGGCCTGTTCCTCCTGCGGTCGTTGGTTGGTGTCCGAATCGACAGCCTAGACGAGCGCCCGGTCGCCGTACGGGGTTTTCCCACCGCCGCCCCTGACGCCGTGTCACCCCCCGACCGGGCCCACCTGGTGGCGGACGTACCACTCGGTCCCGGTCAGCGCCTCCCGCTCGTCGGCGCTCATCGCGGCCAACCGGCCGGGCAGGGCGCCGCGTTCGACCTCGCTGCGGTGGGCGAAGATCGCGCAGAGCTTGGTCCGCACCCACGGCCGGACGTCCACGGCCACCCCCACCAGCTCGTCCGGCATCGCGTACGCCGCCCGGCCCGGCCTCACCAGCCGCCCGCCCAACTCCCGCGCCACGGACTCCGGGTGGGTGGCCGCGTAGACGGCGGCCGGCCGCCAGGCGGGCCCGGCCTCGGGGTGGAGCAGGCCGAGGCCGGCGGCTTCGGCGGCGAGCAGGGTGACCTGGTGGGTCCGGCGGTGGTCCGGATGGCCCGTGAGACCGCCGTACGCGTCGTGGGTGAGCACCACCTCCGGCCGGAACTCCCGGATGTGCGCCACCAACCGGCCCACCGCCTCGTCCAGCGGCACGTCGCACCAACGCGCCGCCCCCGGCGCCGACTCCGCCACCTTCGCATCCGCGTACCCGAGCAGCCGCGGCTCCCCCGCCCCCAGGATGCCGACCGCCTCCGCCAGCTCCGCCGCGCGCCCGGTGCCCGCCGCCCAGGTCGCGGTCACCACCCCCGTCCGCGCCCCGGCAACGGCCCGCTCGGCCAGCACGCCACCGGCCGCCAGCGACTCGTCGTCCGGGTGCGCGAACACCGCCAGAACGCTTCCCGCCGCCTCGAGCATCACGTCTCCCCCTGCCGTCACGGTGGCTCGCCGCGCCCCGACGACCACGGACCACCAAGCCTGCCAGCCGACACCGGGCCGGGCAACGCGACCGCGCACACGCGGACGGACGGACCGTCAGAAGCGCCGTACCAGTGGGTTTAACCAATGGTGCGTACCGGCACGGACGGATAGCGTGCCCGAATGACCTCAGTGATCCACCAGGCCTCCCGGCCGTTCGACGGCGCCGCGCTCGCCGCCCTCCTCCCGCCCGACGTCCGCCTGCTCGGCCTCGGCGAGCCCACCCACAACGTCGAGGTCTTCCTGGACCTGCGCAACGACCTCTTCCGCCACCTCGTCGAGCACCACGGCTACCGCTCCGTCGCACTCGAGAGCGACGCCCTGTCCGCCTCCGTCGCCGACGCCTTCCTGGCCGACGGCACCGGCAGCCTGGACCACGCACTCGAACACGGCATCAGCCACGGCTTCGGCGCGCTCACCGCCAACCGTGAGCTCCTGCAGTGGATGCGGGCCTGGAACACCGCGCACCCGCCTGAGCAGCGCCTCCGCTTCCACGGCGTCGACGCCCCTCTGGAGATCACCGGCGCCCAGGGCCCCGGCCCAGCCCTGCTCGCGCTGTACGACCTGCTCGCCGAGCACCTCGAACCGCAGTGGAACCGAGCGGAGTTGGTGGATCTGCTGGGCCCGGAGGAGCGATGGTCCGACCCCGCGGCGCTGACCGATCCGTCGGCCTCGGTCGGCCGCACCCCGGAAGCCGCCCGACTGCGCCTGGCCGCCGACGACCTCAGCACCCTGCTCGCTGCCGAGGCGCCCCTGCTGGCCGCCGCCACCTCGCCGGACCGGCTCTGGCGAGCCGGGCTGTACGCCCGCACGGCCCGCGGGCTGCTGCGCTACCACTCCGCGCTGGCCGACGACGGGCCCGGCCGGATGAGCACGATCATGGGCCTGCGCGACCTGATGATGGCCGACAACGCCCGGGCCGTGGTGGAGCGCGAGGCCGACCGGGGCCCGACCCTGCTCTTCGCCCACAACCGCCACCTCCAGCGCGAGAAGAGCGTGGTGCCCTTCGGCGACGGACAACTGGCCTGGTGGGGCACCGGCGCGCTGCTGGCCGAGCGCCTGGGGCCCCGCTACGCCTTCGCGGCCTCGACCTTCGGCACCCGCGGGCACGACATCGCCGCCCCGGACACCCTGGAGGGCCTGCTCGCCGCCGAGCAGCCGCACGCCCGGGCCGTGGTCGACCCGGCCCTGCTGGCGGCCGCCCTTCCTCCGGGCACCCCGCCCCGGATCACCGCTGACCCGACGTCCTTCGCCCTCGACCCGGCCACCGTCGCACTGACCGACGCCGTGCTGTTCGTCCGGGAGATCGCGGCCGCCCCGGCAGCGGCTCAAGGGACCTGACGCCACGGCACGGCCAGTGCGGCCGCCCGGAGTTGCGGCCTGTCGGCACGACCGCCGGCCCTCGGCGGAGCCACCCGCCCCGGGCCGCGGCTCGCCGTGTTTCCGGTGCACGGGCCCGGCCGCTAGGGTGTGCTCGCCCACCTCATGATCGGAGCTCACGGTGCCGCCAGAGCCGAATCCGGCCACGCTCTATCCCGACGTGGCCGCGCACGGGAGCCTCGCGGCGGCGCTGCTGGCCCTCGCGGGTGGCGCCGGCACCGTGGTCGAGCTGACGGCCAGTGCGGCGGATCCGCTCTGCCAGGCCTCCGCCTCCGGCGGGTTGGCGCACCGGGCCGAGCTCGCCGTCTCCGCGTCCCGGTTCGAACGGCGCTGGTCCGTCACGGCGTTCGGGACCAACGGGCTGCTGCTCTCGGGCAGCACGGACGAGCTCGGCCACCTCCCGCCCGTGATCGAGGCCTGGCTCGCGGGCGAGCCCCTGGACGTGCTCGCGGCGAGGGCGCGGTTCGACGTGCTGAGCGGACGGCCGGAGGTCGTGGACGGCACCGCCGCGGACCTCGTCGCCGCCGAGTGGGCGTGGCTGCTGAAGCAGGCCAAGGACGCCGACTGGCCCGAGTACCTGGCCCTGGTGGAGGCCGCCCACGCCGAACCGCAGCTGCGGGCGCTCTACCCCTTCACCAGCCACTGGGCCCTGAGCTTCGCCGCCGGACCGGACACCCCGCCGGACGTCCCGCCGTTCCTCTCCCTCCAGGCTCCGCACGGGACGCCGCACTACACGGTCAAGGAGTCCTGGAACGGTCCGACCCTCACCCAGGTCGGCAGCCCGGCCGAGGTGATCGCCTTCGCCGTCGCCAGGCTCCCCGGCTGGCGCACCCTCGTCTCCATGCTCTGAGACGCCGACGGCCCGCCGGTCGCGAGGACCGACGGGCCGCCTGTTGGCCTGCCGTGCTTGCCTGTTACAGGGCCTACTTCAGGCCGGTGTTGATGGCGGAGACCAGCTCACCGTTGGAGGTGTCGCCGCTGAACTCCCAGAAGAAGGCGCCCTTCAGGCCCTGGGCCTTCGTCCAGGCCATCTTGGAGTTGATGGTGGCGGGGGTGTCGTAGCTCCACCAGTTGGTGCCGCAGTGGGCGTAGGCGGTGCCGGCGACCGTGCCGGTGGCGGGGCAGCTGTTCTTGAGGACCTTGTAGTCCTCGATGCCGGTCTCGTAGGTGCCGGTCGCCGCGCCGGTGGCGGTGCCGCCCGGGGCGGACTGGGTGACGCCGGTCCAGCCGCGGCCGTAGAAGCCGATGCCGAGGAGCAGCTTGCTCGCCGGGACGCCGATGGACTTGTACTTGGCGATGGCCTCGGCGGAGCTGAAGCCGGCCTTCGGGATGCCGTCGTACGAGGTGAGCGGGGAGTGCGGGGCGGTCGGGCCCTTGGCGTTCCACGCACCGAAGAAGTCGTACGTCATGACGTTGAACCAGTTCATGTACTGGGCGCCGCCCGCGTAGTCGGCCTTGTCGATGTTGCCGCCGGTGGAGGCGTCGGCGGAGACGGCCGCGGTGATGAGGTCGTTGCCGAACTCGGCGCGCATCGCCTGCATCATCTTCTTGAAGGAGTCGGCGCCGCTGGTGTCACAGCTCAGACCGCAGGCGTTCGGGTACTCCCAGTCCAGGTCGATGCCGTCGAAGACGTCGGCCCAGCGCGGGTCCTCGACCAGGTCGTGGCAGGACTTGGCGAAGGCGGCCGGGTTCTGCATCGCCTGGCCGAAGCCGCCGGACCAGGTCCAGCCGCCGAAGGACCAGATCACCTTGATGTGCGGGTACAGCTGCTTGAGCTTGCGCAGCTGGTTGAAGTTGCCGCGCAGCGGCTGGTCCCAGGTGTCGGCCTTGCCGTCCACCGCGAGGTCGGCGGTGTAGGCGCGGTCGTAGTCGGCGTACGCGTCGCCGATGGTGCACTTGCCGCCCTGGACGTTGCCGAAGGCGTAGTTGATGTGGGTGATCTTGGCGGCGGAGCCGGAGGTCACCAGGTTCTTCACGTGGTAGTTGCGGCCGTAGACGCCCCAGTTGGTGAAGTAGCCGAGCTTGATCTTGTCGCCCGGGTCGATCACGGTGCCGGCGGTCTTGATCGGGCCGGCCGCGCTGGCCGGGCCGGTCAGGTCCTCGGTGTCGCGGGCGACGACGGTGTAGTTGTACGTCGTACCGGCCGTCAGGCCGCTGTCGGCGTAGGTGAGTCCGGCGACGGTGGCGATCTTCACGCCGTCCCGGAAGAGGTCGTAGTTCTTGACCCCGGCGTCGTCGGTGGCGGCGCCCCAGGTGACCTTGAGCGAGGTCTCCAGGATGTCGGAGCCGGTCGGGGTGCCGGGGGCCGAGGGCGCCTTGTTGCCGCCCGGGTTGTCGGTGCCGTCGCAGGAGCCGCCGTTGAGCTTGCAGCCGCTGGGGTTGCCGGGGCCGACGCCGTTGAAGCCGAAGGTGGCGGTGGCGCCGGGGGCCAGGGTGCCGTTCCAGCCCTTGTCCTTGGCGGTCCAGTGGGTGCCGGTGTTGGTGACGGTGGCGTCCCAGGCGGAGCCGACGCTGGTGCCGGCGGGGAAGTCCCACTCGACGGTCCAGGAGGTGAGCGTGGTGGTGCCGGTGTTCTTGATGGTCCACGAGCCGCCGAAGCCGCTGCCCCAGTCGGAGCCCTTGGTGAAGGTGGCGGTGGCGGAGGTCGCCGCCTGGGCCGGGGTGGACAGACCGACGACGGCGGCCAGCGGAAGCACGAGTGCGGTCAGGCCGGCTGCTGCCGCTCTGAACCTGCTCCTGGGCATGGTGGTTCGAGTGCTCAACGGGGCTCCTCGACGTGGGGGAACGGACGAAAGGAGGTGGGGAGTCCGAGCGAGCCGCACGGCCGTCGCGGCTGCTCCGCCGACCTTAGAAAGGTCCGTACCAACTCGTCAATAGGTCCAGACCACTTGGCCTTTACTCTCGCTTTGCCGTGCTCCGCCGCCTCCCCGCGGGCCCTGGCGGCCCACCAGCACCGGCCCTCCCCGGGTCCGTTCCGGAATTCCGGCACCGTTCCGGCCGGGGGGACGGAATGCAGAGGAGGGGGCGGATATCACCGGAAGATCCGTTTCCCGGCCGGCGTCGTGACTGCTCAGCGGGCCCGTGGGAATTCCGGTGCATCGCCCGCCAGCACGGCCCGGCACCGGATGAATGCGAACCGGCCCGGCATTCCCGCGCCCTGACGACCCCTCGGCCCGAGGGCCCCGGCCGGACCCCTGGGGAGCGGACTGTCCGTCCGAGCCGCTAGCTTTGCCGCAACACCGCACGGAGTGTCCGACTCCCTCCGTCTTCGCGGTGGTTTTCGACGACTTGACACGTACGTGGCACGAGATCGAGGTGTGGAGCGCATGGGCTGGCTGGCAGCTGGCGAGGGGTACGAGATATCCCTGGTGGAGGGCAAGGTGACGGCACGTTCGACGTCCGGACGCGCGGCGGGGCGGGAGCTGAAAACCCTGCCGAAGGCGGTCCGCGAGCATCCCGAGACGGAGAAGCTGCGCCGCTTCGCCGAATGGCTGGATCGGCACGCCGCGTCCTGCGTGGCGCAGGCGGACGCCTGGATGGTCTCCTCCCTCCCGGTCCCGACCGGCCTGCTGGCCCGGGTCTGGCCGGACTCCGCCTGGCAGGCGGCGCTGCGCGACCTGGTGGTGGTCGGCGCCGACGAAACCGAGGTCGGCCTGCTCCGCGACGTCACCCCCGAGGGCGAACTGCGGCTGGTGGACCTGGACGGCGAGACCGTCCGGATCTCCCCCGCCACCGTCACCTTCCCCCACCCGGTGCAGCTGCCGGACCTGGAGGACCTGCGCGAGTTCGCCGCCGAGCTCGGCGTCGTGCAGGGCGTGGAGCAGATCCACCGGGCCACCTGGGAGCGCCCGGCCGAGTTCGCCGAGAACACCACCGAGGTCAGGGACTTCGCGGGCGGCCGCTACCCGTCCCGCTTCGGCCTGGCCGCCCGCGCCACCGCGCTCGGCTACAAGGTGACCGGCGGCTACGCCTCCGCCCGGATCCGGGACGGGCTGCGCACCCTGGAGGCCAACGTCTGGATCGGCGAGCCCTACTGGGACGGCGACTCGGAGACCGGCGGGCTGAGCTGGCACGGGGAGGACGGCCGGGCGCTGCCGCTGGGCGAGGTCGGCGCGGTTGCGTGGTCGGAGGGGATGCGGATGGCCGCGGCGCTGTACGCCGGGCGCTCCGTGCAGCAGGAGGGGGAGGACGCATGAGCGGGACCATCACGGAGGACGGCTCGGCCATGGACACGGTGCTGACGCAGGCTCAGGCCGAGGAGCTGCTGCTGGCCGGTGCGGTGCTCCCGCCCGGCACCGAGGGGGCGGGCCGACGGGCGGTCCCGCTGACCGCGCGCACCTACCACCACCCCGCCGTCGAGGGCCGGGTCGTGGTCCGCCTGGTGGCCGCCGAGCTGGGCGCCGCCGAGGACCTGGCGGGCGGCTACCTCGGCCTGGAGCCGCAGGGCGAGCCCGCCGAGGTCGGCCTCGGCCTGCGCCAGGCGCTCGGCTTCCCGGAGTGGGTGCTCGCCCACCACCCGGAGGACGGGCACCACGCGCTCGGCGTGATGCCGGAGTTGGAGAGGATCGCCCGGCAGGCGAAGTCCAAGCCGAAGGCCGCGCTGGACGCCTACCAGGAGCTGGCCGGGCGCCTGGCCGCCGCCGTGCCGCACTTCCTGCCCACCTTCTACGAGCAGGCCGGCCGGGTCTTCCTCGGGGTGGAGAACGCCACCTACGCCTCGCAGATGTTCACCAAGGCCCGCCGCGCCGAGGCGCAGCACGGCCTGGCCCTGGACGAGGAGCGCCTGGACGCGGTCTTCCTGGAGTTCGCGCTGGCGGGTGCCCTGCCCGTCAAGGTGCTCTCCGGGTACGGCAAGGAGCTGTCCGCCCGGGTGCCCGCCGAGGAGGCCTTCACCCGCTTCCGCGAGCTGTGCGTGCGGCGGACGGCGGGCGGCCTGCAGCCCTCCGCGCAGATGGCGACCGACCTGCGCCGCCTGGCCAAGGCCGCGGGCCTGGACCCGGACGACGCCGAGGGCGCGTACCTGGCCGAGCTGCTGGAGCTGCCGGCCACCCTGCGGGCGGCGGGCGGCTGGTGGAAGGGGCACCGGAGCGCGCTGATCGCGCTGGCCCGGCGCGACGCGGCGGTCCGCGGCCGGCTGCTGAACCTGATGCCGACCGGCGACGACTACGAACTCCCGGGCCTGTGGGTGGAGGTCCTCTCCGAGTCGGGCGCGGACGCGGGCCTGGTCGACGTCTCGCTGCCCGAGGCGCAGCGCCCGGCCGACGGGAGCGCGGGCTGGTTCCGCCGGTTCACCAAGTGGCGGGACCGGGGCTGGTACCAGGTGGCCCGGATCCCCGCGCTCCACCCGCTGACGGAGCGGATCGCCGAGGTGCTGCGGGCCGAGCTGGCGAGCACCGGGGAGGCGCTGCCGCTGCTCCCGTCCGACGTCGACCTGGTGGACCAACTCCTCTCCCTGGAGCTCCCGTTGGAGGAGCCGAAGGAGAACACCACGCTGTTCCTGGAGGCCTGGGCGCAGCAGGAGGAGGGCCGGCGCGACCTGCTGGCCCTGGCCGCCGACGAGCGGTTCCACCCGGCGTTCCACCGAGGGTTGAACCGGATCTCGGACGACCGCGAGGGCCGGATCGCCCTCTCGGTGCTGGCCGCCTCCCCCGGCGGCCGACCGCTGCTGGCCGAGTGGACGGCCGCGGTGGCGAAGGCCTCGGCGACCGCCGGGCTGCCCGGGCTGCCGAACGCGCTGTCCCGGCTCAGCTGGCTGCCGGGCGAGGTGCTGGCGCTGGCCGAGGAGGAGGTCCGGGCGGCCGCCGCCTTCGACCTCGGGGAGATCGTGGCGGAGGCGCTGCGGGCCGGTCTGATGGACGAACTGGGCTGGGACGCCTGGGACTCGGCCACCTCCGAACTGGTGCCGCGCAAGGACGTCGACGAGATCATCGTCGCCGACGCCTGGCCGTACCTGATCGCGGCCGGCCCCTCCCAGGCCCGGGTGCTGGGCGCGGACGACGCCGTGCTGGTCCACGACCTGCGGATCCCGGCCGGCGACACCAACCACCGGGACCGGGGCTACCTCTACACCGACGGGTCGCTGCTGGTGCAGTGGGAGTCGCGCGCCAACAACCACCAGCCCACCGGCTACTGGCACACCGCCGCCGACCGGGTCTTCACCTTCGCCGAGCGCACCGAGGTGCGCGGCATGCGGACCACCTACCTGGGCACCCTGCGCAGCCACGGACTGCCGATGGCCGGCGGCGGGTTCACCACCGGGCTGGGCGTGGTGCAGGTCGGCGACACCGCCCTGCCGGGCGACCGGGCGGTCATCTCCGACGGCACCTCCTGCTGGGTCTGGGCCGACCCGGGCGGCACCGACCCGTACACCTGGCTGGAGTACGACCCCGCGACCAACACGACCGGCCGGGCCTCGCTGCCCGCCTTCCTGGCCGACGCGGCCAAGGACGACCCGGCCGGCAGCCGCCGGGTGGGCGGCTGGCTGCTGCCGGACCCGGACGCCGTCGCGGGCCCGGCCGGCGGCCCGGCGGGCGGTCTGGTCGGCTGGCGCACCGTCAAGCTGGCGGACGGCCGGTTCCGGGGCGAGGACGTGGCGGGCCGTCAGGTCTTCCTGCCCGAGGACGCCGAGGCGCCCGACGCGCTGGTGGTCTTCCCGGGGGCCGAGCGGCCCGTCGCGGTGACCCGCAGCAGCTACCGGGCCCAGCTCCGCCGCGAGGACGGCCTCCTGCTGGCCGAGCTGCGCACCGACGACCTGCCGGGCGAGTTCGCCGAGGGCACGCCGCTGCTGCCGCCCATGCGGTTCTGGCACCACCTGCGCCCGCGCGACGAGGCGGGCTCGCTCGCGCTGCGCGCGATGGACCGGGCCACCGCCTCCTCGCTCCTCAAGGTGGCGGTGGCGGCCGACGGTGACCGGCCGGGTGACCTCACGGCCGCGCTGGCCGTGGTGCTGCCCCAGGTGACGCACCACGCCCTGCGCTCCGGCCTGGCCGGCGTGCTGCGCTACGCGGCCCGTCAGCAGGCGGTGCTGGACCAGGTGGCGGTGCGGCTCACCGAGCAGCTGGACGGCGGCGGCGCGGCCGAGGCCGCGCCGAGCGGCCCGGCCGACGAGCTCCTCTCGAGGGCGCTCAGCGGCACCGGCCTGCTCTCCCGCTGGTGGGGCCGGAACGCCACCCACTACGTGGCGGGCCAGTTCGCCTTCCTGACCGCGGCCGCCCTCCCGGAGTCGCCCGCGCGGCCCGCCGGCACCCTGCACGTGGACGCCGCGGAGGCGCCGTACGAGTCGGTGGACTGGCTGCGGCTGCCGGAGCTCGCCGAGGCCGCCGCGGTGCGGGCCGCCACGGCACCGAACGCCGAGCAGCGGGAGGCGGCCGCCTGGTTCGCCGGGCAGTTGGCGGGGCTGGGCCTGACCGGCACGGCGCCGCAGTGGCGCAAGGCCGTGCTGGAGCTGGCGGGCAGTCAGCTGCTGGACTCCGACGGGAGTCACCGCAGCGGCACCGGCGACGCGCTGCTGGCGCTCGGCGGCGGGGCCTTCCTGCTGTTCGCCGACAGCACCCAGCGGACGGACGGGTCGACCCTGTCCACCGTGCTGTTCCACGACCCGGCGCAGCGCTTCGAGGTGCCCGCGCCGTACGAGGTCCGCTCGATCGGCGCGGTCGGCACCGGCGGCCCGGTGGGCACGGTGGCGGCCGTCCTCGCCCTGGCGGCCGAGCGCGGCCCGGCGCCCTGGCGGCCGGAGACGGCCGAGCGGTTCGCCGAACTGACCGGCGTCACCCCGACCCTGGCCGCCCTGGTGGTGGCCGGGCTGCCCCAGGTGGACTCGCACGACGCGAACTTCCTGGACGGAGGCCCGTGACCCTGCTCGCTGAAGGTGGCCGAGGCCGCACGTGGCCCGGGACGAGCTGCGGGCCTGGTGCGCGACGAGCGACCCGTCAGCACCCGATCGGCCGCCCTGCTGCCGGCCGACCCGGCACGCTCTGGATGGGCGGCCACGGACGTCGAGGCCGTCGCGGCGGTCTGGGTGCAGCGCTCGCCGCCGGCTGGCGGTGCCCGAGGCACTGCTGGCCGACGCGCGCAAGGGCCTGCGGGCCCCGTGGGCGGCCAACAGGCGATCGCGGCGGTGCTGGAGCCGCACGCGGCCGAGGATTTGTTGACGAAGGACTGGGCGGACGGTGCGCGGCGACGCTGCGCTGCCGGTCGAGGCGGTGCGGCCGGCTTCACCGCCAACGTGCTGACCGGCGCGCTGGCCGCCGCGGCCTGGCTGGCCACCGCTGCCCGCCGGTGACCCGCTGCGCGCCGCGCTGCCGGCCGCACTGGCCGCCGTCCGGGCCCGGCTGGCCCGCCTGGGCTGAATCCTGGACTCGGACGGTACGTCAGCCTGCCGGACTTCAGAGTCGGCGCGCGCGCCGACCGAGGTCGGCCGGAGGGCTACGAGCGCTACGGCGCGGTCATCATGGCGACCCGACAGCCAGCCCGCGCCGGGGATCCGACACGGCGCTGCTGGACGCGCGGCCGGCAGGTCACCCGTACTGCCGGTGCTGCGCGGCGACGGCAAGCCTTCGCCGCCGAGGTGGCGCTGCGGCTGGCGCGCGTCCGCGACTTCGCCGCGCTGCTGGTGCCCGACCAGGCGCCCCGGCGGCCGGCGAGGCGGGTGCGAGACGGCACCCTGGTGGCCGCAGGCCCGTCCCGTTCCGTGCCGAGCTGGTGGCCGAGGTCCGGGCCGCCACGGCTCGGCGAGACGCGCGTGGCCGACGATGCCGCTCGCCATGCCCGATCCGCACGGGCACGGCAGAGGGACGCGGCGGTTTGCTCTTATCCGATGCGCTCGCCCATGCCCGATCCGACGGACAAGAACACCGCCCGCATGACGCGCGCCCCGGCCCGGCATGAAGGACGGCGCGGGCGGAAGCTCGCCGCCACGATCTGGTGGTGACGGCCACCGGACAGGGCGGCCCGCTCGCTCTCCTGCCCGGCGCCTGGACGAGCGGCGCAGTCCCGTACGTTGCCGCTGACGACCTGAAAGCTCCCGCTGCTCGGCGAGCTCGCCGAGGAGGACGTGCCGCTCGGCACCCTGGTGCCGTCCGCACCGGCCGTCGAGCTCTACCGCCGGGCCTGGCGGCGGATCCAGGACGGCGACCTGCCGCGCTTCGAGGAGCTCAAGGTGAAGCGCGCCGGCCGGCGCCGCTGACCCTCCGTCACACCCCTTCCCGCCGGGGTGCGGCCCCCGCCGCACCCCGGCCCCCATCACCGAGGAACCCCTGATGACCACCGTCACCGAACAGCCCGCCCGGCAGGTCCTCCCCGCCGAGGAGAAGCACGCCGAGGAGCTGGCCTTCCTGGCCGCCCACGACAGCGGCCCGCGCCCGCCCGGCTGGGCGCTCACCCCGAGCGCCGTCGTCACCTTCGTCTGCGGCAGCGACGGCGCGCTGACCCTCGCCCCCGCCCGCCGCAAGGGCACGAAGCTGCCCGCCTCGCTGACCGTCAGCCGCAAGTTCGTCGGCGACCGCGCGCTGGTCGAGCGCTGCGTGGTCACCCTGGCCGGGGAGCGCGGACTGCTGCTGGTCGGCGAGCCCGGCACCGCCAAGTCGATGCTCTCCGAGCTGCTCTCCGCCGCCGTCAGCGGCACCAGCGAGCTGACCGTCCAGGGCACCGCCGGCACCACCGAGGACGCCTTCCGCTACGGCTGGAACTACGCGCTGCTGCTGGCCCAGGGACCCACCCCGCAGGCGCTGGTCGCCTCGCCGGTGCTGACCGCGATGCGCAGCGGGAAGGTCGCCCGGATCGAGGAGGTCACGCGCTGCCTCCCCGAGGTCCAGGACGCGCTGGTCTCGATCCTCTCCGACCGGCGGGTCTCCGTCCCCGAGCTGGCCGGAACGCCGGACGCCACCGTGCCGGCCGCGCCCGGCTTCACCGTGATCGCCACCGCCAACCTGCGGGACCGGGGCGTCTCGGAGATGTCGGCCGCGCTCAAGCGCCGCTTCAACTTCGAGACCGTGGAGCCCATCGCGGACGCGGCCGCCGAGACCGCCCTGGTGCGGGAGCGCGCGGGCTCCGCCGTCGAGCGGGCCGGGGCCGCCTTCGGCGTGGACGACGCGGTGCTGGACGCCCTGGTGACGGTCTTCCGCGACCTGCGCAGCGGCCGCTCCGCCGAGGGCTGGGACGTGGAGCGCCCCGGCACCGTGATGTCCACCGCCGAGGCCGTCCAGGTCGCCTCCTCCCTCGGCCTGGCCCGCGCCTACCTCCCCGGCACCTCCGCCGACGCCCTCGACCTGATGCCCGGTCACCTCCTGGGCGCCGTCCGCAAGGACGACCCCGCCGACCACGCGCGCCTCCTCGGCTACTGGGACGGCCCCGTCCGCCGCCGCGCCGAGGACGGCTCGGCCCTGTGGCGCCGCCTCTGGGACCTGCGGGAGAACCTCCGGTGACGACGCCTCAGACCTCCGCCCCCGGGGCCCCGGCGCACCCGGGCGCGGCCGGCGGCCGTGCCGACGCCGCCCTGCGCGGCGCGGCCACCACTCCCGCCCCGACCTCCACCGCCGCAGGCCCGGGCAGCGGCGCCGCGGCAGCCGACCCGCGGGCGGCGATGGCCGAACTGGCCGACGGCGACGGGCCGCTCCTGATCGGGGTGCGGCACCACAGCCCGGCGCTGGCCGCCGTCCTGCCCGAGCTGCTGGCGGCGGCCGCACCGCAGGTGCTCTGCGTGGAGCTGCCCGCCGACTTCGACCGCTGGCTGCCGCACCTGGCCGACCCCGGCACCGTCGCCCCCGTGGCGCTGGCCGGTGCCGGAGCGGACGGGCGGCTCGGGTTCTACCCGTTCGCGGACTTCTCCCCCGAGCTGGCCGCGATCCGCTGGGCACACCACAACGGGGTCGAAGTACGCTGCTGCGACCTGCCGTTGGGCGATGCCAGCTGGTCCGCCTCCGGGCCGTCCGAGGCCGAGGCCGAACGCCCAGGGCCGTCCTGGGCCGACGGCCTCGTCGCCGGGAACACCGGCCGGGCCGGTGACGACCTGTGGGACCGCACCGTCGAGGTCAGGGCCCCCGGCAGCACGCCCGAGGCCGTCCGCCGCGCCGCCCTGGCCGTCGGCTGGGCGCTGCGCCAGGACTCCGCCGAACGCGGCGGCGTCCCCGCCGTGGACCTCGCCCGCGAGGCCCACATGCGCCGGGTCGTCGCGGCCGCCGCCGAGGGCGGCCGCCGGGTCGCCGTCCTGGTCGGCTCCTTCCACGCCGCCGCGCTCACCCCTTCGGCCTTCCGTGCCGCGCAGGCGGG
>NZ_BAAAYB010000112.1:0-237 GCF_039535905.1 Kitasatospora albolonga | reverse complement strand
AAAAGAAAAGAGAGAAAAGAAAAGAAAAAGAGAGAAAAAAAAAGAAAAAAAAAGAAAAAGAGAGAGAAAAAAAGAGAAAAGAAGAAAAAAAAGAAAAGAAAAAGAAAAGAAAAAAAAAGAGAAAGAAAAAAAGAAAAGAAAGAAAAAAAAGAAAAAAAAAGAGAAGAAGAAAAGAAAAGAGAAAAGAGAGAGAAGAGAAAAGAGAAAAGAAAAGAAAAGAAAAAAGAAGAAAAAAAA
>NZ_BAAAYB010000111.1:0-33652 GCF_039535905.1 Kitasatospora albolonga | reverse complement strand
GCCGCCTGACGCGGCGTGAAAGAGTGGACCGGTGAAGACGATCGGGCTGCTCGGCGGAATGAGCTGGGAATCGACGGCGGAGTACTACCGACTGCTCAACGAACTGACCCGGGAGCGGCTCGGCGGGCTGCACTCCGCCAAGTGCGTGCTCCACTCGGTGGACTTCGCCGAGGTCGAGCGCCTGCAGGTGGCCGGCGACTGGGGCGCGGCAGGCGACCTGCTCGCCGCAGCCGCCAAGTCGGTGGAGGCCGCCGGGGCCGAGCTCCTGCTGATCTGCACCAACACCATGCACAAGGTCGCCGACCGGGTCGCGCAGGCGGTCGACATCCCGCTGCTGCACCTCGCCGACGCCACCGCGGCGGCGGTGCTAGCGGCCGGCGTGCGGCGGGTCGGGCCTCCTCGGCACGGCCTTCACCATGGAGCAGGACTTCTACCGCGACCGGCTCGCCGCCCACGGCCTCGACGTCCTCGTCCCGGACGCACCCGGACGCGCCCTGGTCCACCGGGTCATCTACGAGGAGCTCTGCCTCGGCCTGGTCCGCGAGGAGTCCCGCGCCGCCTACCGACACGTCATCGCCGACCTGGTGGCCTCCGGAGCCGAGGGCGTCATCCTCGGCTGCACCGAGATCGAACTCCTCGTCAGCGAGGACGACAGCCCCGTCCCGGTCTTCCCCACCACCCGCCTCCACGCCGAAGCCGCCGTGTCGGCCGCCCTCTGGGCCGCCCCCACGCGGCCTTCGCCCGCGGCGACCGGGTGCGCTTCCGCGCCGCCGAGGACCGGCAGGACCCGCCGCGCTCCGTCCTGCCCGAACAGGTCGGCACCGCAGCAGTGGTCCTGGACGCCGAGCTCCGGGACGGGGAAGTGCTCTACTCCCTGGAACTGACCGGCCCGCCCGTGCTCCGCGACGGGCACTACCTGACCGGTCCCCCCGGGATCACCTGGACGATGCCCGAGCACTTCCTGGAGCCCGACGACGAGTCCACCGGCCAGGACTGACTCCACGTCGGGCCCGGCCGGCCCCCTCACCCCGGCCGTGTCGCCCGAGTGATCTCGGCAAGCTGGTCGCCCCACGAGGCATGATGCCCCGATGGGACATCTACCTGTCGATCTGCGTGCTTCCCTTCGGTTCTTCGCGTTCTACCTGGCCAACGGCACTGTCGACGTGGACCTGCTCGACGGATTCGACTACCGGCCGGCTCTGTTCCGGTTCGGCTCTCCGTTGGAGCAGGTCTTCGCCGTCTACAGCAACGTGCTGGAGATCGACTCCGATGGAAACGTGCTCAACGACGGAGATGCCCAGTACCGCGCAGCGCAGTGGATTCGCGGCTTCTGCGACCCGACGTACCAGGTGGAGCCGCCGTTCCAGGCCTGGGAGACCGAACTCCACGGGCCATGAGTGACCGGACTCGAACGATTCAGTAGCCCCTGTAGTACATGTCGTAGAGAGCCGAGCGCTCCTCGACCGAGAAACCCTCGAACGCGCCGTCGGCCTCGAGCTTGGACAGTCGGTCCAGCGCCTCCGCGGCAGAAGGCTCCGGGTGCGCCGAGAGGTACTCCTTCGTCGCATCGAGCCCGTGCCCGAGCAGGAGCTCGATGTCGATCGAGCAGCCCGCGTCGAAGCTGGCCCGCTTCGCGCTCCAGACGAGAAGCACATCGTCGATGCCGCCGCTGTTGAACAGTTGGACACAGCAGAGCTTCATCAGTTCGGTGTCGCCGTAGCCCTGGGACTGTCGCTCAAGCCTCGTGTGCTCTCTGAGCACTGAACGGATCTCGTCGAGGTCGGCGCCGACGGGACGGAGCCCGTAACGGTGGAAACTCTGCTCATCGTCCAACGGTTGCCCCCTGATCATTCGCTGGTCACGGCACGCGCACCAGCTCAATCGTTTCCATCCCTGCGATCCAACGTCCGACACAGCCACCGCACTCCCCCCGAGGGATGGGAGTTCACTCGTTGATGGCCTCGATGCCCCGGGCCTTCAGCGCCGCCAGGTGGTCGTGCATCTGCCGCAGCTCCTCCTCCGAGTGGCCCTGCCACTCCCGGAGCTCCGCGACCACGCGCAGGGGCTGCCGGGAGCGGTAGGAGCGGGTCGGGTTGCCGGGGAACTTCCGGTCCGTCAGGTTCGGGTCGTCCTCGAACGCGCCGGTCGGTTCGACGACGTAGATCCGTCCCCGCTCCTCCCCCGCGGCGAGCTCCGCGCCCCAGACGGCGGCGTTCAGGGTAGCGCTCAGGTAGACGAAGTTGGCCTTGTCGCCCTTGCCGTAGTTGGAGCCGTACCCGGGCTCCAGCAGCCCGCCGACCGCCACGACCGCCTTGGTGCCGTGGAAGAACGGGCCCGGGTCCCCGCTGCCCCACCTGACCGGCTCGTTCACGCCGCACCCGCCTCACGCCTCGACCTTCAGGACGCTGCCCATTCCAGCACACCGCACCCCCGACGGGCCGTCAGGACGGCAGGTAACGCGCCCAGTCGTAGAGCTGGCGGGCCGCGTCGCCGAGGGCGGTGGCGTAGAGCGTGCCGGGGAGGCCGCCGGCGAGCTCCTCCGTCGTGGTGGTGACCCCGACGACGGTGCCGGTGCCGGTGCGGGTGTCGAAGGCGGCGAACTGCGGGCCGCCGCTGGCGCCGTGCGACATGTCGCAGGTGGTGCCGCGGAGCGGGGGCGCGGCCGGGGAGGTGCGGACGGGGCCGGCGCAGTGGATCATGCGGGAGCCGGTGTACTTGCCCTCCGGGTTGTTCAGCCGGTCCTTGGGGTAGCCGAAGGCGTGCGTGAACTCGCCTTCCCTCGGCGGGGAGAAGGCGATCCGCTGGCTGCCGGTGACGTCCGCGACCCGGCGTCCGTCGGCGGAGCGGTTGAGCACCGCCGTCGCGGCGTCGTGACCGCCCAGGGCCGCCTCGTCGGAGGTGGCGGCGGTGTCCCAGGCGCTCGACGTCGCCATGACGGCGACGCTGAAGCCGCCGAGCGGCTTGCTGCCGTTGCGGTAGCCGGGGACGAAGTACAGGTTGTGCCGCCAGGTGTCGGCGGCGGCCCGACGGACCGGCACCGCGCAGGCAGTGCGCGGCCGGTGACGACGGTGGAGCGGTTCGGGGCGGTGACCACCGTGGGCGGTGCAGCTGCCGTCGTAGCCGTCGGAGAAGGTGAAGAAGAGCCGGCCGACGCTGCGCTCCACGGCGCCGCCGTGGGTCCACACGGCGCCGGGGTCGGGGGTGTCGGCGGGCAGCGGCCTCGGGTCGGCGGGGGTGTGGTCGTCCTCCGGCACGGGGGTGATCTCCGGGATGAGGGCCCCGGCCAGCCGCATCCGGTCCGGGGTCCAGTAGGCGTCGATCCGCGCGCGTTCCGGGGCGGTGGTGGCGCCGGTGTGCACGCTGAGGCCGCTGCCGCCGGCCGTGGCGGCGAAAGCGGCCGGCGGCAGCGCCACGGCGGTGGCGGCGGTGATCAGCAGTGCCCCGGCGGCTGCGGCCCTGCGGCCGGGGGCGGTACGGGTTCGGGTGTTGGTCGACATGCGGAGAACGTAGGCCGGGAGTGTCAGGGTCCGGCCTCGACCGGATCTCAGCCACCCGGCGAGCGGGTCATGATCGCGTAACGGCCCGGCAGCCCAGCCCCGGTGACGAACCGTCGGACGCGTCGGACGCCCGACCCGTTCGGCCGCACTCGGCGGCACACACGCCCCCACCTCGGCGGTTGACGCAGCGTCACCGCTACCGTTCTGATCGTATTTGTCGTTGATCAGGAGGAATGCCCGATGCCCCGACCGGGACGCCGCCCACTCCGCCCGCCGCTACGGATCGCGCTGGGTGCTCGGCCTGCTCCTGGGATCGGCCGGCACCCCTCCTCCCGCTCGCCTCGGCGGCGGACGCGCTCAGCTCGGTCGGCATCACCAAGACCCACGACCCCTCGGGCCGCCCCCTCCAGCCCGGTGACGAGTTCACCTACACCCTGGCCGGCCAGTGCTCCGGCCTGACCGTGGACTGCGTCCACTTCACCGTCACGGACACCCTCCCGGCCGGTCTGGAGGTGACCAGCCTTCCGAAGTCCACCAGCACCCGGGACGTCACCTACGACGCCGGCACCCGCCTGCTGACCGTGGTCTACAAGCAGCCGCTGCAGAACCCCGCCGACACCACCGGCCTGCGGGCCGGCCAGGCCGGTAGCGTCGAGGTCGGCATGCGCGTCCCGGCCGACACCCAGCTGGCCGACGGCACCGTGCTGACCAACACCGCCGACGTGAAGGCGGACAACGCCGATCCCGCCTCCGCCTCGGACGACGTCACCGTCTCCATCCCCCGCGTCGTCAAGCCGGTGGCCACCAAGAGCTGGACGGACGGCTCGGCGGTCGCGGGCAGCGGCGAGGAGAGCACGCTCACCCTCGGGGTCCGCAACAACTCCAGCTCCTCCGCCCAGGTGAGCAGCCTGACCGTCTCCGACACCGGCCAGCAGACCTTCGAGTACTTCGACTTCGAGTCCGCCACCGTCACCGCCTTCCCGGCCGGGGCGGACCGTGCGGCCCTGACCGTGACCACCGCCTCCGGCGCCACCGTCACCGGCCCGTCGATCAGCGCTCCCGGGCCGCTGCCGCTGCCGGCGGGCGTCGCACCCGGGGACGTCACCGGCTTCTCGGTCACCTTCACCAACAGCAACGGCGATCCGCTGCCCTACGACCCGGACGGCGGCACCGTCACGGTCGGCCTGAAGCTGCGCGACACCACCCGCTCCACCGGGCAACCGCTGCGCCCCACCGACAAGGTGACGGTCTCCAACTGCGCCACCCCCTCCGCCCAGGACCCGGTCGCCGGGACGGCCACCGGCACGGCCGCCTGCGCCCCGTACGACATCCTTCCCGACGTGCTGGTGCTCACCGGCACCAAGAAGTTCTTCCCGGACACCAACGGCGACTTCACCCAGCAGAGCGACGAGCACGCCGTGGCCGGTGAGGGCTCGCCCGTGACCGCGATGGTCGACGTCACCAACGCCTCCCCGTTCCCGGTGAAGTCCGTCACCGTCACCGAACCGCAGCCGGGCACCGAGGCCGACTTCGCCAAGGTCCAGGTCCAGCAGGTGCGGCTGCGCTTCCCGGACGGCGCCACCCAGGCCACCCTGACGGTCCGTTACGCGGACGGCACCAGCAGCACCACCACCTACACCGCCGACACCACCGTGGACGTGGCCAAGGCCGGCACCACCGTCACCGGCGTCGAGGTCACCTACACCGGGACCGACGCCGACGGGAACCCGTCCATCGCGCCGGGCGCCGACGCCGGGCTCGACCTGCACGGCCCGCTGGCCCCGGGGGTGACGGCCGGTCAGCTGAACGACTGCGCCGCCTTCGCCGGGGACGCGGGCCGCACCGACGGCAGCGGCACCGCCACCGGCCGGGCCTGCCAGGCCCTCACCGTCGAGGACCCGCGCTCCTCCACCGGCGGCAGCAAGTCCACCGATCAGACCGACATCCCGCCGGGCCAGCCGTTCACCATGCACCTGACGGTGCGCAACAACGGCAACATCCCGATGGTCAACCCCGTGCTCACCGACCCGCCCGCCAAGCCCGACGGCACGCCCGACTTCAGCAAGGGCACCCCCTTCAGCACCCTGCAGATCGACTCGGTGACGCTGAACCCGAGCACCTCCGGCGCCACCGTCCAGGTCTGGGACCCGACCGCCAACGCCGGGGCCGGCGGCTGGGTGGCCTACTCCGCCGCCGACACCGCGCTGCTCCACCGGGCCACCGCGATCCGGGTCGCCTACCCCGGCGAGATCCCGCCCGGGGGCGGCTTCACCGTCGACGTGGTGGCCGAGCGCCGCCCGGGCACACCGGACGGCACCACCTTCGGCAACTGCTTCACGCTCACCGCGGACTCCGGCTACACCTCGGGCGATCCGCTCTGCTCCTCCTCGATGAACACCGGCCCGGCCTCCGACTCGGCCTCGCTCAACAAGTCGATCAGCCCCGGCCAGCTCCCCCAGTACGTCCCCGGGCTGGAGCGTCAGCACGCGGACGTGGCCCTCACCGTGGTCAACACCGGCAACATGTCGGCCAAGACCCTCCAGGTCACCGACCAGGACGCGGACTTCTTCGACGCCGTCGACCTGACCGCCATCACCTCGAACAAGATGCCCGCCGGGGCGGACCGGGTCCAGGTCGACGCCTTCGTCAACGGCGCCTGGGTGAACGGCACCCCGGCCGGCTCGGCCGCGCTCCCCGCCGGGGTGAACGCCGCCGACGTGACCGGGGTCCGGGCCACCTGGTCCTCGACCAGCACCTTCAACGACGGCTACACCCTCACCCCCTGCGGCGGCGACAGCTGCGCGGGCGTCCTGCACCTGGACGTCAGCCCGCGCCCGGCGCTGCGCTCCACCGGCGGCCCCGTCCCGGACCAGCTGGAGGACACCGTCAGCGGCAGCTACCTCACCAAGCTGGAGACGGACGGGCAGCCCGCCGCCATCTCCCCCGTGACCGCCACCCTCAAGCTGGTCAAGGGCAACCCGGTGCTCGCCGTCAGCAAGACCCCGAACACCGTGCTCGCCCCCGGTGAGGACGCCCCGTTCTACCTCAAGGTCGCCAACACCGGCACCGCCAACGTCCCGGGCCTGGTGGTCAAGGACGCCCTGCCGCCGGGCATCGCCTTCCTCGACACCTTCCAGGGCGACGGCGGCAAGCCCTTCAAGGTGACGGACGCCCAGGTCCCGGCCGGGACGGCGCCGGTGCCCACGCCGGTCTTCACCGAGACCACCAGCGGCAGCCGGGTCTCCGCCCTGACCTGGGACTTCTCGAAGAACGCCGACGGCACCCCCTGGGTGCTGGCCCCCGGGGCGACCTTCACCATCGAGTTCCACGTCACCCTGGAGCCGGGCATCGACGCCGGACAGACCGTCACCAACACCATGGGCGCCACCTCCTCGGACCCGGCGCTGGCCTGCGACGGGCCGGGCGACCGGGACGGCGCCTTCGGCGCCGGGCTGTACTGCACCGCCTCGGCCACCCTCAGCGCCAAGTCGGGCGCCGCCTTCAGCGCCCGCAAGTGGGTGTCCGGCAACGACGCGCTCGGCTGGTACAACGTCCAGACCGGCACCGCCGTCCCGGTCGGCAGCGAGGGCTGCCTGGCCACCACCGACGCCGACGGCCGCCGCTACACCTCCACCCCCTGCATCGCCCTGGTCAACCCCGGTGACTGCTACCAGTACCTGATGCGCCTTCAGAACGCGGGCACCGAACCGGCCAAGGCGATGCGGATCGTCGACCGCTTCCCGGTCCAGGGCGACCGCGGCGTCCTGCTGGACCAGCCCCGCAACACGGCCTGGGACCACCGCCCGACGCTGGCCACCGCCCCGCGGCTGACCGGCCCGGGCAGCATGACGGCCGCCTACGAGAACACCGAGCCGCTCTGCACCGACGACCTGAAGATGGGCGGCGCCGGCTCCTCGGCGGCCCGCTGCCCCGCCACCACCTGGGACGACCCCTTCGGCCCGCAGGCCGTCGGCCTCCGCCTCGACCTGGCCTTCTCCCCCACCCTGGCCCCCGGCGGAACGGTGGACGTCACCTACGCCATGGACACCCCGCTGGACGTGGCGCACAACGGCGACCCGACCATCGCCTGGAACTCCTACGCGCACAACGAGACCACCGACCGGGCCGACACCGACCGGGTGCTCCAGCCCAACGAGCCCGTCCAGGTCGGCGTCGCCCTCGGCTACGGCGCGCTGAAGCTGGCCAAGGCCCTCGGCACGTACCCCGCCGCGCTCGGCCCGCTGATGTCGAAGGTGCCGTTCCCCTTCCACGTCACCTGCACCCTGCAGCCGCAGGGCAACCCGGCCCGCACCGTCGTGGACCAGGACTACCGGGTCACCGTGGACGCCCCGGTGACGGTCGATCACCTGCAGGCCGGCACCGTCTGCCAGGTCTGGGAGACCTCCGCCCGGGGCGGCCGGGCCGACCATCCGGCCTCCGCGCCGGTCACCGTGACCATCACCCCGGGCCTGGGCACCCCGTCGGTGCAGACCGCCACCGTGACCAACGACTTCGAGTTCGGCGCGCTCACCCTGGCCAAGCAGCTCACCGGCGAGGCCGCGGGCTACGCCGCCGGGCTCACCTTCCGGGTGAAGGTCTCCTGCGCCCTGCCCGACGCCGCCGGGGCCGCCGGGGGCCTGGTGCTCCACCACACCTACGGGCTGACCGCCGGTCAGCCCGTGGTGATCTCCCCGCTGCCGGTCAACTCCCGCTGCTGGGCCGAGGAGATCGACACCGGTGCCACCGCCGAGGCCGTGGTCGACCACGGCACGGCCGAGGACCCGGTGGTGATCACGGCGGACTCCACCGCCACCATCACCGTCACCAACACCTTCCCGGCCCCCGCCCCGCCCGCCGGTGACCTCCCCGCCACCGGCACCGGAGCGGCCCTGCTCGGCTCCGTGCTGGCCACCACCCTCCTGCTGGCCGGCTTCACCCTCTGGCGGACCGCGCGCCGACGCGGCTGACGGAGACCCGCACGACCCACGGCCGCCGCCCGGTGGAACCTCCACCGGGCGGCGGCCGTCGGTGCGCCGGCTGCCGGACGCCCTCGGGAAGGAGCCCACCCGGAGGGATGACGCGGCTGGTCCGAACGGGCGGGCGCGGGCGCGGCGCCTGCACGCCCCGGTGGGGGGCCGCTGCTGTGATGGGGCGTCAGGCAAGTGGACCGAGAGCGGGAGTGGCCCTGTGAGCACGGCGGAGCAGCGGGTGCCCCGGGCCGCGTACGTGAACCTGGTGGTGGCCACGGTCGGCTTCACGCTGACCTTCTGGGCCTGGAACCTGATCGCGCCGCTGGCCGGGGAGTTCGACAGGACCCTGCACATGTCCTCGTTCGCCCAGTCGCTGCTGGTGGCGGTGCCGGTGCTGGTCGGATCGCTGGGCCGGGTGCCGGTCGGCGCGCTGACCGACCGGTACGGGGCGCGGCTGATGTTCCCGCTGGTGTCGGGGCTGACGATCCTTCCCGTGCTGCTGCTGATCCCGGCCAAGAGCTCCTACGGGGCGCTGCTGGCGGTGGGCTTCCTGCTCGGCCTGGGCGGGACCACCTTCGCGATCGGCGTGCCGCTGGTGAACTCCTGGTTCCCGCCGCACAAGCGCGGCCTGGGCGTCGGCGTGTTCGGCATGGGGATGGGCGGGGTGGCCCTGTCCGGGTACGTCACCCCGCGGCTGTGGAAGCACGGCGAGGCCCTGCCGTTCACGGTGATGGCGGTGGCCCTCGCGGTCTACGTGGTGCTGGCCCTGCTGTTCCTGCGCGACCGGCCGGACCGGGTGGTACCGACCGCCCCGCTGCCCGCGCGGCTCGCGGCGGCCGGCCGGCTGCGGGTGACCTGGGAGCTCTCGGCGCTGTACGCGATCGGCTTCGGCGGGATCGTCGCCTTCGGGGTCTACCTGCCGACCTACCTCAAGACCTGGTACCACCTCTCGGCCACCGACGCGGGGGCCAAGGCGGCCGGCTTCGCCCTCGTGACGGTGGTGTTCCGCCCGTTCGGCGGCTGGCTGTCGGACCGGGTCCACCCGGCCGTGGTGACCGCCTGGTCGCTGGCACTGACCGCGCTCTTCGCGATCGTCCAGGCCTTCGACCCGGAGCTCAGCCCGGTCGGCACGATCGCCTTCCTGCTGATGGCGGCCGGCCTGTCGACCAGCAGCGGCGCGGTCTTCGCGCTGGTCGCGCAGGTCACGCCGGTGGGCCAGGTGGGCAGCGTGACCGGCATCGTGGGCGCGGTCGGCGGGCTGGGCGGCTTCGTGCCGCCGCTGGTGATGGGGGCGGTGTACAGCGAGAAGGGCAGCTACTCAATCGGCTTCATGCTGCTCTCCGACCTGGCCCTGGCGGGCTGCGTCTACGCGGCGGTCCGGATGCGCTCCGTCCGCGCGGACGCGCCCTCCTGACGGAGCGCCGGCCCGCCGAAGCGGAGTGGACGCGCCTCGGCACCCCCTCGGGCCGGCTCGCCGCCTCGCCGTTCTCCCGCTTCGAGTCCCTGGAGGCCGAGGACAAGGACGCCAAGGGCAAGGGCAAGGGGTCGGTCGGCAAGACCCTGGCCACCCGCAAGGTGCGGGGCAACGTCTTCGTGACCGTGGTGACCGTGCGCTTCGACGTGCACGTGGACATCAGGGGCTGAGGAGAGCACGCCGGGGGCGCACCCGGTGCACACGAACCACCGGGCGTGCTTCCTGACGAACCGTCAGTTTCCCTCCACCACCTGCCGGATGCCCTACTTCCGCTTACGATCGGCCGAATGGTGCGTACGCGACACCATTCAGGTGATGTGCCGGGCCCGGCCCGGCGCGCCTTCCCGACCAGCGAGAGCAGGTTATGAGGCAGATACCGCAGCAGACGAGAGCACCCGTGCCGAAGAGGGCCGGGCGCCGGGCGGCCGGCCGGGCCGCAGCCCTGGTGGCCGCGTTCGCCACCGTGACCACGGCGACCACCGTGGCGGCGCCCCCGGCCTCACCGGCCGACGCGGACGGGTCCGTGACGGTCCGGGTGGTCCGGGCCGTCGACGACGACGGGACGTGGAGCCCGGCGCTGGAGCCGGGGCTGGCGGGGGTCACGGTCACCCTGACCGGGGCGGACGGGGCGGTGCGCACCGCCGTGACCACCGCCGACGGCACCGTGACGCTGACGCCGGAGGCCGGGAGCACCGGCGGCCGGTACCGGGTCGAGGTGGTCAACCCGAAGCCCGGCGTGCTCTTCCCGGCCTTCGCCTCCCGGACGGGGCTGACGGGGGCACCGACCGCGCTCAGCAGCAACGAGGAGTTCGTCGACCTCTCGGCCGGCCGGCAGGTCACCTTCACCACCGGCCTGTGGAACCCCGCCGACTACTGCCAGGCGAACGCGCCGCTGGCCACCGCCTGTCAGCCCGCCTCGCTCGAACCGGGCACCAGCCGCACCCTGCTGACCTTCCCGTACCGCTCGCGCGGGGTGAACAAGGACGTCACGAACGTCTCCACCGCCGCCACCACCGGGAACGTCTTCGGCATCGCCTGGAACCGCGAGGACCGGCGGCTGTTCAGCTCCGCCCACGCCAAGCGGAACACCGCCTACGGCCCGGGCGGGCCGGGCGCCGTGTACGTCACCGACCCGGTGACCAAGGCGACTTCGCTCTTCACCACCGTCCCCGACGCGGGCTCCACCACCCACACCGGCGCCGACGACCCGGGCTTCTTCGCCCCGGTCGGCCGGGAGAGCCTCGGCGGGCTCAAGCTCACCGAGGACGGCCGCGACCTGTACGTGGTCAACCTGGCCGACCGCAGGCTCTACCGGTACGACGCCACCGCGCCGGCCGCCACCGAACCCAAGGGCGTCTACCCGATCCCGGCGGCGGACTGCCCCTCGCCGGAGGACTGGCGCCCGTTCGGCCTCGGCGTGCAGGACGGCGTCGGCTACCTCGGCGGCGTCTGCTCCGGCGAGTCCACCCAGAAGATCGGCGATCTGCGGGCCGTGGTGCGGCAGTTCGACCCGGCGACGGGTGCCTTCGGCACGGTCGTGCTGGACCAGCCGCTGGACCACCGGGGCACCCCGACCGGCTGCGCGGGCTACTTCTGGTACCCGTGGACGGACACCCAGCCGACCACCGGCACCGGGCAGGTCTGCAACGTCCACCCCGAGCCCGAGCTCGGCGAGATCGGCTTCGAGACCGACGGCTCGATGCTGCTGGTCTTCCGCGACCGCTACGCCGACCAGGCCGCCGCGTTCCCCGCCGAGGGCGGGCCGCAGCCCCCCGGATTCGTCTCGGTGCTCGCCTCGGCCGACCTCAACAAGGCCTGCAGGTCCGGCACCTCGCCCGACGCCCGGTACGTGCTGGACGTCAACCTGGGCTGCGGCGCGACCGTCCGCAACAAGAACTTCTTCGACCAGCCCCGCCCCTACCCCTGGGGCCACCCGTACCCGGCCTTCGCGGGGCTGGCGCTCTCCAAGGTGGAGACCTCCGTCGCCACCTCCGGCTACGACGTCGCCAACAACATCGTCAGCGCGGGCACCATGTTCACCCTGCGCACCGGCGGTCCGGACCCGGGCTTCGGCCAGGAGCTGTCCGACGGCCGGTCGCGGTTCGGCAAGGGCGCCGCGATGGCCGACCTGGAGGTGCTCTGCGACCGGGCGCCGCTGCAGATCGGCAACCGGGTCTGGTACGACCCCGAGCGCTCCGGGCTCCAACTGCCGCAGCAGAAGCCGGTGGTGGGCGCGACGGTGAACCTCTACGACGCGGACGGCACGAAGGTCGGCAGCACCACGACCACCGCGCGCGGCGAGTACTACTTCGACGACACCAACGTCACCGGCGGGCTGAAGCCGAGGACCGCCTACACCATCCGCCTCGACAACCCCGCGGACTACGCCGTGGGCGGGCCGCTGCACCACTGGGTGCCGACGGCGGCGGACGTCGGCGACAACCGCCTGACCGACTCCGACGGCACCGTCCCGCCGGGCGGCACGTACGTCGAGCGGGCGCTCACCACAGACGGTCCCGGGCAGAACGACCACGGCTTCGACTTCGGGTTCCGGCGTCAGCTCGGCGCGCTGCGCCTGGTCAAGCAGGACCCGGACGGCAAGGTGCTGCCCGGTGCGGTGTTCCAGCTGTGGCGGGAGAGCAACGACACCGCAGGTCTGCAGACGGACGGCGGAAAGCCGGACACCAAGGTCGACGGCCCCTGCACCACCGGGGCGGACGGCACCTGCACCGGCCGGGCGGACCTGGGCGGTTACTACTGGCAGGAGCTCAGCCCGCCGCCGGGCTACCGGGCTCCCGACCAGCCGGTCCTCGGGCCCGTGGTGCTGGACGAGGAGCACCTGGACGCGGGCGTCACCACCACGGCGGTCAACACCCTGATCCCGCCGACCCCGACGCCCACGCCGACCCCGACCCCGACGCCTTCGGTGGAGGTCCCCGCGCCCGGTCCGACCACGACCCCGACCCCGCCACCGCCGGCCGTGCCGCAGCCCTCGGGGCCGCTGGCCAACACCGGCGGGGGCGGCAGCGCCCCGTACCTGGTCGCCGCGGGCGGCCTGCTGGTGGTGCTCGGCACGGTGGTCCTGCTGGTGCTCAGGAAGCGCCGCACCGGCTGACACCTCGTCAGACACCCGGAACACCGGGGCCCCGGGAGCTTCCCCGGGGCCCCGCCCTCCGCTGGAAAGGACGCCCCCGGATGCCGACCCACAAGAAGCGCCGCCGCACCGCCGTGGCCGCCGCCCTCGCGGCGGCACTGCTCGCCGCCGGCGGGGTGACGGCCTGGCGGATGACCGACCGTCAGGAGCAGAGCCGCCCGCTCAGCAGCGAGGAGGCCTCCCGGCTGGCGCTGGCCCGGTTCACCCTCTACGGCCACGGCCCCGTCCGGGTGGCCCTCACCGCCTCGGCGGGCGGCGGCCTGGTCACGGAGGTGCACGGCGTGATCGACTACCGCACCCGGCACGCGGCGGGCGGCTACCGGGTCCACGGACCGGCCGGCACCGTGGACGAGGGCCTGGTGGTCTGGGACACCGGCGGGCTGGGCCTGGCGAAGCCGTCCGCCGGTGCGACGGGCCCGGCCTGGGAGCAGGCCGAGCACCTGCCGCGCAGCGCTTGGGCCTCCCGGCCGTTCGGCACCGACCCGCTCGACGCGGGCCTCGACCTGCTGGCCCGACTGGGCGCGGACCGGCCCGACAACCCCCTGTTGCTCGCCCAGTCGGGCCCCCGCTGGTTGGGCCGGGACCGGATCGACGGCCGCGCCCACGACCGGATCTCCGGCCCCCGCCCGCGCGGCGCCGCCGACCGCGACACGGCCGCCTCCCCGCTCACCTACTGGATCGACGCCGACGGCGGCCTGCGGCGGGTCACCATGCGGATCACCGGGCTCGCCACGCCCACCGTCCTGGACCTGGAGGGGCCGCAGCCGGACGCCCGGCTGCCGCAGGCCCCCTGGGCGACGGTCGGCTGACGTGCGGTCAGACGCCCGTCGGCAGCGGGTAGGCGGCCGGGTCGACCGGGCCGGGGAGGGCGACGGCCGGGACGGCAGGGGCGTTCGGGTCGGGCAGCGAGGGCTGGGCGGGCGGCGCGGGGACTTCGTTGAACGGCGTGCCGGGCGGGGCCTGGACGGCCGCCGCGCGGCCCCTGGGCACCGGGGCGGAGCCGTTCACCCCGCAGGGTGCCACCTGCTCCAGCCCCGGCGGGCTCTGGCTGACCGGCCCGTTGCCGGTGAAGCAGTTGCTCGGCGCGGCCGCCGCCCCGACCAGGTCCACCCCGTTGCCGGTGACCCGGTTGGCGGTGACGCGGTTGCCGCTGGCCGGGTGCCCGGGCGGGTCGGTGACCACCACGCCCGCCGACCGGTTGCCCGTCACCAGGTTGCGCTCCACCCGGTTGTCGACGCCGCCGCCGATCCCGATGCCGATGCCGAACCCGCCGTCGGCCTGCTGCGGCGAGTCCGCCGCGTTGTTGTCGGCCACCACGTTGCCCGCGATCACCGCGCCGTGCTGGGGGGCCAGCGACTCCAGGTCGTTGGAGTTGACGGTCACTCCGACCCGGTTGCCCACCGCCCGGTTGCCCACCACGGTGAGGTTCTCCGAGGCGTTGGTGATCTCGATGCCGACGGCGTTGCGCTCCACCGTGTTCCCCCGCACCAGGGTGTCGCAGGGCCGGCACTGGCCGACGTAGATCCCCGAGTCGGCCATCCCCGAGGCGTACGAGTCCTCGATGATCCCGCCGCGCGCGTCGAAGGCGTAGATGCCGTAGAGCGCGTTCCCGTACGAGGTGACCCTGGTCGCCCGGAAACCCTCCACCGGGGGGGAAGCGGGTGGTGTCCAGCGGGTCGTAGGCCGAGCCGCCAGCGCCGTGCCGCTGGAGCTTCTCGTCGGTGACGCCGGTGAACAGCACCCCGTTGGCGAGGTAGCCGCGCACCGTCAGGTTCTCCACCACCGTGCCCGCGCCGGTCGCGGTGATCCCGTTGACCAGCTTGAGTCCGCCGTCGAACACCACCGCGTTGCGGTCCGTGCCCCGCAGCACCACCCGGGGCCGGGTGATCCGCACGCTCTCCCGGTAGGTGCCGGGCGAGACCAGCACCAGGTCGCCGGGCACCGCCACGTCCACCGCCCGCTGCACCGTCGGCAGATCGGCCGGCACCCGGATCACCGCCCCCGCCGGGTGGCGGTCCGCGGAGTCCTCGCCCCCGCCGCCCGCCGAGCAGCCGGCCGCCGCCAGCAGGACCGGCACCGCCAGGCAGACGGCGGCCTGACGGATCATCACCTTCACGGAACCACGGAGGAATTGCATGGATCGTGTTCTACCGTCCGGGACGGACGGCATGCACACCGAACGCCCGAACCCGGAGGGCGTGCCGACCACCGCACGCCCCTGCTTCGACCGGCGGACCCTGCTCACCGCGGCCCTCGCCACCGGGGTCGGGGCCGGGGCGGCGGGCGCGACCGCGTTCACCCGTTCGCCGCAACGCACTCCGGCCGGGCCACCGCCCGCACCGGGCTCCGTACCGTTCCACGGCGCCCGGCAGTCCGGGGTGACGCACGCTCAACTCCCTTCGGTGCGGCTGCTCGCCCTCGACCTGCCGGACGGCGCGGGCCGGGACGCGCTGCACGCCCTGCTGGCCTCGATCGGCGCGGTGCTGGCCTCGGCGGCGGACGGCTCCCTCGCCGACGCCCGCCTGGACGGCACGCCGCCGGTCACCTCCCTGGTGGCGCTCGGGCCCGGCCCGGCCACCCGGTTGCGGCTGAACGTCCCTCCGTCCCTGGCCGAGCTCCCCGCCTTCTCCGGTGACCGCCTCGAACCCGCCCGCAGCGGGGGCGACCTGCTGGTCCAGCTCGCCGCCGAACAGCCCTGGACCACCGCTGTGCTGACCGAGCACCTGGTCACCGCCGCCGCGCGGTGCGGCGCGGCCGTCCGCTGGAGCCAGGCCGGCTTCCTGCCGCCCGTCCCCGAGGGGCGGACACCGCGCAACCTCTTCGGCTTCAAGGACGGGACCGCCAACCCCGCCCCGGACGACCCCTCCCTCTGGGGCCTACCCGGGCCGCACGCGGACGGGACGGTCCTGGTCTACCGCCGGATCCGGATGGACACCGCCGCCTTCGCCGCCCTCCCGACGGAGCGTCAGGAGCTGGCCGTCGGGCGCCGGGCCGACACCGGCGCCCCGCTCACCGGGAACGCCGAGCACGACACCCCCGACGTCTACGCCAAGCACCCCGACGGCTCCTACGTCCTCCCCGCCGACGCCCACGTCCGCCTGAGCAACCCCCGGCTCGACGGCGGCGCCCGGATGCTGCGGCGCAGCTGGTCCTACGACGACGGCCCCGCCGACCGCGGCCTGCTGTTCTGCGCCTTCCTCCGCGACCCGGCCCTCTTCACCCGGGTCCAGACCCGCCTCGCCGAACACGACGCCCTCACCCCCTTCCTGACCCACACCGCCTCCGTCCTCGCCTGGGTCCTCCCCGGCGCCCCCGAGGGACGGCAGCTGGGCGCCGACCTCTAGGGGGCTGTCGCCTTGGTGGGATCGGGCGGTCGCCACCGGGGCACGCGTCCGCCTCGACCTCGCACCGGGAGCGTCAAGTCAAGCTCCCTGCGGAGGATTTGACGGGCCGTCAGGGTCATCCTCCGCAGGGCTCCGGCGCACCCCGCGCGGGGGAGGTGCGGCGGGCGTGGCGGGTGCGAGGGTGGTGGCCCGGTGCCGCAGGGGGGGCCGGGGAGAGGGGGCGTCATGGCCGGGTTGGGCGTACGGCTGGCAGCCGTCGCGTTGGCGGGGGCGAGCGTGTTGGCGGTGGCTCCGGTGGCCGCCGCCGAGGGGGCGGTGGCCGGGGCCGGGGAGGAGCGGCGGGCCCGGGTCGAGGGGCAGCAGGAGCTGCGGGAGTTGGTGGAACACGGCGGCATGACGGCCGCGCTCGCCGAGATCCGGGTCGGCCGCTCGCAGTGGCACGGCGCCGCCGGGGTGGCGGAGCTGGACGGCGGGCGGCCGGCCCGGGCGGACGGGTGGTTCCGGATCGGGAGCGTGACCAAGACCTTCGTGGCCACGGTCGTCCTCCAGCTGGCGGGCGAGGGCCGGCTGCGGCTCGACGACCCGGTGGAGCGCCACCTGCCCGGCGTCGTCCCGAACGGCGGCGCGATCACCGTCCGCCAGCTGCTCAACCACACCAGCGGCCTGTTCAACTTCACCGAGGACGACCGCTTCCTGGTGAACGACGAGGCCGAACTCCAGGACTTCGCCTACGGCGGCTGGCGCTACCGCGACTACCAGGCCCGCCAGTTGGTCGCGGTGGGCGTCGAGCACCCGCCGTACTTCGCCCCCGGCCAGGGCTGGCACTACTCCAACACCAACTACGTCCTCGCCGGGATGATCGTCCGGAAGGTCACCGGCCGCAGCTGGCAGCGCGAGGTGGAGCGCCGGATCGTGGAGCCCCTGCACCTGGAGCACACCGCGTTCCCGGGTTCGCAGACCGGCCTGGGCGGCCCGTACGCGCACGCCTACCTGGACATGCCCGCCGGCCCGGCCGACATCTCCCGGCTCAACCCGAGCGTGGTGGACGCGGCCGGGAACGGCATCTCCACCACCGCCGACCTGAACCGCTTCCACGCCGCGCTCTTCGGCGGGAAGCTGCTGCGCCCGGCCGAGATGGCGGCGCTGACCGCCACCGTCCCGACCAACACCCCGAACGGGACGTACGGGCTCGGGGTGCTGCGGATCGACCTCGGCCCAGGGTGCGAACCGGCCTGGGGCCACGACGGCGGGCTGCCCGGCTGGAGCACGCTGCTGCTCGGCAGCCGGGACGGGAAGCGGCAGTTCGCCCTCTCCTACAACCCGTACGTGGGCAGGGACGACTCGGCGAGCGGCGGGCCGATCGGTTCGCTGATCGTCAAGACGCTCTGCGACCAGCCCGCACCGCGCGCGCTGGCCCCGTGGTCACTCCCCCGCACCGGGCCCGACCTGCGGGTCGGGAAGGCCTAGGCCCTCCACCGCACCCGTGGCCGTGGCCAGGGCGAGGTGGTCGTGGAAGTCCCGGCTGTGCACGATCAGCCCGTCCCGCACCCGGAGCACCTGGACGTTGGCGACCGTGAACTCCCGCCCGGTGGGCCGGTGGTGGACCAGGTAGTCCCACTCCGCCACCACCACCTCGGGGTCGTCGGTCCGGCGCACCACCACCTCGGTGGCGGTCAGCCGGACCGGCGTGGCCGCGCCGACCAGGGCGAACCGCTCGGCCAGGGCCCGGCGGCCCTCGATCCGGCGCGGGCCGACCGGCTGGAAGGGCGTCTCGACCACCGCGTCCTCGGCGTAGAGGGCGGCGAGGTCGCCGTAGCGCTCCTCGCCGATCGTCTCGACCAGCCGGTGGAAGACGGCGCTCGGTGACAGGGTTTCGGGCATGGTCAACCCCCGTGGGTTCGGCCGCTAGAATCGGACCAGCGACTCCGCTTAGAACGATACGGACTGGCGACTCCGCTTGTCCAGGCTTTCCCGCCCCCGGCGGGCGAGAGGTGTGGTGCAGGGTGACCGACCGTCAGGACCGCCAGGACCGCCCGCTGCGCGCGGACGCCGCCCGCAACCGCGCCCGGCTGCTCGACGTCGCCACGGAGGTCTTCACCACCCGCGGCACCGCCGTGCCCACCGAGGAGATCGCCCGGGCCGCCGGGGTCGGGGTCGGCACCCTGTTCCGGCACTTCCCGACCAAGGAGGCCCTGCTGGAGGCGGTGATGGTCGGCCGCCTGGAGGCGGTCGCCGCCCGGGTCGCCGAACTCGCCGACGAGGACGACCCGGCCACCGCCTTCTTCGACTGCGTCCGGCTGCTGGTCGAGAGCTCGGTCGGCAAGGGCGAGTTCACCCGGGCCCTGGCTGCGGCCGGGGTGGACGCCCACACCGCGCTCCGCGGACCGAGCGAGGCGATCCTGGGCCGGCTCACCGCTCTCCTGGAGGACGCGCAGCGCGCCGGTGCCGTCCGCCCCGCCCTGGCGATGCCGGAGCTGATCGCCCTGCTGGTCGCGGCCGGCGGAGCGGTGGAGCAGCTCGCCGCCGATCCCGGAGCCCGCGACCGCGTCCTCGCGGTCATCACCGACGGCCTGCGCCCGCCGCGCTGACCCGCCCTCAGGAGGCCGTGGCGAACAGGGTCCACGGCTCCGGGCGGGC
Source organism: Kitasatospora albolonga (assembly GCF_039535905.1). Taxonomy (GTDB): domain Bacteria; phylum Actinomycetota; class Actinomycetes; order Streptomycetales; family Streptomycetaceae; genus Kitasatospora; species Kitasatospora albolonga. The sequence goes on along the minus strand of NZ_BAAAYB010000111.1, from coordinate 14,576 downwards.
GAGCGACAGCCGCGGCTTGGCCTCGGCCCAGTGCCGCACGGCGGTGGCCATCACACCGGCCGGGTCGGCGACGGGGTGGGTCGGGGCGAAGGGTTCGGTCATCGCGGTGTAGCTCTGGAACATCGCGAGCAGCTTCACGGCCTGGGCCTGGAACGGCGAGAGGTGACGGTCCGCCAGCGGCAGGAAGAAGCGGTCCCAGCGCTCCACCGGGACCAGCGGCGGCCGGGCGATCGGGGGCACGCCGTGGGCGGCTCGGCAGGAGTTGAGCGTCCCGCAGATGACGTCCAGCAGCTCCGAGAGCGTCAGGCAGGCGTGCCCCGCCGCGATCACCTCGGTGCGCGGGGCCGCGGGCGGCGCGGCCAGTGCGGCGGCGGCGATCACCTCGGCGACCTGGTCGACGGGGCTGATCTCGGCGTAGCCGCCCGGGTCGCCGACCACCACGGCGGCCAGGCCGGAGACCAGGGCCTGCAGGATGGTGTACGGGCCGGAGAAGCGGGCGATCCGCCCGTCGCCGCTGCGGCCGACCACCAGCGGCGGGCGGACCACGGTGAGCGGCCCGGGGTGCTCCTCCCGGACCAGCTCCTCGCAGCGGGCCTTGGACCACTCGTAGCCGTTGCGGTAGCCCTCGAACTCGGCGCCGCGCAGGTCCCGCGCGTTGCGGGTGCCGCCGACGTAGGCGGTCGAGACCTGCACCAGGTGGGTGTCCCGGTCGGCCAGGGCCAGCACGGCGCGCAGCGGTTCGAGGTTGGCGGCGACCGCCTCCGGGCGGCTCAGGGTCCAGCGGGTGGTGGCAGCGGCGTGCACGATGACGTCCCAGTGGCCGGCCAGGTCGGCGGGCGGCGGCTCGGCGCCGATCCGCCAGGTGAGCGGGGCCTCGGGGGTGGCCCGGCGGGCCACCGGGACCACGGTGTGGCCGGTGGCCCGCAGCAGGCCCAGGGCCTCGGTGCCGACCACTCCGGTCGCGCCGGTCAGCAGGATTCGCATGGCATCGTCCCAGCGTAGGAGGGGAGGTGACGGCGGGTCAGGCGGGGGTGAGCACCAGCGAGGCGTTCTGGCCGCCGAAGCCGAAGGAGTTGGAGAGCACCGGCCGCCCGGGCGGGATGCGGCGCGGCGCCGAACGGACCAGGTCGACCAGCGCGGCCTCGGGGCTGCTGCGCAGGTTGGCGATCGGCGGCACCTCGCCCCGGGCGGCGCAGAGCAGTCCGAGGGCGGCCTCCAGGGCGCCGGAGCCGCCGATCAGGTGGCCCGTCACGCCCTTCATGGCGGTGACCGGGAGCGTCCCGGCGCCGAAGACCCGCTCGATCGCCCGCGCCTCGGCACGGTCGTTGAGCACCGTCGAGGTGCCGTGGGCGTTGACGTGGCCGATGTCGGCCGGTGCCAGCCCGGCGTCGGCGACGGCCCGCCGCATGCAGCGGGCGGCCGTCCCGCCGTCCTCGATCGGGGCGACGATGTGGAAGGCGTCGCAGTTGTCCGCGTACCCGGCCACCTCGCCCAGGACCGTGGCGCCCCGGGCCAGCGCCGACTCCCAGCGCTCCAGCACCAGCACGGCGGCGCCCTCGGCCATCACGAAGCCGTCCCGGTCGGTGTCGAACGGGCGGCTGGCCAGGCCGGGTTCGCCGTTGCGCGCCGACATCGCGCGCATCTTCGCGAACGCGCCGACGATCACCGTGGTGACCGGGGCGTCCACGCCGCCGGCCAGCGCCGCGTCCAGCTCGCCGTGCCGGATCCGGCGGGCCGCCTCGCCGATCGCGGTGGTGCCGCTGGCGCAGGCCGAGGAGTAGGTGGTGCAGGAGCCCTGGTACCCGTAGCGCAGGGCGAGCCGGCTGGCGGCCGAGTTGGCCATGGTGCGCGGCACGGTGTGGACGGGGAGGTCGCCTGGGCTGTCCCAGTGGTCGGTGGTGACCTGCTCCATGCTGGCCAGGCCGCCCATGCCGGTGCCGATCTGCACCCCGACCCGCTCGGGCGACAGCCCGCCGCAGTCGGCGAACCCGGCGGAGGCGACGGCGTCGGAGGCGGCGCAGAGCAGCAGGGTGGCGGCCCGGTCGATCTGCCGCAGCTCCCGGCGGGTCAGGTAGGACTCCACGTCGAACGGCGGGACCAGGCAGGCGATCCGCACCGAGACGCCGCGCGCCGTGAGGAGTTCGCTGACGGAGGCGGTGGGGCGGGCCTTGAGCACCGTCTCGTACGCCTCCTGCACCTCGTTGCCCGCCGGGGTCTTCACGCCGATCCCGGTGACCGCCACCCGGTGACCGCCGTCCGGCCGCCGGGCTCCCCGACGCGCCGTCACCGGGCCTCCGCCGTGCGGAGGGTGAGCAGGTCGATGGCCTGGCCGACGTCCTCGGCCCGGGTCAGGTCCTCGACCTCGATCCGCAGGGCCAGGGTGCGTTCCAGCCGGGAGCCGATCTCCATCAGCTCCAGGCTGTCGATGCCGTAGTCGGCCAGCAGGCTGGTGTGCTCCTGCACCTCCTCGACCTCCGTGCCGAGCACATCGGAGATGGTCGTCCTGACCACCAGGGCCAGTTCCTCGCGCGTGGGCATGTCCGTCCTTCGTCGAGCCGGAGCGATCATCGGGTGGTCACCGCCGTCAGGGCGGCGTCCAGGAGGCCGAGCCCTTCGGCCAGTTCGGCCTCGGTGGCCACCAGCGGCGGTAGCAGCCGGATGGTGGTCGGGCGGCCCAGGCAGGGCGAGACCAGCAGGCCGCGGGCGGCCAGTTCGAGCACCATCGCGCCCGCGCGGGCGGGCGTGTCGAGGTCGACCCCGCGCAGCAGCCCCAGGCCCCGCACCTCGCGCACCGCCTCGGGATGGCGGGCGCGCAGCCGGGCGAGCCCGTCGTCCAGCCGGGCGGAGAGGGTCCGGCCGTGCCCGGCCAGACGCTCCGTCAGCTCCAGGGCGGGCGGCAGGGCCGCGCAGCTCAGCGGGTGGCCGCCGAAGGTCGCCGAGTGCAGGAAGGGGTCGGCGTCCAGCGGCGCGTACAGCCGCTCGGAGCAGACCAGGGCGGAGAGCGGGACGACTCCGCCGCCGAGCGGCTTGCCCAGCAGCACGCCGTCCACGGGCAGGCCGAGGGCCAGGGCGAGCGAGGGTTCGCCGCAGCGGCGCAGTCCGCACTGGATCTCGTCGGCGATCACCATCGCGCCGTGCTCCACCGCCGCCGCGCACCAGGTGCGCAGCACCTCCGGCGGGAGCGGGACGGCGCCGTTCTCCCCCTGGACCGGTTCGAAGACCAGGGCGGCCACCGGCCCGGCGGCCAGCTCCCGGGCCAGGGCCTGCGGGTCGTCCGGGTCCAGGTGGGCGACCTCGACCGCGCAGCCGCGCAGGCCGACCCGGTAGAGCGGACTGTGCGTCAGGGCCAGGGCGCCGAGCGACTTCCCGTGGAAGCCGCCGCGCACCGCGAGCACCCGGTCGCGGCCGGTGGACAGCCGGGCGAGCTTGACGGCGACCTCGACCGCGTCGGAGCCGTTCAGCCCGAAGTGCACCTTGGGCAGGGCGCCGCCGAGGTGGGCGGCGAGCAGCCCGGCGGCGCGGGCGGCCACCGGGTTGGCCAGGCTGCGGGTCGCGGTGGGCATGGTGTCCAGCTGGCGGCGGACGGCGGCCAGCACCTCGGGGTGGCGGTGGCCGAGCAGGGTGACGGCGTAGGAGCCGAAGTCCAGTACCCGGCGCCCGTCGGAGAGGGTGACCCGGGCCCCCTCGGCGGCCGCCTCCACGGCGCCGCGGCCGGCGAAGCTGCCGGTGAGGGCGAGCTTGGCGGACAGGTGGCGGCGCAGCTGGTCGAAGACCTCCGTCGCGGGCGCGGTGGTCATGCGCCCACCGCGACGGCCGGGACGAGGCGGGTGCGCAGGGCGGCGATCATCTGCTCGGCGTTCTCCCGCAGGGCCTCGGCCGCGATCGGGTTGAGCATCTCGGCGAGCAGCGGGATGCCGATGTCGAACTCGGCGGCGAGTGCCACCAGGCTGCCGCCCTCGCCGTCCTCCCGGACGGCCCAGTGGCCGCGGAACTCGCCGAGGTCGCCGGTGAGTTGACGGAAGTCGAAGCGCCGGGCGGCCGGGTCGACCACCTCGGCCTCGGTCCAGCGCAGCACCGAGCCCTCCAGCCGCACCGACCAGGCGGTGGTGCGGTGGTGCTCGTCGCCCTGCTCGACCACCACCACCTCGTCGACGCTCTCCATGCAGTGCTGGTACGACTCCACGTCGACCACCGCCGCCCAGACCGCGTCCGGCGGTGCGGCGATCGGCAGTTCGACCTCAACGTGCGGCACGGGGGAACCTCTCGGGATCGGGGACGGGGGTGTGGCCGGCGGCGTGCGGGCCGAGGGCCCGGGCCCGCGCGGCCGTCAGGGCCGGGGGCAGCGCCCGGCGCAGCAGGGTCCGCCGCAGCGGGCGCAGGTGGGTCATCGCGGACCACAGCTCGACCAGCTCGCAGCCGAGTTCGAGCTTGGGCTGGTACGCGGTCTGGGCGAACCGGATGTGGGTGCACCCGGCGTCCAGGGCCAGCCGGATCGCGGCGTGGTGCACCGCGTGGTAGAGCCCGGCCTGGTGGGCGATCCGGTAGTCCAGGCCGATCCGGGCGCCGGTGGCGCCCGTACCGGCGAACAGGCAGAGCAGGAAGGCGACCAGCCGGTCCCCCTCGAAGCAGGCGACCAGCCGCCGCCCGGCCGGCGCCGCGCCGTGGACGGCGGCCAGGAAGGCCCCGTCCAGCACGTCCAGCCGCTGGTCGGCCCGGGCCATCACCTGCCGGTAGAGCCCGAGCATCTGCGGCAGCAGGTGGGCGAAGTCGGTCAGCACCTCGGTCCGCAGGCCGGGCCAGGCGGCGGCGCGGCGCAGTTTGCTGCGGGCATTGCGCCGCGCCTTGGCGGGCAGCCGGGCCAGGTAGTCCTCGAACCCCCCGGGGCCGAGGCGCAGTTCGGTGTCGGGGAGGGCGGGGACCGGGAAGAACCCGGCGGCCTCCAGAGCGGGCCGCAGCCCGGCCAGTTCGGCGGGGGCGAAGTCCTTGAACACCACCGTGCCGAGGCGCTCGCGCCGGGCCAGTGCCAGCGCCCCGGCGACCAGCGCGTCCAGGGCCGCCGGCGGGAGGCGGCGGTCCGTCAGCAGGTGCCCCTGGCCCAGCAGGTGGCCGCAGAACAGCATCGGCGCCCGGAGCAGGCCCGGCAGGGCCCGCCGGACGGGGGCCAGGCGGCGCCGGTCCTCGGCCCCGACCACCTCGTCCAGCCGTAGTCCCGGGAAGAGCGCGACCGGCAGCACCGCGAGCGCCTCCCCCTCGCCGGGGGCGTCCTGACGGAGCACCAGGTGGGCGTAGCCGTCGGGGCCGATCGCGCCCGCCTCCATCGCGCGCAGCACCGGGCGTGACCAGACCGGGTCGTCCGGCGGTGCCAGGCGCTCCCAGAGTCCGGGCGGGAGCGCGTCGACGCCGCGCGCCACCTCGACCCGGTAGCCGGGGGCGGCCGTCACCCCGGTCATCCGATCCGCAGCGGACGGCCGCCGAGGTACTCGCGCAGCGGCCCGGCCATCCGCGCCCGGGCGGGCGGGTGGAAGCCGAGCGCCCCGGCCGCCGCGGCCAGGTAGCCGCCGTCGCCCGAGCCGACGAAGGCCATGCCGCCGAGGGCGGACAGGCAGCCGCGGGTGGTGCGGGCGATGGCGTCCTCGGCGGCGTAACGGGCCGTCAGGGCGGACACCAGCAGCCCGTCGTCCCAGGGCTGGTCCTCGTCGTCCAGGGCGCGGGCGACCGCCTCCACCGCGAGCATCGCGGCCTCCACCTCCACCAGGTGGATGGCCGGGTCCTCGGGCGGGCCGCCCGGCTTGGTCAGCACCCGCTCCACCAGGGCGGAGGCCACGCCGAGGTAGCCGGCCGTCAACAGCAGCTCGAACCAGAGGAAGCCCGCCGTGTTGAGGTCGTCCGGCACCGCGTCCGCGGTGACCTCGGTGAGCAGCACCTGCCCGCGGTCCAGCTCGACCTCGGTGAGCACCACCTGCTCGCTCTCCGCCCCGGCCAGCACCGGGTTGCGCCAGAACGGGCGGACCTCGACGCCCGGGCTCCCGGCGGGGACCAGGGCGACGGCGAGGCGCTCGACGCCGTCCTCGTCGGCCAGCAGCACCGAGGCGGTCAGCAGGTCCATCGAACGGGCCAGGCTGCAGGGCATCTTGCTGCCGTTGAGCACCACCTTCCCGCCGCGCAGCTGCGCGGTGATGTGGGGCTTGAGGATGTTCTGGCCGGCCCGGCCCTCCGCGAAGCCGGAGGCCAGCAGCAGGCCGTCGGCGGCGACCGAGGCGAGCAGCTGCTCCTCGGCGCCGCCGGGCGCGGCGGAGCGGACCAGGCCCGCCACCGAGAAGTGGTGCATGGTGGTGGCCACCGCCAGCGAGGGGCACCGGGAGCCGACCGCGCGTTGGACGCGCACCGCCTCCAGGGCGCTCGCCCCCTTGCCGCCCAGGGCGCGGGGCACCAGCAGGCCGGGGCCGCCGGCCGCGCGGAACGCGCCGATGGCCGGGCTCGGCGCGCTCTCCAGGCGCTCCAGGGGCTGGGCCGCCAGGGCGACGTCCAGACCGGGAAGGTGGGCTTGGAGGGCGGCGCGTTCGCGCTGCAGGAAGTACACGGGTGGGCTCCTCCGGAAGCGGAGTTCGGATCGAAGGGGGGTCAGGTGGCCAGCGGCAGCCGGAGGAAGCCGCGCAGCCCGTCCCCGGTGCGGCGGACCGGCGATCCGGCCGGCTTCAGGCCGGGGAAGCGCTCCAGCAGTTGGCGCAGCAGGGCGGCGCCCTCCAGGCGGGCCAGGGCGGCCCCCACGCAGTAGTGCGCGCCGGCGCTGAAGCTCAGCACCCGGCCGTCGGTCCGCTCGACCCGGAAGGCGTCCGGGTCGGTGAAGCAGGCCGGGTCGCGGTGCGCGGCGGCCATCACGGTGATGACGCTGGCGCCGGCCGGGACGCTCACCCCGCCGAGCTCGGTGGCGCGGGTGGCGATCCGCTCGGTCATCGGGACGGGCCCGTCCCAGCGCAGCGACTCCTCCAGCGCGGCCGGCACCAGCTCGGGGCGGCGGCGCAGCAGCTCCCACTGCTCCGGGTGGGCGAGCAGGGCGTGCACCGCCTGGCCGAGCATGCCGACGGTGGTCTCGAACCCGGCGGCGAACACCAGGACCAGCACGTCCACCAGTTCACGCTCCGTCAGCCCGCCGCCGTCCGGAGGCTGCGCCGCCAGCGCGGAGGCGAGGTCCTCGGTGGGGCGGGCGCGGCGTTCGCGCAGCAGTCCGGTGAAGTACTCCCGCAGCCCGGTGACGCCGTGGTCGGCGCGGTCCCAGTCCTCGGGGGTGCGGACGGGTTCCAGCAGGCGGCAGGTGTCGTCGCCGAGCGCCCGCAGCCGCTCCCGGTCCCCGGGCGGCACGCCGATCAGCTCGCCGACGACCGCGACCGGCAGCGGAGCCGCGACCAGTTCGTGGAAGTCGGCGGCCGTGCCGTCGGCGGCCGCGGCGAAGCGGTCGAGCGCCTCGGCGCAGAGTTCCTCGACCCCGGCCGCCAGGGCCGCGACCCGGCGGACGCTCAGTTCGCGCACCACCAGCCGGCGCAGCCGGTCGTGGGCGGCGTGGTCGGTGGCCAGCATCGAGGAGTAGAAGAAGTCGGCGGAGGGGCGTCCGGCGCCGTCCGGGATCCGCCGCTCGCACCAGTCCCGGTCAGGGACCAGGAAGTCCGGGTCGGCCAGGACCGACCGGCAGTCGTCGAACGCCGTCAGGAAGTAGGAACCGACCGTCGGGCTGAAGCACACCGGCTCGGTCTCCCGCAGGCGGGCCAGGGCCGGATAGGGGTCCTCCCGGCCCTCGGGCGTGAACACCGACAGGAGGATGGTCTCCGCGTTCACCGGTCCGCCGCAGTCCAATCGATCGAGGGGCGGACCCCGGCCGTAGCGCTCCGGCCGGGGTCCGCCGACGGTGCGTGCGTCAGTGGGCGGTCGGGACGACCAGGACCGCGCCCGGCCAGAGGTCGAGGGTGTTGCCGACGTTGGAGTCGGCCGCGGTCACCGAGGTGACGTTGGCGTAGTTGGAGGAGACCCCGCCGTTGTCGGCCTTGGAGCCCTGGCCGATGCCGACGTTCCCGCTGCCGGACTGGCCGGTCGCGTTGCTCGCGAAGGCCGCGGTGGGGAGGACCGAGAGAGCGCATGCCGCAATGAAGGCGCCGAACGCCTTACCGAAAGTTCGCATGGGGCCGATCATGGCAAACGGAGCAGCGCCGGGGTCACGCCCCGTCCCTCGTTCAGCCGAACCGCGAACACCTTCGGGTGCGATGCCACCCGGTTGGCGCAGTGCACGCACGGCCCGTGCGGCGTAGCCGGGGTGACGCTCCGTCAGCCCGCGCGTTGGGCCCGGCATGACCTCCCTCCAGCGCCTCCTCGCGGTGCTCGGCACCGCCGCCCTCGCCCTCCCCCTCCTGAGCTCCCCGACCCAGGCCGCCCCGCAGCGCGGTGTGCACGCGAGCTCGGACTCCACCGTGGTCAGCCACAACGACGGCGGCCCGCGCACGGGCTGGCTGGTCGGTGCCCGGCACACCAACGCGGCCGAGTACCTGCTCGGTTGAGGAGGCCGGGACCATGACACAGCGTCGCGCGCGGACGGTCAGGATCGGCGAGGGCCCGGTGGTGCCCCGGCCCGCGGCGTGGTGGTCGCGGCGGCAACCGCCGCCCCCGCGGCCGGTGCCGCCGTCCGTCCCGGCCTCCCCGGGGTGGCGGGCCGTCAGGCTCGACCTGCCGCGCGCTGGGTGCGGCGGGCCAGCGAGTCGACCACCACGGCGGCCAGCAGCACCGCTCCGGTGATCATGAACTGGATCGCGTTGCTCAAGCCCTGGATGTTCATCCCGGACTGGATGGAACCGATCACCAGGGCGCCGAGCAGCGCCGACCAGGTCGAGCCGCGCCCGCCGAAGAGGCTGGTGCCGCCGATGACGGCCGCCGCGATGGCGTTCATCAGCAGGTTGCCGCCGCCCGAGGTCTGACTGGCCGACTGGATCTGCGCGGCCAGGAAGAGGCCGCCGACGGCCGCCATGGTCGAACAGATCGCGAAGACGCTGATCCGGATCCAGGCCACGTTGATGCCCGCCCGCCGGGCTCCCTCGATGTTGCCGCCGAGGGCGAAGACCTGGCGGCCGTAGGAGGTGCGGCGCAGGACGAAGTCCAGCACCACGATGAAGACCAGGAAGACCAGCAGGGCCAGCGGCAGGCCCTTGTACTGGTTGAGCGTGTAGGCGGCGAGGAAGGCGACCACCGCCAGCAGGGCGGTGCGCAGCGCGATGTCCGCGGCCGGCCGCGAGGGCACGCCGGCGCCGCGGCGGCGGCGGGCCTCCAGCAGCAAGGCGCCCAGGAACAGCAGCACGGCGACGGCCGCCGCCCCGTAGGCGGCGGCCTGTTGGCCGTAGATGGTGCTGTAGAGCCGGGAGACGATGTCGTTCCCGGAGAGGTTGACGGTGCCGCTGGCACCGAGGATCTGCAGCATCGCGCCGTTCCAGCCGAGGTTTCCGGCCAGGGTGACCACGAAGGCGGGGACCCCGACCTTGGCGAAGAACAGGCCCTGGACCACGCCGACCACGGTGCCGCCGGCGATGGCGACCAGCATCGCCACCCAGGCGTTGACCCCGTGGGTGACGTTCAGGACGGCGAAGATCGCCGCGCACAGGCCGCTGACCGAGCCGACCGACAGGTCGATCTCGCCCAGCAGCAGCACGAAGACCACCCCGATCGCGATCATCCCGGTGCCGACGATCTGCTGCGAGAGGTTGGAGAGGTTCTGGGCGGACAGGAAGCTGGAGTCCAGGCTGCCGAAGACGGCCCAGATCACCACCAGCGCCAGCACCACCGGCAGCGAGCCCAGCTCGCCGCTGTGCAGCCGCCGCCGGAACTCGCCCAGGTAGCCGCGCAGGCCCTCCTGACGCACGATCAGCCGGGGGTCGGTCGCGGGGGGTGGCGTTCGGTGCGACCGGGACGGGTGCGTTGACGCCGCCCTTGGGCATCCGGTCCTCGGGGAGCCGGCGGCGCTCACGGCCACCGCCGGGAGTCTGCCCGTTCATGGCGAGCCCTCCGTGCCACGGGCCTGCCGACGGGTCACCGCGTTGTCGGTGGCGCCGGTGATGGCCGAGATGATCTCTTCCCGGGTGGTCGAACGGCGGTCGAAGACACCGTTGTTGCGGCCCAGCCGCAGCACCGCCACGGTGTCCGCCACCGCCATCACGTCCGCCATGTTGTGGCTGATCAGCACCACGCCCAGGCCCTGCTCGCGCAGCCGCTCGACCAGGTCCAGCACCTGCGCGGTCTGCTCCACGCCGAGCGCGGCGGTCGGCTCGTCCAGCAGCACCACCTTCGGCGAGCCGATCAACGCCCGGGCGATGGCGACCACTTGGCGCTGGCCGCCGGAGAGCGAGGCGACCGGGATCCGCACGCTGGGGATCCGGATGGACAGGGTGTCCAGCAGCGCCCGGGAGCGCTGCTCCATGGCCACCTCGTCCAGGATCGTGAAGCGCCGCAGCTCGCGGCCGAGGAAGAGGTTGCCGACCACGTCGAGGTTGTCGCACAGCGCCAGGTCCTGGTACACGGTGGCGATGCCCAGGTGCTGGGCGTCCTGCGGCCGGTGGATGGCGACCGGGCGCCCCTGCCACTCGATCCGCCCGTGGTCCGGCTGGTGCACCCCGGCGATCGCCTTGACCAGCGTGGACTTCCCGGCCCCGTTGTCCCCGACCAGGGCCACCACCTCCCCCGCCCCGACCTCGAGCTCGATGTCGGTCAGCGCCTGCACGGCGCCGAACCGCTTGGAGACCTCGCGCAGGGCCAGTACGGTCTCGCCCGTCATGACGGCCCGTCCCCTACTGGAGGCCGGCTGCCTTGCAGGCGGCGGCGTAGTCGGGGGTGCAGATCTTGTCGACGGAGTAGAGGCCGTCCGCTACCACGGTGGTCTTGATGTTGTCCTTGGTCAGCACGACCGGGGTGATCAGGTCGGCCTTCACCTGGTTGCCGCTGCCGTTGGTGACCTGGACGGGCAGCAGCGCGGCATCCGGGGTCTTCCCCTGGGCGAAGTCGACGGCCAGCTGCGCGGCCTTGTCCGTCTCGGGCTTGAAGGGCTTGTAGATCGACATGGTCTGCGTGCCCGCCAGGATCCGCTGGACGGCGTCGAGTTGGGCGTCCTGGCCGGTCAGCGGCACGCTCAGGCCGGCCGCCTTGAGGGCGGTCGCTATGCCGGCGGCCATGCCGTCGTTGGCCGAGTAGACGCCGACCACGTTGGAGCCGCCGATCGCGGTGATCGCCGCGGCGGCCTCCTGGTTGGCGTTGTTCGGGTCCCAGTTGGGCGTGTCGTACTCCTTGCCGACCTTCAGCTTGCCGTCGATGGCGCTGTGCGCACCGGCCTTGAAGTCGGCGGCGTTCGGGTCGGTGGGCGAGCCGTTGATCATCACGATCGACCCGGCACCGGCCTTGTCCCCGACGGCCGTCACCAGGGCCTGGCCCTGCAGTTCGCCGACCTTGCGGTTGTCGAAGGAGACGTAGGCGTCCACCGGCCCCTGGGCCAGGCGGTCGTAGGCGATCACCTTCACGCCCGCGTCGTGCGCCTTCTGCACCGAGGACTGGATCGCCTTGGCGTCCACCGCGTCCAGGATCAGCACCTTGTCGCCCTTGGTCAGGGCGGTGTCCACCTGGGTCTGCTGGGTCGTCGCGTTCTCGTTGGCGTTGTAGTAGTCGATCTGGGCCTGCGGGGCCAGTTCCTTGATCTTCTGCTCGATCAGCGGCCGGTCGAACTGCTCGTACCGGGTGGTCTTGGTCTCCGGCAGCAGCAGCCCGATCTTGACCTGGCCGCCGCTCGCCGAGGAACCTCCTCCCCCGGTGGACTGCTTGGCCTCGCCGCAGGCACTCAGACCGAGACCGAGACCGAAGGTAACCACTGCCGCTGCCGCACCCGTGCGGCGGAGCCGACTGCTCATGACGGAGCCTCTTCACTTCGGGGCCGCCCCCACCACCCAGTGTCACCCCGTCCCGGCTACTCAGCGAAACCACCCTTGGGACGACGGCACCGTCCGCCGCCTCCCGTCACGCACGGTGATCCCCACCGTTCCGTTACCTGCCCGCCGGCCGGCGGCTACCGCGAGGCGGGCCCGGCCCCGGAGGCCCCCGGACACTGTGGCCCCGTCCGCTCAGGGCCGGAGCCGCCCCGCCAGCGGCAGGTGGTCGCTGGCGGTGGCGGGCAGGGTCCAGGTGTCGGCCGTAAGGCCCCTGGTCAGCACGTGGTCGATCCGGGCGACCGGGAAGGCGGCCGGCCAGGTGAAGCCGAACCCACCACGAGCCAGGGCCAGTTGACCGGTGAGCGGGGCGAGGGCGTGGTCGTCCGGGGCGGTGTTGAGGTCGCCGAGCACCACCACCCGCCGCACCGGCTCGGCCGCCACCTCCCGGGCCAGTGCCGCGATGTTGCCGTCGCGGTGGCCGGTGACGAAACCGGTGACGTGCGGCCGGACGGAGCTGAGGTGGGCCACGTACACCGCCACCGGCCCGAAGGGGGTGCGGACTTCGGCCCGGAGCGAGCGGTTCCAGCCCGGGGTCGTCACCAGCGCGTGGCCGGCCTCCGCGAAGGGCTGGGTCTTGATTCACAGCCCGCGGATCCGTGCGGAGCGGACGTGGTGCGGGAGCGCCGGCTGCGATAACCTCCTGGGGTACGCGGGCCAGGCACACCGCTCCGTGCACCTCCTCCCTCCAGCGCGCCAGGTCGGCCAGGTGCGGCCAGCAGGCGGCACGGGCGGACGGCGGCTGGATCCACGGTTGCCGATACGCTTCACGTCTCCCTTGTGGGCATGACCACCGTCAGGCGCCCTCACCGCCCGCCGCCGCCTTGACCGGCCGTCAGCAGCGCCCGTCACAATCACCGCCCACACCCACCGGAGCAGCCCCGCGGCGCAGGCCGCACCGCCGGAGCCCGCCGCACGCGTGGCACCCACCGAGCAGCACCAGTGCCCAACAGCACACCGCTCCACGCCGCAGCACGCTGCTCTCCCAGAGGGCTACGCGCAGCCGAGCCCGGGTATCGGCACCGTCCGGTCTGCCCGGTCAGCGCTCCAGCTTGCGCCCGGTCACTCACCCCCGAGCGCCGCCGGCAGCTGGCTCACCCCGCGCGAACCTGCGCCGGCCGTCACGCCCGCCGCGCGCGCCACAGTCACCCGCGCCGTACGTCCCGCCGCCCAGCGCTCCGGCACCCTGAGGACAACCCCACGCGGTCTTCTCCCGCGGCCACATCCGGGCGCGGGCACGCCCCGACCACGGGCCGCTCATTGGCGCGGTCCCGCAGCATCGCCGGTCAGGCCTGCCCCGCCGGGAACCCGCTTGGTGGTGAGACAGCATCGTAGTGCCAGACATGCGTCTTTCGAGTCGACCTGGCAGACGACACCGTACGGGGGCCGTACTGCGGCATCAGTACGCGGCGTCCGGTCGGCCGACGCGTCAACCGCCTTGCCGCCACGTGGGTGGAGGAGTCTGGCCTCCTTGCGTGTTGACCTGATACAGTCGCGGCCCGCGTCCAAGGCTCCCCGTGCTCCACCACGCGCGGTCCCTAGCCAGCCCCTGCTGGGTAGTCGCTGGCCTGTGCACGCGAGCAGCCCGCAGGGTATCGGGGACGCCCACCTCGATGCCCGTCTCACGGCGCCGGGCGTCGGTGGCCGCCCAGAACCCGCAGGCGGTCCAGCACAGTAGCGCCGTGGCCTCTCTCGTCCAGCCTCTCCCGACCGCCGCGGCACCACGTCGTCGAACGGGACTCAAACAGTTTTTCCCGTCCCCGAAGCACGGGTGCGAATCCTCCCGCCACCACGCCTGCTCTCGCCACGCCGCCTTGGACGACTTAATCTCGCCGCCGACTTCGGGCACCGCTCGATCCCCTCCCCACGGCGATCCCCCGTCTCCGTTCCCCGAAACCCGGACCCACCCACACCCGACCGGTGGCCAGCACCACCAGCGCCACGGCCCCCACCACAGCAACGCACCGCTGCCCCGTTCACCGCACCGACCCCCATCCCTCGCTATCCCCGTCCTCGTCCGTCGTCTTGCCCGAACAGCCATTGACGGGAGCCGGTGTTTACGAGGCACGTTACGCGCGCGGCCGCGATTACCGGAGTTTCGATTACGCCTTCCTCCCACCCGCAGTCACCCCCGCCCACGCCCTCCCCGACCGCCACCACGAACCCTCCAGCTGGCCGGCATACGTTTTACCGACTACGTCGATGGACGGTACAATGAGCCCGCAGAGACGTGAGCAGCGCAGACGGTGTATGAGGAACGGCACTGCGGAGTCCTGAGTGGCTCGAGGACGAGCTCTGCACCTCGCCGAGGCGGTCCAAAGCCGGGCATCTCTGCGGTGGAGGCACGATCGACGGCCGGACGTACACGTCGGCGACACGGCGCACGCCGCGTTTGGAACGGCTGCCGCCTGCAGCGCGTACCGACGTGGTCGCTCTCGACCGGGACAATCCCCCGGACACACCCACCGGGGACACCGGAGGTATAGCCGGACTCGTCGTGAGCGCGCCTCGCCAGCCGGGCGCTTGATGCTCACCGCAGCGCCGCTCGGCCACGGCGACACGTCGGCGGCCTTCGAGCTG
>NZ_BAAAYB010000110.1:0-29875 GCF_039535905.1 Kitasatospora albolonga | reverse complement strand
CGGACGGCGTCGTCCGCCGCCCCGCCCGGGTCGGCTACCTCGCGCAGGAGCTGCCCGTGCGCTTCAGCCGCCGCCCGCTGTTGGCGGCCTTCGCGGCCGGCCGACCAGGGCTTCCGGAGGAGCACGCCGAAGTGCTGCTCTCCCTGGGGCTGTTCCGCGCGGAGGACCTGTACGTCCCGGTGGCCGCACTCTCCGCGGGACAGCAGCGCCGCCTCCAGATCGCGATCCTGGTGACCAGCCCGGCCGACCTCCTGATCCTCGACGAGCCGACCAACCACATCGCCCTCGACCTGGTCGAGGACCTCCAGAGCGCCCTCGCCGTCTACCCGGGAGCAGTGGTCGCCGTCTCCCACGACCGGGCCTTCCGCGAACGCTTCGCCGGTGAGCGGCTGGAGCTGGGCGCGGGCCGTCGACTCTGACCGGGCCGCTACGGTCGGGGCGCGGGCGTCGTAGGGTTCGGGGCGCAGGGCGTGATCATGACTCGGGTGAAGGGGGCGGATGTGATCGGACTGGAGCCCGTCGGCCAGGTGGTCGGCGGTCGGGTGCCGGTGGAGGACGACGACTGGGCGGGGGTGGAGGCGGTGATCCGCTTGGACGCCGCGCGTTTCGGGCCCGAGGCGTTGTACGGGCTGGAGGGGTTCTCGCACCTGGAGGTGGTCTTCCACTTCGACCGGGTCCCGCCGGAGCGGGTCGAGACCGGTGCCCGCCACCCGCGCGGCAACGAGGACTGGCCGCTGGTGGGAATCTTCGCGCAGCGCGGCAAGAACCGGCCCAACCGGCTCGGGGTGTCGCGCTGCGTGCTGCTGCGGGTGGAGGGCCTGGACGTCCACGTCGCCGGGCTCGACGCCGTGGACGGCACGCCGGTGCTGGACATCAAGCCCTGGATGGCGGAGTTCGGGCCGCGCGGGGAGCAGGTCCAGCCGGGCTGGGCCACGGAGCTGATGGAGGGCTACTACTGACGGCCGCCGGTGGCCTGAATCCTTTTCGCGCGGTGGGCCTCTTATGGTCGAGCGGTCCCGAGGGGGCCGCCGGAGTGCGGGAGGTCCGATGACCGGAGTCGTGGTGGGTGTGGTGGTGCTGGCCGTGTTGACGTGCACGTGCGTGGTGGTGCTGCGGGCGCGGAAGGGGCGGCGTGGTTAGGGGGGCGGTCGGGGCCTGGCCCTCGGAGCGGCTGGTGGTGGCGGCGCAGGAGGGTGACGAGGCGTCGATCGCGGTGCTGGTCGCCGGGGCGTACCCGCACGTGCGGCGGTTCGCCTTCTCGCTCTGCGCCAGCAGCCAGGACGCGGAGGACGCGGCGCAGGACGCGATGATCGTGCTGTTCCGGAAGGTGGGCACGCTGCGGGCGAGTGCGGCGCTGGCCTCGTGGATGTTCCGGATCGTGCGCAACGAGTGCCTGCGGAGGGCGCGTCAGCTGGTGCACGCGGGCGAGACGGGCCCGGAGGCGCTCGCAGCCTCGGCGGAGGAGGACGCGCTGGCGGGGCTGGAGGTCGAGCGGGTGGCCGCGGCCGTGGCCGCGCTGCCGGACGACCAGCGGCGGGTGCTGATCATGCGGGACGTCCAGGGACTGCCGGGCCGGGCGGTGGCCGACGCGCTCGGGCTGAGCACGTCGGCCATGAAGTCGCGGCTGCACCGGGCACGGGCTGCGGTGCGGGAGGACCTGGAGCGGGTGCGGGAGGAGACGACGTGTCGGTGAAGGGGAGTCCGGGGCCGTCGTACGCGAGCCGGTCCCTGCCGGTGCACCTCGTCCGGGGAGGGATCGGCTTCGGCGCCCTGGTGGGTGCGTTCGCGCTGCTGCCGGTGGTGGGGTGGGTGGCGCTGCTGCTCCTGCCGGTGGGGCTGCTGGCACTGCGGGGGTGTCCGGCCTGCTGGGTGCTCGGGCTGGTGCAGACCGTCTCGCGCGGGCGGCTGGAGCGGCAGTGCGAGGGCGGGAGCTGCCGGCTGGAGCGGACCGGGTAGCCGACCGGACGCGGGCGGCCGGGGTGTGACGGTGGGTCAGGCCCCGGCCGCCGCGACCGGGGTGGTGGGCAGGCTGTAGCGCTGCTTGGTGGTGGCGCGGCCGCCGAGGCGGTCGTAGAAGCGGATGGCGTCGGTGTTCCAGGGCGGGGTCTGCCACTGGACCTGGGCGAGGCCGAGGGCGTGGGCCTCGGTGACGACGGCGTCCATCAGGCGGGCGCCGAGGCCGTGGCCGCGGTGGCCGTCGCGCAGGAAGAGGCAGTCGAGGTGGAGGTACTCGGCGCCGTCCCAGGTGGAGAGTTCGGGCGCGCAGGTGGCGTAGCCGATCGGGGCGCCACCGTCGCCCGGGTCGGCGACGAAGCAGCGCAGGCGGGGTGACGGTGCGTCGAAGAGCAGCCGGGCCAGGCGGTCGGCGAGGTCCGCCGGGGGCGGGGCGGCCCGCTCGTAGGCGGCGTGCTCGGCGGCCAGTTCGGCGATCCGGGGGAGGTCGTCGGGGCGGGCGCGGCGGACGTGGGGGACCTGGCGGACTGCGCTGGCGGGCACGGGGACTCCTGACGCTCGGGGGTGCCCCGATCATGGCTCGGCGGAGCCGGGCCGGGCCAGGAGCGTGAGCGCCAGCGGAGGTCCGGATCCCGCCAGGTCCCCGGGCGAGGAGCGGACCGGGGCCCGGGCGGGCGTCAGACGGTGTAGCCGGTCATCGGTCCGTGGTCGGTGCAGAACCAGCAGTCGCAGGAGGTGAGCGAGTTGGCGCGGCAGTGGGCCGTGATGAGCCACGGGAGCTCGGCGCAGGGCCCTGGGTCCAGCAGGGTGCCGTCGGCGGGGAGCCTGCGGTGGCAGGCGGTGCAGTCGACGGAGACCTCCACGCCGGTCGCGCGCAGGCGGCGGGCGGCGTCGAGGGCGGCGTCCACCTGGACCGGGGGCATCAGGGGAGCGGGCAGCGGGCCGTCCAGGAGGCGTCGGCTCTGCCAGAGGCTCAGGTCGGTGATCGCCCGGACCTCCAGGAGGGTGCGGTGCCGGAGGGCGGGGCGCGGTCCACCGTGACGGTGAACTCGGGGTCCTCCACGGGTGCTCCCTGCTGCGTGGTGACGGGTGGTCAGGCCGTCCAGAAGAGTACGGCCTGGTGGTAACGGGCGGTGGTACGGAGGAAGGCGAGCAGGTCCTGGTAGGGCGCCGGCGGCGGAGTCGAGGGAGCCGTCGTGGTCCCAGTGGGAGAGGGGGTGGACGCCGGCGGCGGTGAGGTCGGCGCCGGTGACGTCCTGGGCGAGGGCGTCGGGGGGTGACGGCCTCCAGGGCCTCGACCGCGCAGCGGACCTGGTCGGGCGTCAGGTAGCGGGGCGGGCCGAAGCCGAGGTCGGCCGCGCCGGTGAGTTCGGTGCCGCCGCGCACCAGGTCCACCGGGAAGCCGCGGCGGCGGAGCAGGAAGGCGATGGCGTCCCAGTACGGGCCGACGCAGTGCCGCCGGTCGGGGGACTGCTCCTGCGGATCGGTCAACTCCCTTGCCGTGTCCGGGTCGGCGAGGGCCCGCCCGAGGTCGGTGGGGGAGAGGCGCGCGTAGTACCCGTCGATGCTCATGGCGGGGATGCTAGGCGGTCGCGGAGGGCTCGCGCCGGACAACGCCAGGGTTGCCGGAGAGGGGCGGCCGGGCGGGCGGGAGGTTTCCCGTCTATGCGCGTTCACGTGTTGCGGACCGGGCGTTCGCCGTCCCGGGGCTTGAACTGGGGGCCGGGTTGGCCCTTCACTTGTCATGGCGCCGACGTTCTTGATCCCCGGCGCTGCTCCCACCGCTCCGACGCCCTCACCCGACGAGTCTGGAGATCCCGCATGCCCCGCAGTCACACCCGTCTGCGCCGCGCCGCCGCCACCCTCGCGGCCCTGCCCCTGCTCGCCCTCGGCGCGGGCCAGGCCCTGGCCGCCCCCGCCCCGCTGCCCGTGCCCGCCTCCGCCGGACACTCCGCCTCCCGGGTGGCGGCGATCGAGGACGGGGTCGCCCGCACCCTCGCCTCCGCCCTCGCCGACCCGGCCGTGCGGGAGCGCGTGCGCGCCGCGACCGCCACCACCGACGCCCCCGCCGCGCTGGCACCGCTCGCGGCCGCCGCGGCGGGCCCCGCCGCCCGCGGACTGGCCGAGGCCACCGCGAAGGCGGACGAGCATCGCCTCGGCGAAGGGCCTGGGCGCCGACCTCGGCCCGCTGCTGCGGGTCCAGCTGGCCGACCCCTCGATGCGCGGCGCGCTGGCCGCGGGGGCCGAGCCGCTGGTGGCGACCGACCGTGACCGACGACCACGCCCGCACGGTGCGGGCGTACGACAGCGCCGGTCGGGCGCACGAGCTCGCCACGGCCGAGCTGGCCCGCCCGCCCGGTGTACCTGGTCGACCTCGACGGGGCCAAGGCCCTGGCGGCCGGGACGGCCGTGCTGCAGCGGGAGTTGGGCGCACGGGGGCATCGCCCCGGCGGAGGCCGCGCAGGCCCTGTCCGGCGGCTGGTGGGGCACGAAGATCACCTCGGTGCGGGTGTCGGACGACGAGGAGCCCTGGTTCAAGGGCGCGGCCGAGATGTTCGCGCTGGTGAGCGGCTTCGGGCTGGACGGCAAGGTCCGGGTCGACTCGGTGGCCATGCCGTACCTCCAGTACGACGGCACCACCTACTACCCGAACCAGATCCTGGTGAACTGGTCGAACTACAAGTACAACCTGGCCGACGTGGTCCTGATGGAGGACGACGGCGACACCAACTACCTGGCCCTCGCCCAGGCGATCGCCGCGGTGCTGCTCACCATCGCCGACCAGGGCGCGTACATCCCGCTGGTGAACGCGGTGCTCGGCGCCATGCCCGCCTCCTGGTGGGTGGACGACCCGGACTACGTGGAGTCCTGGTACACCCTCGCGCGGGGCAGCTCGGGCCGCCTCAACGGCGCCCGGCAACGGCTGGATGACCGTCGAGCCGTACTTCGTGCAGCAGTTTCTGATCCTGCGCCGGCTCCGGCCCGGCGACGGCCCGATCGGGCCGTCGCCGGGTCAGGAGGGCAGCCGGACACGGACGGTGAGCCCTCCGCCGGGGGCGCGCGGTGGCGGTGACCGTGCCGCCGTGCGCGGTGGTGACCGCCTCGACCACCGCCAGGCCGAGCCCCGAGCCGCCCGAGCCCTGGGCGCGGGCACGGCCCCGGTGGAACGGTGTGAAGAGCGCCGGACCTCCTCCGGGTCGAGCACCGGCCCGGAGTTGGTGACCGTCAGGAGGGCGGCGCCGTCGGCGGATCCGGTCCTGAGCTCCGCGGTGCCGCCCGGGTGGTTGTGCCGGACGGCGTTGGCCAACAGGTTGAGCACCAGCTGGTGGAGCAGCTCCGGGTCACCCTCCAGCGGAGCCGGGTCCGGGGGAGACGGTCAGCGCCACCCCGGCGGTGCCGGCCTCCTCGGCCAGCTCGCGGGCCGCCGCCGAGGCGGCGTCGGCCAGGTCGGTGCGCCGCGGGTGCAGGGTGCCGCTCTCGCCCCGGGCCAGGGTCAGCAGGGCCGAGATCAGGCTCTCGGTACGGGCGTTGGCGGCCAGCGCGCGCTCCACACCGCGGGCCGCAGGCCGTCCGGCACCCGGCCCTGGGCGAGCGGGATCTCCAGCGCCGTGCGCTGCACGGTCAGCGGGGTGCGCAGCTCGTGCGAGGCGAGCGCGGTGAACCGCCGCTGCGCGGTGAAGGCGCGGGCCCAGGCGGTCGAGCATGGCGTCGAAGGTGTCGCCGAGCTCGCGGATCTCGTCGTACGGCCCGTCCAGCGCGAGCCGCTCGTCCAGGCTGCGGTCGGCGCTGATCCGGCGGGCGGTGGCGGTGACCTGGTGCAGGCGGGCCAGCGAGCGGCGTCCGGCCCACCAGGCCAGCAGCGCGGCCAGCAGTGTGAAGACGGCGAGCAGCAGCAGGGAGCGGGTCAGCAGGTCGGAGAGGATGGTGTTGCGGAAGTCGTCGAAGCCCTGGGCCGGGGTGGTCAGGGCGGCCGGGGTGCTGCTCCCGGACGTCGGGACACCGCCCTCGGGCGCCGGGAAGCCGGTCTCCGGGGAGGGGACGACGGGCGTCGCGGGCTCCAGGGGCAACGGCCTCAGCAGGTCCCGGTTGGCCTGGATGAGCTGACGGGCGCTCAGCAGGTTCAGCGCGAGCATCCCGCAGCCGAGCACCGCGAACACCCCGGTGGTGACCAGGGCCCAGCCGGCGCGCAGCGGCAGCCGGCCGGGCCTCCCGGGGCGCTTCACAGCCGGTACCCGAAGCCGGGTCGTGCACGATCAGCGGTGGGTCGCCGAGCTTGCGGCGCAGCGCGTGCACCGTGACGCGGACGGCCGTGGTGGCCGGGTCGACGGCGGTGTCCCACAGCCGATCCCGCAGGTCCTCGGTGGCCACCGGCGCGCCGTCGGCGGCCAGCAGCTCCTCCAGCACGCCGAGCTCACGCGGCGTCAGCTGGAGCGGCCGGCCGTCCCGTTCGGCCACACCGGCGAACGGTGTCGAGGCTGACGCCGCGCCGGCTGAGCACCACCGGGGCGCGGTTGGCGGCCGTGCGGCGGCCCAGCGCCCGCAGCCGGGCGACCAGTTCGAGGTAGGAGAAGGGCTTGGCCATGTAGTCGTCCGCCCCGTGGCCCAGGCCCTCCACCAGGTCGGAGAGCGAGCCGGCGGCGGTGAGCATCAGGATCCTGGCCGGGTGCCCGGCGGCGGCCAGCGCCCGGCAGACGGCGTCACCGCCGAGCGCGGGCAGGTCGCGGTCGAGGATCACCACGTCGTAGTCGGCCTCGCCGGTCCGCCGCAGCGCCTCCAGGCCGTCGTGGGCGACGTCGCAGAGCATGCCCTCGCCGCGCAGCCCCTCGGCGAGCATCGCGGCCAGCTCCCGTTCGTCCTCGACAATCAGCACCCGCATGACCCCGTCCCGCTCCGTTCGCTCTCCCGCTTCCGGCCACGGGGGCCGTCTCACCGTTCGCATCGGACCGGGCCGGGCCGCCCGGCGCGTGCACGGCCCGCGGTGGGCGTGGGTGCCGGACGGGCCGGGCCCGACGGGAACGGTGAGACGGCCCCGTGGCCCCCAGACTGCCGGGCCCGGCGTTAGCCGCCGGTTAGGCGCGCAGTCACCGGTGCCTCACCGCGTGGCCCGTAGACCTGGTGGAGGTCATCCGAGACAGCCAGGGAGAGTGGACATGGAGAGCAATTCGAGGAGGGGCGTCCGGTGGATCGGCGCCGCCGCTGCCGTCGCGGTGCTGCTGACGGCCGGCTGCTCGTCGGGGAGCGCCGCGCCCGAGGTCGCCGGGGCCGGCGGCTCGGGGCGGGCGAAGCCACAGGACGACGACCAGGTCCGCCGGGCCTGGGTGGACTGCATGCACAAGCAGGGGCAGACCGGTGTCGAGCAGGACAAGGACGGCAACATCGGCTTCCCCGCCGCGCGCACCGACACCGGCCTGCCGGAGGGCTACGAGACCGCGACCCGGATCTGCGACGAGAAGGTGCCCGGCATCCACCAGGTGCAGCAGGCGAACAAGGCCAAGTTCGTCGAGATGGGCCGCAAGTGGGTGGCCTGCGTGCGGCAGAACGGCTACCCCGACATGCCGGACCCGGACCCGAAGGACGGGATCGTGGTGATCCCGCGCGCGGTGTTCGACGCCACGAAGTGGAGCGTGGCGGGCAAGGCCTGCGACGAGCGGTTCCCGATGCCCGGCTACCGGATCGGGGAGTGAGCGTGACACGCGGGGAGGAAGCCCGCGGGCGGCGCCGACTCGTGGTCCCGGTGCTGGTGGCCGTGGTCGCGGCCGGCGGCACCGCGGCCGCGCTGGGTGTGCCGTGGGAGCGCGGCGGAGCGGCCGCCGGGCCGGCCGCCGTGGCCTTCGACCTGGTGACGGTCGAACAGGGATCGCTGTCCAGCAGCATCCAGCTCACCGGCACGCTGGTGCACGACGCGCCGGTCCAGGTGGCCGCCGCCGGGAAGGGTGTGCTCACCGCGCTGCCCGCCGTCGGCGCGGTGGTCCGGGCGGGGGAGCGGCTCTACGAGAGCGACGGGCAGCCGGTGGTGCTGATGACCGGTCAGCGCCCGCTCTGGCGGGACCTGGGGCCGGGGGCGCCCGAGGGGCCGGATGTCGAGCAGCTGAAGCGCAACCTGATCGACCTCGGCTTCGCCAAGGGGCTCGGCCTGACCGCCGACCGGAAGTTCACCCCGGACACCGCCACGGCCGTGAAGCGCTGGCAGAAGTCACTGGGCGTCAGGGAGACCGGCACGGTGGCGCTCGGCAGCGTGGTCATGCTGCCGGAGAAGGCGGTGCGCATCCAGCAGCTCGGTGCCCAGCTCGGCTCGGCCCTCGGCAGCGGCCCGGTCCTGACCGTGACCCGCACCGACCTGGTGGTCACCGTGCAGCCCGCCGAGAACCAGGTCTCCCGGTTCAAGCCCGACGGGCGGGTCCGGATCAGACTGGCCGACGGCTCCACCGTCGACGGCCGGGTCCGCTCGCTGGTGCGCGGCTCGGCGGGCGGAGACGACAAGGCGGGCGGGGGCTCGGACGGACCGGGGGCCAAGACCACCGCCACCCTGGTGCTGGACGGCCAGGAGAAGGCCCAGCAGGCCGGGCCCTCGGCGGTGACGGTCAGCGTGGTCGGCGACACCGCCGAGCACGCGCTGATCGTCCCCGTCACCGCGCTGCTCGCGCTGGACGGCGGGGGCTACGGGGTGCGGGTCTCCGAGGGCGGGGCCACCCGGCTGGTCCGGGTCCAGCTCGGGCTGATCGCCGACGCCAAGGCCCAGATCACCGGGGACGTGGCGGCCGGTGCCCAGGTGGTGATCCCCAAGTGACGTCCCGGACAGATGAGTTCACGCCTCCCGTGCTGGAGCTGTCCGGTGTGGTCAAGGAGTACCCGGGCGCTCCGCCGCTGCGGGTGCTGCACGAGGTCGACCTGAGCGTCGAGGCCGGTGAACTGCTCGCCGTGGTCGGCCCGTCCGGCTCCGGCAAGTCCACCCTGCTCGCCGTGCTCGGCTCGCTCGACCGGCCCAGCTCCGGCCGGCTGCGGTTCGAGGGCCGGGACCTGGCCGGGCTCTCCGAGCCCGAGCTGGCCGCGCTGCGGGCGCACCGGATCGGCTTCGTCTTCCAGCAGTTCTTCCTGCTGCCCGGGCTCAGCACGGTGGAGAACGTGGCCACCAGTCTGCTCTACGGGGGCGCCCCGGCGGCCGAGCGCCGGGCGCGGGCGGTGGAGACGCTGCGCTCCGTCGGCCCTCGGCCACCGGCTGGACCACCACCCCGACCAGCTCTCCGGCGGTGAGCGCCAACGGGTCGCCATCGCCCGGGCGTTGGTCGGCCGCCCGGCCCTGCTGCTCGCCGACGAGCCCACCGGGGCGCTGGACAGCGCCTCCGGGGAGGGCGTGGTCGAGCTGCTGCGGACCCTGAACGCCGACGGCACCACGGTCGTGGTGATCACCCACGACCGCGAGCTGGCCGCCTCCTTCCCCCGGCGAGTCGGCATCCACGACGGGCGTATCGCCTTCGACGAACGCGGGCCCGCGAGGGCCGGAGGTGGCGTGTGAAGCCCCGTCAGGAACCCCGCCAGGAGCCGCGTCAGGCGACCCGTCAGGACCCGGGCCGACGGCGGGTCAGGCTGCGCCCCGTCGACCTGCTCCGGCTCGGCATGATCGGGCCGCGCACCCGGCGGCTGCGGACCGCGCTGTCCGCGCTCGGCATCGCGCTGGGCATCGCCGCCGTGGTCGCGGTCACCGGGATCTCCAGCTCCAACCAGGAGCACCTGCTGAGCAGGCTGGACCGGCTCGGCTCCAACCTGATCACCGTGACCCCGGGCAAGGGCAGCGACCAGCGGCCGGTGCCGCTGCCGCCCACCGCCGAGACGATGCTCGCTGCGATCGGCCCCGTCCAGCAGGTCACCGCGACCGGTGCCACCCGGGCCGAGGTCTACCGCAACGACCTGGTCCCGCCCCAACAGACCAACAGCATCACGGTGTTGGCCGCCCGGCTGAACCTGCTGGAGGTGCTGCACGCCACCCTGGGCAGCGGGCGCTGGCTGGACGCGGCCGCGGAGAACCTCCCGGTCACCGTGCTCGGTGACCGCACCGCAGAGCGGCTCGGCGTGAGGGCCCCGGGCGAGCGGGTCTGGCTGGGCGGCCAGTGGTACACCGTGCTCGGCGTGCTGGCGCCGAACGAGCTGGCGCCCGAGCTCGCCACCACGGCCCTGGTCGGCTGGCCGCAGGCGGTCGCCCACCTCGGCGCGGACGGCACCGCCGCCACCGTCTACCTGCGCTCGCACCCCGAACGCGTCCCGCAGGTCCAGGCGGTGGCGGCGGCCAGCGCCAACCCGGCGAGCCCGGCCACGGTGGCGGTCAGCCGCCCCTCGGACCTGCTGGCGGCCCGGGCCGAGACCCGCTCCGCGCTCACCGGGCTGGTGCTGGCGCTGGCCGCGGTGGCGCTGCTGGTGGGCGGGGTCGGCATCGCCAACACCATGGTGGTGGGCGTGATGGAGCGTCGGGGTGAGATCGGGCTGCGGCGGGCGCTGGGCGCGCGCGGCGGCCAGATCGCGGCGCAGTTCCTGCTGGAGGCGGTGCTGACCGGCTTCGTCGGCGGCGTCGGCGGCCTGCTGCTGGGCGGCCTCACCGTGTACGGCTACGCGCTGGCCCAGGGCTGGCCGGCCACCGTCCCGCCCTACACCCTGCTCGCCGGGCCCGCGGTGGCGGTGGCGGTGGCCGCGGTGGCGGGGATCTACCCCGCGCTGCGGGCGGCGCGGGCCTCGCCCACGGAGGCGCTGCGCTCGGCGTGAGTGCCGCTGCCCGGGCCCTCGCCGGAAGGCGGGCCCGGGCAACGGCGGGTGACGGCTCACCAGGCGACGGGCAGCTCCCGCAGGCCGTGCACGGCGGAGGAGCTGCGGAACTCCAGCTCCTCGTAGGGGACCGCCAGCCGCAGACCGGGCAGGCGGCGCAGCAGGGTGGGCAGGGCGATCCGCAGCTCGATCCGGGCCAGCGGCTGGCCCAGGCACTGGTGCACGCCGAAGCCGAAGGCGAGGTGGCGCCGGGCGTCCCGGGTGATGTCCAGGGCGTCCGGCCCGGTGAACAGCTCCTCGTCCCGGTTGGCGGTGGAGAGCATGCAGAGCACGCCCTCGCCGGCCCGGACCAGGGTGTCGCCCAGCTGGACGTCGGCCAGGGCGACCCGGGGCACCCCGTGGTGCACGATGGTCAGGTAGCGCAGCAGCTCCTCCACCGCGCTGTTGGTCAACTCCGGCTCCTTGCGCAGCCGTTCGGCCTGCCCGGGGTTGCGCAGCAGGGCCAGGGTGCCGAGCGCGGTCATGTTCGCGGTGGTCTCGTGCCCGGCCACCAGCAGGAGCAGGCCCATCGAGGCGGCCTCGGCGGTGGTGAGCTCGCCGCGCGCGACCAGACGGCTGATCAGGCTGTCGTCCGGGGTGCGCCGCTTCGCCTCGGCGAGTTCGGTGAGGTAGCCGGTCAGCGCGTCCACGGCCGCCGTCACCTCCTCGGGGGTGGCGGCCAGGTCCAGCAGGCTGCGACTGTGCCGCTGGAAGAAGTCGTGGTCCCGGTACGGGACGCCGAGCAGCAGGCAGATCACCAAGGACGGGACGGGGAGGGCGAATTCGGCCACCAGATCGGCCGGACCGCCGTCGGCGGTCATCCGGTCCAGCGCCTCGTCCACGATCCGCTGGATCTCGGGGCGCATCGCCTCCACCCGCTTGATGATGAACTCGCCCGTGAGCATGCGGCGTTGGCGGGCGTGCTCGGGGTCGTCGAGGCGGATGAAGCTGGGCGTGGTGCGGGTGGTGATCTCGCGCCGGCCGGGGGAGAGGAAGGGGAAGCCCGGGTGCCGGGCGTCGGCGCTGAAGCGCGGGTCGGAGAGGGCGGTGCGGATCTCCTGGAAGCCGGTCACCAGGTGGCAGGAGGTGCCGTCCCAGAGCCGGGCCTCGGTGACGGGGGCGAGGCGGGAGGCGTCCCGGTAGGCGGGCAGCGGGTCGAAGGGGCAGCGGCCGGGGGCCGCGGGCAGCTCGGTGGGGGCGGGGCGGGCGTGGCCCTGCGGCGGCGCGGGGGTGTCGATGCTCATGGTGCGGCGCTCCTTCCAAGGTCCAGCGGGGGTGGCGGGGACGGGCGGCGGCTCGGGGCCGGGCGTTTCTCAGGCCTGATCGTCCGTCAGGGTGATGGCCCCGCCCGGGCACAGCGCGGCGGCGAGCCGGACGGCCGGGCGTTCGGCGGGCCCGGGGGCCGGGTCCAGCAGCTCCACCAGGCCGTCGTCCTCGCTCTGGTCGAAGACGGCGGGGGCGGTCAGCACGCACTGGCCGGAGCCGCAGCACCGGTCCTGGTCAACGGTCACCTGCATGGTGGGCACCTCGGTCGCTCTCGTGAATCGGTTTCCCTAGGCAACCAAATCACTCTAACCCCACGTTCATCGCACACGAAGGTCCGGCGCGCCCCGGGGCGGAAATGGCGGAAAACCGCCCCTGGCACGGGGCTTGGGGCCGGTGTCACCGCCCGTGCCTACGATGGCGGCATCCGGCCCCGAATCCCAGGAGACCTCCGATCGCCGCCGACCTCGCCACCCTGATCCGGGGCGCCCTCGACCTGCTCGCCCGTCCCGAGCTGCACCCGCGCGAGCTGGACCCGTACGCCACCAGCACCGTCGACGTGGCGGGCCGCCCGAGCGTCTGCCTGGTGTCGGCGTCGGCGCCGGGCGGGCCGGTGGTGGTCTGGTCGGCGATGGGCGCGTACGAGGAGTGGATGGCGGCCGGGCTGGCGGGCCCGTACCTCGCGCTGCACCTGGAGCCCGACTCCGGGTACTTCCACCTCGGGCAGCCGGCCCTGGTGCGCGAGCGCGGGCACCTGCGGCTGGTCGCCGAACTGGCGCCGGAAGCGCTGGCGTCGGAGCGGGAGTTGGCGGCGGCGCTGGAGGTCTTCCTCGACCGCCAGCGCCGTGCGCACGAGCTGCTGCGCGCCCTCGGCTGAGCGGGGCGGACGCCCCGTCAGGTGCGGGCGGTGGCGTTCGCCCGAAGGTGTGCGAGCAGGGCGGGCACGTCGTTGCCCGGGTCGCCGTCGCGGGTGAAGGCGGTCATCGCCTGGAGGGCGGCGCGGGCCAGGCCGCCGTTGCCCGCCGGGGTGTCGGGCACGGTCCTGGCCCAGCTCGCCAGCAGGTAGGACCACTGGATCAGCAGGCGGGAGGAGACGCCCTTCTCCAGCGTCGCGAGCTGGGACTCGCGCTCGGCCGGCGGCCGGTCGGCCAGGCCCAGGGCCTCGGCGAGCAGCAGTTCCAGTGCGTAGGCGCTGTACCGGGCGACCAGCGCGGCGAGGGCCGGCTCGCCCTGGCCTCCCCGCGCCAGGGCGGTGAGGGCCCGGTCGTCCTGCTTCCAGGCGGCTTCCAGGGCGTTGACGGCCCGCAGCATCTGATCCGGCGTCATGTCGGGACTCATGGCCGCACCGTAGCCGCTGCGGGGGTGGTGTCCCGGTGGTCAGCGCACCCAGGTGCGGGTCATGTCCTGGACCGCGGAGCCGTCGAGGTCGGCCAGCTTGGGCGCGGTGAAGTCCCGGGCCCACTGCGAGGTCTGCAGGCGGAAGGCCGGCCGCTCCTCGGTCAGGGCGGCCAGGATCGGCTCGGCCGCCTCGGCCGGGGACTGGGCGTTGGCGAAGGAGGCCTGGGTGCGGGCGAGGTAGGCCTGGAGGGCGGGCGCGTAGGGGCCGGCCGCGGCCAGTGCGGCCGGGACGTCCAGCCCGATGTTGGCGACGAACTCGCTGGCCACCGCGCCCGGTTCGACCACGGTGACGCCGACGCCCACCGTGGCGGCGACCGGGGCGAGCGACTCCATGAAGCCCTCGACCGCGAACTTGGCCGCGCAGTACGCCTCGTTGAAGGGCTGGCCGACGATGCCGCCGACGCTGGTGACGGTGACGATCCGGCCGCCGGAGGCGCGCAGGTGGGGGAGGGCGGCGTGGGTGGTGGTCACCACGCCGAAGAAGTTGACCTCCATGGTGGCCCGGACGGCGTCCACGCCCATCTGCTCGACGGTGCCGACCCCGGCGGCACCGGCGTTGTTGACCAGCGCGTCGAGGCGGCCGTACTCGGCGATCACCTCGTCCAGGCAGGCGGTGACGCTCGCCGGGTCGACCACGTCCAGGCGCTTGATCCGGATCCGCTCGGCGAGGCCCTCCTCGGCGGCCGCCTTGAGCAGGGGCTCGGCCTTGCCGGTGTCGCGCATGGTGGCGATGACGGTCCAGCCCGCCCGGGCGGCGCCGAGCGCGGCGGCCAGGCCGATGCCGGAGGAGGTGCCGGTGATCAGGACGGTCTTCTCGGTGGTGGTCATGGGGCCCTCCAGCGGGACGGGGTCGGGTCGGCAGGGGCGAAACGGGGAACTCCCCGGTTCCATTCGAAGGTAACCGGAGGACTCCCCGTTTGTCCAAGTAGACTGATGGCCCGACGAAAGGAACCGCCCGTGCCGAGTCAGCCGAGCCAGCCCGCCCCCCTGCGGGCCGACGCCCGCCGCAACCGGGAGCGCATCCTCGAAGCGGCCGTCCGCGCCTTCGCCGAGCAGGGGCCGGACGTGCCGCTCGACGCCATCGCCAAGGCGGCCGGCGTCGGCTCGGGCACCCTCTACCGCCACTTCCCCCGGCGGGAGGAACTGGTCGAGGCGGCCTACCGCAACGAGCTGGCCCGGGTCTGCGACAGCGCCGTCGAGCTGCTGGACGCCTACCCGCCGGACCGGGCGATGCGGCTGTGGATGGACGGGTTCATCGCGTACCTGACCGCCAAGCAGGGCATGGCGGACGCGCTGCGCGCCGCCGTGGCCTCCGGCGCCGACCCGTTCGCCGAGACCCTGGAGCGGCTCGGCGGTGCGATCGACTCGCTGCTGCGGGCCGGGGCCGAGGCGGGGCTGCTGCGCTCGGACGTCGAGGCCTTCGACGTCGGCCTGAGCCTGACCGGCGTCGCCCAGCTCACCGGCACCCCCGGTCAGGCGGAGCGGGTCGGCAGACTGCTCGACCTGCTCCTGGACGGACTGCGGTACGGGGCCCGCGGCGCCCGGGGGGCCTGACGGCGGGTCAGTGCAGAGTGGGTCAGCGGCGCGGCGTCCAGGAGGGGGTCCAGGTGCCCGGTGCGTCGTGGCCGGGGGCGGTAGCGGCGAGGTGGGTGCGCAGGGCGGCCAGGGCCGGGTGCGGGTTGTCGCGGTGCCAGAGGAAGGAGTGCGGGTAGACCGGCGTCGGGTCGGTGACCGGGATGCGGCGCAGGTCGTGCCCGGCGGGCCAGATCAGGCGGGTGTGCCCGCCCATGAAGGTGGCCAGCGCCGGGGTGTCGGCGATGGTGTCGAGGAGGGCGTCGGAGCCGAAGTTGGGGCCGGTCGCCTCGATGGTGAGGCCGAACTCCGCGGTCAGCTCCGCGTAGTAGGCGGCCCACTCGCTGCCGGGCAGCAGGCCCGGCATCCAGATCCGGTGCGCGGCCAGCTCGGCGAGCGTCACGGACCTGGCGCGGGCCAGCGCGTGGTCCGGGCCGGTGAGCAGGTGCAGCGGCTCGTCCAGCACCCGGACGGAGCGGAGCTCCTCGGGCAGCGGGTGCCCGGGCGCGGCCACCGCGCGGAACGACCCGTCGAGCGCCCCCGAGCGGAGCGCGGCCACCGCCTGCTCGACGTCCAGCAGCATCAGGACGTCCAGCTCGGTCTCCGGGTGCGTCCCGTGGAAGCCGCGCATCAGGCCGGAGCCCGCGCCGCGCGAGTTCAGCACGTCGATCCGCAGCGCCCGGTGGCCGGTGCGGACGGAGGCCAGCGCGCGCTCGGCGGCGCGCAGCAGCTCGCGGGCGTGCGGGAGGAAGGCCCGGCCGTCGATGGTCAGCTCCGCGCCGCGCGGGGTGCGGGTGAACAGCCGCACGCCGAGGCTGCGCTCCAGTGCGGCGATCCGCTTGGAGACGGCCTGCTGGGTGAGCGTCAGCTCGTCGGCCGCCTCCTGGAACCGGCCCGAGTCGGCGGCGGCCACGAAGGTCCGGACGGTGTCGAGGTCCATGGTCCGCCACTGTACGGGAACAACCCGTGGTTGTGGCTGGCGGCCGGATCGTTGTTTGAACTCCGAGGATCCCGAGAGATTTGATACCGGAGGTCGCCTGCCGGTTGTGGCGGGCCGGGGGAGGGTGCGAGCTGATGGGGCGTCGGTTCGGGTGGTTCCTGGGTGCGTACGGCGCGAGCGCGCTCGGCACCTGGCTGGCCTTCGGCGCCT
The DNA here is from genome assembly GCF_039535905.1 of Kitasatospora albolonga. Lineage (GTDB taxonomy): Bacteria > Actinomycetota > Actinomycetes > Streptomycetales > Streptomycetaceae > Kitasatospora > Kitasatospora albolonga. The sequence continues at coordinate 13,749 of NZ_BAAAYB010000110.1, read as the reverse complement.
TCCCGGCGATCGCGGTCGGGGTGCTGCACGCCGGCCCGGCCGAGGTCGCCCTGCTCTCCTCGGCGGCCGCGCTGACCGGAGCCGCGGCGGCGCTGCCGCTCGGGGCCTGGGCGGAGCACCGGCGCAGGCGGCCGGTCATGGTGGCCGCGGACCTGGTGCGGTGCGGCGCGCTGCTGACCGTCCCCGCCGGGTACGCGCTCGGCCTGCTCACCCTGCCCTGGCTGCTGGCCGTCGCGGCGCTGCTGGCGGCGGCCGAGACCACCTTCCGCGCGGCCTCCGGCGCGTACCTGCGCGAGCTGCTCCCGGGTGGGGAGCTGCTGGCCGCCAACTCCCGCCTGGAGGCGGCTTCCTGGACGGCTACGGCGATCGGCCCGCCGCTCGGCGGAGCGCTGGCCGGGCTGCTGGGGCCGGTCGCGACGGTGACGGCCGATGCGGTGAGCTACCTGCTCTCGGCGCTGGGGCTCGCGGCGTCGGGACGTCCAGAGCCCGGGGTGGAGCGGAGGGCAGGGGGCGGGACCGGGACCGGGGCTGGGACCGGAACCGGGGCTGGGCAGCGGTGGGAACTGTTCGACGGCTGGCGGCTGATCCTCGCCGACCCGGTGCTGCGGCCGCTGCTGCTGCACACCGCCCTCTTCAACGGGTTGGTCACCGCCACCGAACCGCTGCTCGCCGTGCTGATGCTCGGTCAGCTCGGCTTCGCCCCCTGGCAGTACGGCCTCGCCTTCGCCCTGCCCTCCCTCGGCGGCCTGCTCGGCGCCCGCCTGGCCCGGCCGCTGGCCGCCCGCCTGGGCGAGCACCGGGTGCTGCTGGCCGCCGGCGCGCTGCGCGCGCTCTGGCCGCTCGGCCTGGTCCTGGTCGGCCCGGGCACCGGCGGTCTGCTGCTGGTGACGGTCGTCGAGGGCGGTCTGATCGTCTGCTGCGCCGTCTTCAACCCGCTGCACGCCACCTGGCGGCTGCGCCGGACCGCGCCCGGCCACACCGTCCGGGTGCTCTCCGCCTGGTCGGTCACCACCCGCGCCGCCACCGCGCTCCTGACGGCCGTCTGGGGTGTGCTCGGCAGCCTGCTGGGCGTCCGGACGGCGCTCGGGCTGGCCGGTGCGCTGGTCCTCGCGACGCCGCTGCTGCTGTTCCTGCGGGGAATTCGGCGAGCCGTTTCTGTCAGTGCTCGGCCGTAAAGTGGAACCAACGCTGAAGGGAACGCCGGAAAGGCGCCCGAGTCGCGTTTCCACCGCACCGTCGAATTGGGGGATCCTCATGTCCGTCAGCAGGATCAAGCACAAGGTCAACCACGTCTCCCTGGTGGTCGACAAGTCGGGTTCGATGCACCAGCACGAGGCCCAACTGATCCGCGTGGTGGACGAGTTCGTGAAGGGCCTCCAGGAGGAGTCCGACCGGCTCGGGCACGAGACGCGCATCAGCCTCTACGCATTCGACCACGAGGTGCACAATCTCGTCTGGGACATGGACGTCAAGCACCTTCCGTCGCTCAAGGGCCTTTACCGCGTGGAGAACGGCGCGACCGCGCTGATCGAGGCCGCGGTGAAATCCGTGGACGACCTGAAGAACATCTGGGAGGGGTACGGCGAGCACTCCTTCCTCCAGGTCGTCGTCACCGACGGCGAGGAGAACGCGTCCGGATTCTCCGAGTCCGGGAAGATGCACGTCCGGCAGAAGGGCGGCACCGGCACCGCCGTGCTGCGCTCCTGGACGGAGCGGATCCACACCGCGATGGAGGAGCTCCCCGAGCACTGGACGTCCGCGATCCTGGTGCCCAACTCGCTGGCCAAGCGCACCGCCCAGGAGTACGGCTTCCCGGCGGGGAACATCGCGATCTGGGACGCCGACTCCACCCAGGGCGTCGAGGAGGCGATCGGCACCGTCAAGTCGGCCGCCACCAGCTTCCTGCGCGGCCGCGAGAAGGGCGTGCGCGGCACCAAGAACCTCTTCGCCATGGGCCAGGACCTCAAGGCCGCCGACGTCAGCGCGAACCTGGACGCCCTCGACGCGGGCAAGTACATCCTGGTCCCGGTCGACGAGCAGCTGCCGATCCGTCAGTTCGTCACGGCCGCCGGGCACCCGTACAAGACCGGCTGCGCCTACTACGAGCTCTCCAAGCGGGAGAAGATCCAGCCCCGCAAGCAGCTGGCGGTGGCGGAGAAGGACCCGACCACCGGCCGGATGACCGGACGGGTGTTCTCCGGCCCGGCCGCCCGCCGCCTGCTGGGCCTGCCCGCCACCGAGACGACCGTGAAGCCGGGCGACAACCCGAACTTCACCGTCTTCGTCCAGTCCACCTCGGTCAACCGCAAGCTGGTCCCGGGCACCAAGCTGCTCGTCATGCTGTAGCGGCTCGGTCCGGCCGGGTCCGGGCGGGCCCGGTGCGGCTCGCTGGAGGTGCAGAGGTGCACCTCCAGCAGGCTGCGGCGGAGGATCCGGTGACGGTGCCTACCGGCGCCTGCTGGTCCTCACCCGGGGACGTCCCGACGCCCAAGGCCTGGCCTTCGACACCATGTGCTACGCCTTCCACCCGCTGGACGTCCTCGCGGCCGTCCGGGCCGTCGCCCCGCCGACCGTCGGTACGGCGGACCACACCGGCACCACACCCCTGCCCGGGAGCACCCAGCTCTGGTGAGACCCGCTCCGGTGGTGTCCAGCGTGCGGTGGTGGAGGCGGGGGTTGATCCCGGCCGTGCGGTGCGGGTGGCGGGCCGTCAGGCGGTGGCCGCCGCCACGGCGGCGGAGAGCGAGGGGAGGTACGGGCCGGGCCAGTCGTCCTCGCGGGAGTGGGCGTCGTTGGCCGCCCAGTCGCTGGCGCGCAGCATCATCGCCGTCATGCCCTGCCCGCTCGCGCCGGTCAGCTCGCCGCCCCCGCCGTCCCCGATGTAGAGGCAGTCCGCCGGCTCGGCGCCGAGCGCTGCCGCGATCCGGTGGAACAGCTCCGGGGCGGGCTTGCGCAAACCTTCCCGGCAGGAGAACACCACCGCGTCCACCAGCGGCGCCTGCGGCAACTCCGCCCAGAGTTCCGCGAGTTCGATCGAGCAGTCGGTCAGCACGCCGGTCCGCAGCCCCAGGCCGCGCAGCCGCTCCAGGGTGTCGAGCGCGTCCTCGCGGAGGACGAAGAGCTCGCGCTGCGCGCCGAGCCGCGCCGCCACCGCCTCGGCCAGGGCCCGCTCGGACGGCTCCACTCCGCAGCGGCCGGCCAGGGTGCGGATCGTCTGCGGGAGATCGCCGAGGGCACCCGTGGCCCGCTCCGGGAAGGACGCGTCCAGGGCGCGGCGCCAGAGGTGCGGCGGGATGCCGAGCGGAGCGGCGCTGCGGGCCGCGTGCTCGTCCCAGACGGCGGTGGGAGTGCTCGGGGTGAGGGTGCCGAAGAAGTCGAAGACCACGGCCGAGAGGGGCATGGCCGGGACCCTACACGGTGCGTCAGCCCCGGTGCGGGGACGCGCCGCTCGGGAACGTGCCGTGCGGGAACGCGGGCAGGTGTCAGGACAGGGAGAAGCCCAGGTCGCGGACGATCGGGGTCATCGGGACGTAGAGGACCTGCCAGTAGCAGGTGGTCGGGGTGGCGGTGGAGCGGGGCGGGCAGGTGACCGAGCTGGAGGAGCCACCGGCCACCACGACGCCGCGGGCCTCCATGTCCTGTTCCGCGCCGTAGGGATTGGCGAGCACCGGTCCGCCGCTGTCGCCCTTGGCGACGATCGGACGGTGGTCGCCGCCGCGCGACTCGGCCACGTCCACCGGCTTGGTGACGGAGCCGTCCGCGCCCTTGGCCTGGACGTCGACCGCCGTCACCTTGACGTCGCAGGTCCAGCCGGTCTGGGCACCGCTGAGGCAGACCAGGTCGCCGACGTTGTTGCGGCCCGGCCCGTACACCCGGCGGGAGGTGCCCCGGGCGTCGGACCAGGAGCCGTCGTAGACCCGGCCGGAACCGTCGCCGTTGGTGCCGACCAGGCCGACGTCGAAGCCCTCGTTGGCGGCGATCCGGTCGCCGATGTAGCGGTCGGCGCCGTTGTAGTAGCGGCCCGGGCCGCAGTGCGCGGCGGTGAGCACCACCTTGGCCGAGCCCTTCCAACCCGTGAACGCGGTGGAGCAGAACGCCGCCTTGTCGGTACGGACCTGGGAGCCCGCGTAGTAGGGGGAGTTGTCGCCCTGGCGGCCGCCGGAGAGTGGGACGACGTGGCCGGCGGCCCGGACGGTCACCGGCAGGCCGGCCAGGTCGGAGGCCCGTTCGGCGAGGCTCGTCCGGGCGGTCTTCGCGTCGCGCTCGGCGGTGGCCGGATCGTGGGTGACGGTGATGCCGCTGCCGTCCTCGTTCGGCCCGGCCGAGGTCCAGGAGTCCGGCGCGGCCCGTCCGGTGAAGCGCTCGACCGCCGCCGTCATCTCGGCCCGGGAGTAGCGCCCGGTCCGCAGCTCCACGGCCAGCCCGGGCGGGGTCAGCCGGCTGACCAACTCGTGGATCTCGCCCGGCACTTCGCCCTTCCAGTAGACCTGGGCGCGCCCGGCCGCGGCGTCGATCACGGTGCCCGCGTAGCCGCCGCTGCCGGGCAGGCCCGACTCGGCCCAGTCCTGCACCGCGTCGGTGGTGCGGTGGAGTTGACGCTGGGTCAGCGGATCGGCGGGCAGCAGCAGGGACTCGCCAGGCACCCGGACGCCGCCGGCCTCGTCGGGCTGGTCGGCGGCCGCACCGAGGGCCGCCACCGAGGCGGCGGCCAGGCCCAGGGCGAGCGTCACGCGGACGGGGCGCATCCCGTACTTCCTCTCAGCGGGGTGGCCCTCAGCGTAGGGGTGCGGGCACGGCCGACCGGCCTCCGAAGAGCGGAGATCACCCGGGTAGGCGTACGCCCCGCGCCGGGCGCCCCGGCTCGGGAGGCGTTGACCCTCGACCGAGCTCGACCGGTCCTTCGGAGTCCACGCGGCCCGTGAACCGGCTTGCCGAGCAGGCCTGTTCGCCGACGCCTCGGGAGAACCTGGCCCGCTTCGCGGAACTGCGGAAGGCGTGCTTCCGCACTTACCCCCGCGGGCCCTCGGGGCCGGCCGGACAGACGGACCCGTCGGTCCGGTCGGGCGGCAGGTAGACCGCCTTCTCGGTCGGGCTGAGGTCACGGCCGACGGCCTCGCAGATGGCGGTGACGGCGGCGTCCGGTGCGAGATGGGTCCACAGCCGTACGGTGAGGTCCCCGCCGGCAGTGGCGAGCGTGCGGCCGTCGGGGCTGAAGGCGACGGAGTTCACGTCGCCGGTGTGGCCGGTGAAGGTGGCGGTGGTCGTGCCCGTGGCCACGTCCCACAGGCGAGCGGTGTGATCGTCGGCGGCGGTCGCGAGGGTGTGGCCGTCCGGGCTGAACGCCACCGAGTTGACGGCTTCGGTGTGGCCCGTGAGGACGGCGGTCGTTCTGCCGGTGGCCGCGTCCCACAGGCGCACGGTGCGGTCCCGGCCGGCGGTGGCGAGGGTGCGGCCGTCGGGGCCGAACACCACGGCGTGCACGGTGTCGGTGTGGCCGGTGAGGACGGCGGTGGTCGCGCCGGTGGCCGCGTCCCACAGGCGCACGGTGTCGCCCTGGTCCGCGGTGACGATGGTGGCGACCGTGCGGCCGTCGGGGCTGACCGCGCCCCTGGGCGGGGGTGCGGGGCGGCTGTCGGTGGTGGCGGTGGCCTTGCCGGTGGCCACGTCCCAGGACTGCGTGGTTCCGCTGCTGCTCGTGGTGGTGAGGGTGTGGCTGTCGGAGGTGAACACCGCCGAGAGCACGTCCTCGGTGGGCCCGGTGAGGACGGCGGTGGTCCTGCCGGTGGCCGCGTCCCACAGGCGCACGGTGTTGTCGTCGGAGGTGCTGGCGAGGGTGCGGCCGTCGGGGCTGAACACCACCGACCGCACGATGCGGGTGTGGCCGGTGAGCGTCGTGGTGGCCACGTTCCACAGGCGCGCCGTGCCGTCCGAGCCGGTGGTGGCGAGGGTGCGCCCGTCGGGGCTGAACACCACCGAGGTCACGATCTCGGTGTGGCCGGTGAGGACGGCAGTGGTCCTGCCGGTGGCCAACTCCCAGAGCCGCGCGGTGTGATCGTGGCTGGTGGTGGCGAGGGTGCGGCCGTCGGGGCTGAACGCCACCGAGTCCACGGCGCTGGTGTGGCCGGTGAGGACGGCGGTGGTCGCGTGGCTCGCCACGTCCCACAGGCGCGTGGTGTGGTCCCGGCCGGCGCTGGCGAGCGTGCGCCCGTCGGGGCTGAACGCCACGTCGAACACGTCGTTGGCGTGGCCGGTGAGGACGGCGGTGGTTCTGCCCGTGGTCACGTCCCAGAGTCGAACGGTGCGGTCGTAGCTGCCGGTGGCGAGCGTGCGGCCGTCGGGGCTGAAGGCCAGGGCGAGCAGCTCGTTGGTGTGGCCGGTGAGGATCGCGGTCGTCGCTCCGGTGGCCACGTCCCACAGGCGCGCGGTGTGGTCCCAGCTCGCGGTGGCGAGGGTGCGGCCGTCGGGGCTGAACGCGAGCTCGACCACGTCGTTGGTGTGGCTGGCGAGGACCGTGGTGGTGGCACCGGTGGCCACGTCCCACAGGCGGGTCGTGTTGTTGTCGGCGGCGGTGGCGAGCAGGCGGCCGTCCGGGCTGAAGGCCACCGCGCGGGCGGTCCCGACGAGAACGGCCGTGACCCTGCCGGTGGTCACGTCCCACAGCCGCGCCCGGCCGTCGTTGTCGGCGGTGGCCAGGGTGCGGCCGTCGGGGCTGAACGCCGCTTCGGAAACCCATTCGCCCGGGCTGACGAGGGTGCGGCGCAGGGGAAGGGCAGCGGCACTGCGGACCGCGGCGGCCGCCTCCGCGGTGGGGTCGGTCCGGTAGGCGGCGACGGCGAGGAGGGAGGCAATGTCCGAGTCGGCGACCAGCAGGGCGGTCGACTGGGACGCCAACTTCCGCGACTGCGAGATGAGTTGAGCGGCCCGGGCGGTGCGCTCCGCGGTGACGGCCGACTGGCGCTGCCACAGGGCCAGCCCCGAGGCGAGCAGGGTGAGGGCGAGGAAGGTCGCCAGCACGGTGTTCCGCAGCCTGCTGCGCCGTGCGGCGGCCTGCTGGTGGCGTCGGCCCGCGTCGAGGAACGCCGCGAGCTCGGCCGGGATACGCCGGTGGTGGGACCAGTCCGTCCCTTCGGCGAGGAGGGCTCTGGTGGGCAGGTCCTGGGGATCGCCGCCCGCCTGCCAGCGGGACTGCTGGACGCGGGCGCGGTGGAGCCAGTCGTTGAACCGGGCGGTTTCTCCCACCCAGCGCCGCAGGGTGGGCCAGTCACGGACGAGGGCGTCGTGGAACAGCTCGACCATCGGCGTCCCGACCGCGTCACCGGCCCGGCTCGGCCCGGGTATCCGGTCGGTGGTGATGACGCGGTGTCGGGAGAGGACGGCCAGGACCTCGTCGACCGCGCCCAGCGCCTCGGGTGTGTCGGCGGCGGCGGCGAGTTCGCGCAGCTGCTGGAGCGGGAGCTGTTGGCGTGCCGCGGGGAGGTTCAGCAGCTCGTCGGCGGGGCGGACCAGAGCGGTGAGAGCGCGGCGGGCGATGTTCCGTTGCTGTTCGTCGAGCTCACGCAGGGCGTCGCCGTACAGGTCGGCCAGAGCTCCGGTGACGCCGCGGATGCGGCGGTAGGCGTCATGGGTGAGGCGGCCGTCGTGGGCCAGGCGGCGCTCCCAGAGTCGGCTGAGAGCGACCTCGAGCAGCGGCAGGACGGTGACCGGTGCCGCGGAGTCCTGGGCGGCGAGGGGGTTGAGGGCCAGGGTGTCGGAGACGATCCGTTCGGCGAGCCCCGCTTCGAACCGGACCGGCAGGTCGGACGGCCCGCCGACGATCGCCTCGAGGTCCCCGACGGACAAGGTGGCGGGGACGTTGAGCACGCCGTGCGTGTCGAGTGCGGCCTGCAGCAGGCCGGGGGCCAGGGCGGACAGGCGCGGGTAGAAGTCGTCGCGCATGACGAGGACGAGGACCACCTCGGGGGCTGGGTCGGAGATGATCGCCCCGGCGAGTTCGGTCAGTGCCGTGAGGCTCTCGTCACGGTGACCGGTGGTGGGCGCCAGGAGCTCCTCGAACTGGTCGATCACCAGCACCACGCGCCCACGGCTCCGGACGGTCTCCGGCCCGGCTGCTGACGCTCCGTCGGATCCGGGGGTGACCGACGGTGGGCCGGCCTTCGCGAGGGCCGTCGGCAGCTCGGGCCCGGGACGGGTGACCACCTGGCGCCAGCGGTCGCTGCCCGGCAGCCGCCCGTCGGCCAGGGCGGGCAGGAGACCCGCCTGGACCAGGGAGGACTTGCCCGCCCCGGACGGACCGAGCAGCAGCATCACCTGCTGCCCGCTCCCCAGGACCGCCAGGAGCTGGGACACCGCCTGCTCGCGGCCGCGGAACCATCGGGCGTGCTCGGCGGTGAAGGGCTCCAGCCCCCGGTACGGCGACACGTCGCGCAGCTCCAGGGAGGGCCGGGCCGCCCGGAGCACCTCGGTCGGCGTGGCATAGGCGATGCCCTGGCCCCGGGCGTGGACGTCGGGTGCCGTGATCGAGGTGACCATGCCGACCACCAGGCCGGTCGACTCGTCCAGGAGCGGCCCGCCGCTGAACCCGGTGGTCAGATCGTTGGCACCGGTCAGCTGCAGCAGATCACCGGAACCGTCGGCCGCCGACAGCAGCCCGACGACGGTGGCGGAGCCGAAGTGCCCGTCCGCCGGGGCCTGGACGGGGAAGCCGAGCGAGCGGACCCGGTGCCCACCGCAGCCCACGGCCGATCCCAGCACGAGCGGGGTCGTACCCGCCGGGGACTCGTCGAGGAGGACCAGGCCGATGTCCTGCTCCGCCGGGGCGCGCCACCCCTCCTCCAGCACCCGACCCGTCGGAGCCGGGACACCCGGCACGCGTGGGAAGACCAGGCGGACCGGGTCCCCCGGGCCGTAGCCACCGTCGGCCAGCACGTGTGCGCAGGTGATCAGCAGGTCGCCGGCGACCAGGAAGCCCGTCCCCAGCACCGCTCCGTCGGCATCGCGGACCTGGGCGACCGCGGCGGTCAGCACATCGGGTGCGAGGGACTCCTGGACGTCGTCCACCGGGTCAGACCGCCGCTGCGCTCGAACCGGCGGTCCTGAGCAGGAACGAGCCGTCACGGTCCAACGGCACCCGGGCTGCCTGTCGCCCCATCAGATCCCCCTGCCGGCAAGCCCCACGGCGAGCACAGCGACAAGGTACCCGCGGTGGGGCGGGGGCATGGAAGGAACGGAGAGAACCGGCCGGCCACCCCGTGCTCCTTCAGGCGGACGGCGGTCAGGCTTGCCGGGGCCCGGTCAGGGCCGGCAGGTCGAGGGTGACGTGGAGGCCGCCGTCCGGGTTCGGGATGAGGTGGAGGGTGCCGTGGTGGGCGGTGGTGACGGCGCTGACGATGGTGAGGCCCAGGCCGTGGCCGCGGCGGGTGGGGTCGGTGGCGGCGGTGCGGCCGCGGGCCCGGAGGAAGGGTTCGGTGAGGGTGGCCACGGTCTCGGGGGTGAGCGAGGGGCCGGTGTTGGTGACGGTCAGTCGGACGTGGGAGGGGTCGGAGGGGCGGGGGCCGGTGGTGAGGGTGACGGTGCCGCCGGTGGGGTGGTTGTGGCGCAGGGCGTTCTGCAGGAGGTTGAGGGCGGCCTGACGGAGCAGCACCGGGTTGCCGGTGGTGGGTGCGGGGTCGAGCGTGGCGGTGATGGCGATGCCGTGGGCGGTGGCCTCGGCGCGGACGGTGGCCAGGGCCTCGCGGGTGGCGGTGGCCAGGTCGGTGGGGGTCAGCTCGGGCGGGGACTCGTCGAGTTCGGCGAGGGCGAGCAGGGCCTCGGTGATCTCGATGCCGCGCTGGTTGGTGTCCTGGAGGCGGGTGACCAGCCGTCCCCAGTCCTGGCCGTCCGGGTCGGCGGCGGCGACCTGGAGCATGGTGCGGGTGATGGCCAGCGGGGTGCGCAGCTCGTGCGAGGCGTTGGCGGCGAAGCGCTGCCGGGCCTCGAAGGAGTGCTGGAGGCGGTCGAGCATCTCGTCGAAGGCGTCGGCGAGTTCGGTGAACTCGTCGCGCGGCCCGGTGAGGGCGACCCGGTGGCCGAGCGCCCCGTCGGCGGCCCGCCGGGCCGCACCGGTGAGGTCCTTGAGCGGCCGCAGCACCCGCCCGGCGATGAACCAGCCGCCGACCAGGCCGACCGCGGTCATCAGGGCGAGGGCGTAACCGCCGGCCACCAGGAGGGTGGTGAGGATCTGCTGGCGGGACGGCGCGTCCGAGCGGTAGCGCGGGTTGGAGGAGGTCAGCGGGTAGTTCGGGACGTACTTCATGCCGACGTAGATGACGGCGAGGGAGAGCGTCCCGGCGGCCAGGGTGAAGAGGGTGTAACTGAGGGTCAGGCGCATTCGGGCGGTCAGGCGACGGGGGCCGCGGCGCGGTGGCGACGGGGCGGTTCACCCGGTGCCTTCCTCGGGCTCGGGCTCGCCGAAGCGGTAGCCGACGCCGGGGACGGTGTGGATCACCCAGGGGTGGCCGAGGCGCTTTCGCAGGCCGGAGATGGTGATCCGGACGGCGTTGGTGAACGGGTCGGCGTTCTCGTCCCAGGCCCGCTCCAGCAGGTCCTCGGAACTGATCACCCCGCCCCGGGCCGCCATCAGCACCTCCAGGACCGCGAACTGCTTGCGGGAGAGCGCGACGTAGCGCCCGTCGCGGTAGACCTCGCGGCGGAACGGGTCCAGCCGCAGCCCGGACTGCTCCAGCACGGGCGGTGCGGACTCGGCCGGGCGGCGGGCCAGGGCGCGCAGCCGGACGACGAGTTCGGGCAGGTCGAAGGGCTTGGTGAGGTAGTCGTCGGCGCCGAGCTCGAAGCCGCCGACCTTGTCGCCGAGCCGAGCGGCGGCGGTGAGCATCAGCACCCGGCAGCCGAGGCCGCGCTCCACGACGATCCGGCAGACCTCGTCCCCGTGGGTGCCGGGGATGTCCCGGTCGAGGACGACCACGTCGTACGCGTGCACGGCGAGCCGTTCCAACGCGGCGTCGCCGTCGCCGACCACGTCGGCGGCGATCGCCTCCAACCGCAGCCCGGCTTGGACCGCCTCGGCGAGGTAGAGCTCGTCCTCGACCACCAGGACCCGCACGTGCCGTTCTCCCGTCTGCGCTGCTCACGTCCTCCTGCGGGCTCCATTGGACCTCATCGGACGTATCGAAAACGTATCGGCCCGCTGGAGGGGTTCGGGGCGGGTCGGGGAGGGCGTGGGCGGGGGTGAGGGGTGGGAGGAGGCGTATCGAAAACGTATCGGCCCGCGCGTACGTCCTCGTAACACCGGCTCCCGTCGAATGGCTTCGGCAAGACGGACGGACGAGGACGGGAGCGAGGGATGGGGTCGGTGCGGACGGGCAGGCGGCGGTTGCTGGTGGGGGCCGTGGCGCTGGTGGTGCTGAGCACCGTCGGGGTGTGGGTGGCCGGTTCGGGGACGGCGGGGATCCGTGGGATCGCGGCCATGATCGGCGGCGGGTCGTCCGGGCCGGAGGACGGGGCGGTCCCGGCGGGGACGAGGTTGAGCCCGTTCGACGACGGTGCCCCGGCGGTCGGGAAGCTGGACGCCGCCTTGCTGGCCGCGCTGCGGAAGGCGGCCACCGACGCCCGGGCGAAGGGCATCGAGGTGGGCGTCACCTCGGGCTGGCGCAGCCGCGACTACCAGCAGGGGCTGCTGGACCGCGCGGTGGTGGAGCACGGGAGCCTGGACCGGGCCCGACGGTTCGTCAACACGCCCGACTCCTCCACCCACGTGGCGGGCAAGGCGGTGGACGTCGGGCCGACCGACGCCGCGTACTGGATGGCCCAGTACGGCCCCCGGTACGGGCTCTGCCAGGTCTACTCGAACGAGGTCTGGCACTACGAGCTGCTCACCACCCCCGGCGGCACCTGCCCGGCGATGCTGCCGGACGCCGCCGGATGAGCGGCACCGTGGTCGGGGCGCCCGCGCCGGATGCCCGGGAGACCGTGGAGTCCGGGCCGGAGCGGACGGCGGACGACGCGCGGCTGTGGCGGCGCGGGCCGCTGCCGGCGGCGCTCGGGGTGGTGACCGCGCTGGCGCTGGCCGGGCACCGGACGGTGCCGGACCCGGGGCTCGGCCTGCGCAGCCTCTGGGAGAGCGTGCTGCCGTGGAGCGTGCTGGTGGCACTGGTGCTGCTCGGGTGGGCCACGCTGCGGCGGGCTCCGGCGGCGGCCTGCGCCGCGGGGCTGCTCGCGGTGGTGTGGGCGGTGATGTTCGGGCCGCTGCTGACGGCCGGTCAGGCGGCGGCGGGCGGTGAGGGCCTGACGGTGGTCACCCACAACGTGATGGACGGCAACCGGGATCCAGCCGCCTCCGCCCGTGCCCTGCTGGCCGCCCGGCCGGACCTGGTCGCGCTGGAGGAGGTCACGGAGCGGGCCTGGCCCGCGTACCAGGAGGTGATCGGCGCGGCGCTCCCGCACCACGTCCGCTCCGGCACGGTCGGGCTGTGGAGCAAGCACCCCTTCGCGGAGGCCGGCCGGCTGGTGATCGACCCGGGCTGGAACCGCTCGCTCCGGGCCGAAGTCCGCACCCCCTTCGGGCCGGTGGCGGTGTACGTGGCCCACCTCAGCTCCGTCCGGCCGCACGTCACCGGTTTCGTCACCGGCCACCGCGACGGCAACATCGCGGCACTGGCCCGGGAGGTGGCGGCCGAGCCGGTGCGGCGGGTGGTGGTGCTCGGCGACCTCAACACCGCCCCGGACGACCACGCCCTCGCCCCGCTCACCGGTCAACTGGCCCTGGCTCGTGGTGGGTTCGGCTTCACCTGGCCGGCCGCCTTCCCGGTCGCCCGGATCGACCACGTGCTGACCAGGGGCCTTACGGCCGACACCTGGACCCTGCCCGCCACCGCCAGCGACCACCTGCCGCTGGCGGGGCGGCTCCGGCCCTGAGCGGACGGGGCCACAGTGTCCGGGGGCCTCCGGGGCCGGGCCCGCCTCGCGGTAGCCGCCGGCCGGCGGGCAGGTAACGGAACGGTGGGGATCACCGTGCGTGACGGGAGGCGGCGGACGGTGCCGTCGTCCCAAGGGTGGTTTCGCTGAGTAGCCGGGACGGGGTGACACTGGGTGGTGGGGGCGGCCCCGAAGTGAAGAGGCTCCGTCATGAGCAGTCGGCTCCGCCGCACGGGTGCGGCAGCGGCAGTGGTTACCTTCGGTCTCGGTCTCGGTCTGAGTGCCTGCGGCGAGGCCAAGCAGTCCACCGGGGGAGGAGGTTCCTCGGCGAGCGGCGGCCAGGTCAAGATCGGGCTGCTGCTGCCGGAGACCAAGACCACCCGGTACGAGCAGTTCGACCGGCCGCTGATCGAGCAGAAGATCAAGGAACTGGCCCCGCAGGCCCAGATCGACTACTACAACGCCAACGAGAACGCGACGACCCAGCAGACCCAGGTGGACACCGCCCTGACCAAGGGCGACAAGGTGCTGATCCTGGACGCGGTGGACGCCAAGGCGATCCAGTCCTCGGTGCAGAAGGCGCACGACGCGGGCGTGAAGGTGATCGCCTACGACCGCCTGGCCCAGGGGCCGGTGGACGCCTACGTCTCCTTCGACAACCGCAAGGTCGGCGAACTGCAGGGCCAGGCCCTGGTGACGGCCGTCGGGGACAAGGCCGGTGCCGGGTCGATCGTGATGATCAACGGCTCGCCCACCGACCCGAACGCCGCCGACTTCAAGGCCGGTGCGCACAGCGCCATCGACGGCAAGCTGAAGGTCGGCAAGGAGTACGACACGGCC
>NZ_BAAAYB010000109.1:0-9291 GCF_039535905.1 Kitasatospora albolonga | reverse complement strand
GTCATGAGAACGCGCCTACGCTGCTCGTCTCCTTGAGCGCGAACCGGACGGTCCACGCCAGGGAGTTCGCGCCGCAGCGCGTCGTACTGGGCGGCTATCCCGGCCAGGTCGAAGAGCAGGACGTCCTGCTCGGCTGCGGCCAGGGCGGCCGACAGGGCCGCCGGGTCCGGCCGCTCCGTCTGATGTTTCGTCATGTGCCTTCCCCCAAGGCCGGGATCGTTCACGGCACCTGGCCCTTGATTTCCAAAATGGACTAGACCAACTTGCGGTGTCAACCTCCGCCCGGGCCGATGGGCGGCTACTCGGGGGTACTGCCCGAACAGGCAACTCGGGCTGCCCGCGCGGCAGTCCGGGACAGGACCGTTACGCCCGCTGTGGGGCCGGTCACTGCCCGGCCCGGTGGCGTCTGCTTCGATCGGGGGATGCACCGTTCGCGCGCGATCCTCCCGACGGCCCTGGCCCTGGCCGGGCTGCTCCCGCTGACCGCCTGCGGCTCCCGGGTGGCCGCCACGCCGGGCGGCCCGGCGCTGCCGCCCGCCGACGGTGCCGACTGCGCGGTCGCCGCGAGCGGGCGGGCCGCCCCGAGCCCCACCGCCTCCGCCCGGGACGGGGTCCGGATCACCGCCGCCGACCCCTCGTGCGTCGAGGTCGAGGTCACCAACCCCGAGCCCGAGGCGTACGCCTACACCGTCACCCTCGACCTGGGCGCCCCCGGCCCGGGCAACACAGTGCGCACCCTGCCGTACGTCGGGGGCGGGCGCACCGTGCACGACGCCGTGCGGCTGTCCGGCGGCCCGACGGGAAGCCCGGTGCGGCCCCTGGGCGGTACGCGCGGAGGTGCGCCGAAGGTGCTCCTGGTCCGCAGCGTCCCGGTGGCCGAGGCGCCGCCCGTCCCCGGGATCTGCCCGCCCTCCGGGCTGCGGCTGACGGCCGATCAGGGCAGCGCGGCGATGGGCCTGCGGGCGGTCGGCCTGCTGCTGGAGAACTGCGGGGCCGCGCCGCTGCGCCTGAACGGCTTCCCGGCGGCCGAGCCGCTGGGCCTCGACCACCGCCCCGTCGACGGGGTCGCGGTGCTGCGGGGCGGCTCCGCCATCGCCACCGGCACCGGAGCCGAGGACACCGCCCGGGAGTTCGACCTCGCCCCCGGCGAGTCCGCCCGCTCCGTGATCACCTGGCGCAACACCACCGGCACCGAGGGCGCCCCGGTCCTGGCCCCCTACCTGCGCGTCCGCGCCGTCCCCGGCACGGCCCCCGTGACGGTCACCCCGGAACTCGACCTCGGCACCACCGGCCGCCTCGGCATCGGCGCCTGGACGAAGGCCTAGGGGTCATCTGCTGGCGGGGCGTCAGGCCGGGTCCAGGTGCCACCACTGGGACGGGTCGTCGCGGTCCTCCCACTGGCGGGCGGTGCCGTCGGGGCCGATCTCCAGGGAGCGGCCGCTGATCAGGGCGACGAGGTTGAAGGTGTCGGGGGCGTCGACGTGCCGCTCCAGCAGCCAGTCCTGGGCGCCGAAGCCGTTCGGGGTCCAGAGCTGGACGGGGACGCCGTCCTCGGTGCGGGCGCCCGCGACGTCCAGGCGGCGGCCGCTGCCCTCGCTGGTGAGGTGGTACAGCCCGCCGCCCGGGTGCACGGCGGAGATCCGCCAGAGCTGGCCGGGGGAGCCGTCCGGCTCGGCCGTGCACAACCTGGCGCCGCTGCGCCGCCGTTCGTCGGCCACCGTCAGCAGCCGGCCGTCGGCCGCGCTGCGCAGGTGGTGGAGGCCTTCCCGGATCACCGTCATGGCCCCACCGTACGGCGGGGGTCCGTCAGCCGAGGAGGCGTCAGCTCGGGTCCGCCGCGCCGCGGCGGGCGGCGGTGCGGACCTCGTCGTAGTGGCCGAGGCCGAGCTCGGCGAAGTTGCGCAGGCTGGCCGTGTCGGGGGCGAGGTAGCCGTTGTGCCCGGACGCCCCGGTGGAGGAGATCACCACGGAGCCGAAGTCGGGGGAGGTCGGGTCGGCGCCGTGGCCGAGGCCGCCGACCTCCAGGTAGGGCACGTTGCCGATCCAGTCGCTGGGGTTGCGGGTGGCCCAGACCCGGACGCCGGTGCCGAGCGCGGCCGCGTCCGACACCCCCATCCCGGGGCTGCCGAAGACCACCAGGTCGGTGCCGTCGTGGATGGCCGGCGCGGCCGTGCCGCAGACCACCGAGCCGTAGGAGTGGCAGAACAGGGTGGGCGGCGCGTCCGTCCGTCCGGTCACCGCGAGGCCGTCCAGCAGTCGCTCCAGCCGGGGTGCGGCGGCGTCGGCCAGCCGGGAGGTGACGGCGTCCGGGCCCAGGCCGACCGGGCTGACGTACCCCGTCCAGGCGATCACCGCCGTGCGGGTGCCGGAGGCACGCCGCTTCTCCTCCTCGTACAGCGCCCGGCCCATCCCGGCCGGGGAGCGCAGCGGCTCCGCCGCCTGGTCGAAGTGGCCGAGGTCCGACTCCGAGCCGGGCACCAGCACCGAGACCCGCTGGGCGCTCGCCAGGTCCCCGTACACCTCGCTGACCAGGCCGCGGCCGCGCGGGTCGAAGGCCAGCACCTGGCGGCCCGGCTCCAGCAGGTGCTCGCTGTCGTTGGCCCGGGCCTCGGCCAGCGCGCGGGCGCCCACGGAGAGCTTCGGGTCGGCGGCCTGGGTGCGGGCGCGGTCGCGCTCGGCCGCGATGGCCAGCCGGTTGGCCCGGTAGCGCAGGGCGGGCGGGGCGCCGTCCAGGTTCCCGACCACCAGCGGGTACTCGCCGATCAGCCGGTCGGTCTCCGCGGGGGAGAGGGAGGCGAAGAACGCGGCCACGTCGCGCGGGGCGGCGGTCGCCGGATCCGGCAGCACCCGGCCCAGCGAACGGTCCGCCACCCACTGGGCGCTGCCGGCCGGAGGCGTGGTGATCGCGATCTGCTCGCTGCCCGCCGCGGCCTGGGCGGCCGCCGCACCGGTGTCCGCGAGCACCGCGACGGTGGCGAACAGGCCCATGGCGGCGCGCTTCATCCGGCGCCTGCGCTGCACCTCACGGGGGGTGCGCTCACGCGGGGTGCGCTGCGGCAACTGGTCACCATCCTCGGGCTCGTGGTGGTACCACCGCCGGCTCTTCGTCAGCCAGCGTAAGGTGCTCCGACCGGACACCGTGCCCGGCTAAACTGTGTGATGGCTCACAGGGTTCCGCCGGTTCCGCCGCTCGCGTCGAACTCCCTGACCAGCCGTTTCGGTGCGACGCTCCGCCAGGCCTCCGCCATCAGTTCCCGCAGCTCCCCGCCGTCCACCCCGGCCAGCCGCACCAGCACCCATCCGTGCCGCCCCACGTACGGCGCCGAGGAGAACACCTCCGGCTCCGCCGCCAGCAGCTCCGCCTGGTCCTCCTTCGACGCCTTCACCGTCACCTCCCCCGAGCCCGGCGTCCCCATCGCGAAGATCTTCTCCGCGACCCGCAGGGTCACCGTGGTCTCCCACGTCACCCGCTCGCCCGCCTCCGGCAAGGCCAGCCCCATCGCCAGGAACTGATCGAACGTCACCATCGGGCCACCCTAAGCCTTTCGCGCTCCGGCCCCGGCGTGTCGGCGGCCGACGGAGCGTCAGAGGGCGCCGAGTGCCTGGACGGCGAAGAGGGCGGCGGCGGTGGCCAGGGCGGCCTTCCAGAGCCGGGGGAGCCGCCACGGGGCGTCGAAGCGGCGGGCGTACCTGGCGACGGCGGCGAGGACCAGGGCGAAGACGGGAAGCCAGGCGAGGCGGGCGAGGATCCAGGCGAGGGAGTCGGGGGCGGTGGTGAGGCCGGGGACGGCGGTGTCGAGCGCGGAGGCGAGGGCGCCGACCGAGAACATCGCGGTCTGGTGCCAGCAGAAGATCGTCATCGCCGAGAGGTTGACCACCACGACCGGAAGCCAGAGCAGCGGCCGCCGCAGCGCCCGCCCGATCCGCTCCCGCAGCAGCATCGCCGCGCCGCACTGCGCCGAGGCCAGCGCCAGCACCAGCAGGGACGGCGGGTGCGAGTTGGTGCGGGCCGCACCGGGGACGCCGACCATGCTGGCCGGGTAGTGGAAGACCGTGAGCAGCACGGTGAACAGCGCGGCGCCGCCCAGCGCGAGCAGCCAGGCGCCCGCCCGCTTGATCCGCCCCTGCGCCCAGGAGACGCCGAGCTGGTAGCCGAACAGCCAGCCGGGCAGCAGGTTCACCAGCGAGAGCCAGGAGGGCACCGAGTCCGCCCACGGTCCGTACCGGAGCGTGTCCACCACGGCCACCACGGCCAGCAGCGGGGCGGCGGCCCAGCCGCCGAGCCGGCGGCCGAGCCGCAGGCAGAGCGGGGTGAGCGCGGTGAGCGCCAGGTAGATGCCGATGTACCAGAGCGGTTGGACCACCAGCACGGTGCCGGTCCGCACCGTGCCCTGCGGCACCCCGAGCGCGCCGAGCACCGGGACCAGCAGCGCCCAGACGGCCGCCACCCCCAGCACCGGTCGCAGCAGCCGCACCGCCCGCTGCCGGAACCAGTCCACCGTGGAGGCCCCGCGGGCCTGGGCCCGCGCCAGCGACTTCGCCGAGGAGTACCCGCCGACCAGGAAGAAGACGCCGAGCATCTGCAGCACCCAGCTCAGCGGGGCGAAGAAGCCCAGCGTGGAGAGCGGGCTCTCGTTGTGCAGCACGCCGTCCGGCGTGGTGGTGAAGCCGCCGAGCATCCAGTGGCCGAGCGGCACGGCGAGCAGCGCGAGGGCGCGCAGCCCGTCCAGGGCGCGGTCGCGGGTGGCGGGGGTCCTGGCGTCCACGGCGACGGCGCTGTGGCGGAGGCGGGCGAGGGCGTTCACGGGGTCACGGGTCCCTTCGAGGAGGTTCGGGCGGTGGTTCAGGCGGTGGCGGTGGCGGCGGCGGAGCGGCAGGCCGGGCTGTCGGCGGCGCAGTCGACCCGGGCGTCCTCGCCCAGCGCGATGGCGGTGGTGTTGGCGAGCGAGGCGGTGCCGGGCACCAGGTAGCCGCTGTGGCCGTGCGAGCCGGTGGAGCTCACCAGCCTTGCCCCGTACGAGGGTTGGTCGGGGTCGGCGCCGTGGCCGAGGCCGAACAGCGAGACGTTCGGGACCTTGTCGATCCAGTCCTCGGCGTTGCGCTTGACCACCCAGAGCGGCACCCGCAGCCCGTCCGCCCCGGCCACGTCCATGCCGGGCGAGCCGAGCGCGACCACTCCGCGCACCTGCTCCGGCTTCGGGTCGGCGAGCCCGCAGACCGCCGTGCCGTAGCTGTGGCAGACCAGGGTGACCGGGCCGGTCACCGGCGTCAGCCCGTCCAGGAAGGCCGACAGCCGCGCCGCGCCGGCCTCCGCCAGGCGTGAACCCGCCGCGTCCAGGCCGACCTTGACGGGCGTGGTGTAGCCGGTCCAGGCGACCACCGCGAGGCGCTCGCCGGAGGCCGCGCGCAGCGCCTCGGCCGCGCCGCCCGGGGTGCCGTAGTGCGCGGAGGCCCGGTCGCCGGTCATCAGGTCGATGTCCGAGCCCGGCACCACCACGACCGTCCGCTCGGCCTGCTCCAACTCGCCGAACATCTGGGCGTACTGGCCCCGCCCGCGCGGGTCGAAGGCCAGGATCTGCCGCCCGCTGCCCAGCTCCGCGTACCGCGCGGCCCGGGCGGCGGCCGCCTTCCGGTCCCGCTCGGGCAGCGCCGGATCGGCGGCCCGGGCCAGCTCGTGCTGCCGCTCCTCCTGCAGTGCCAGGGAGTTGGCGAGGTAGCGCAGCCGGTACGGGGCGCCGTCCAGGTTCCCCACCACCAGCGGGTGGCGCACCGCCAGCGCCCGCTGCTGCGCCGGGGGCAGCCCGTCGAAGAACCCCGCCACCTCGGCGGCCGAGGCGCGGCCCGGCTCCGGCAGCCGCACCCCGAGGGTGGTGTCGGCCACCCAGGCGGCCGTCCCGGGCGGCGGCCCGGTGACCGCCCGCTGCCCGTCCGCCGCCGCCCAGCCGCCGGCCCCGCCGACCGCCAGCACCGTCAGCAGCCCTGCGGCCAGTGCCCGCCGGAATCGCGCCTTCATCCCGCTCCGCCTCTCCTCGTACCGATCTCGACGGAGAGGAAGGTAGGAAGCGGACGCCTGACGGGGCGTCACCCCGCAGCGCCAACCCCGAGGTCATACCGGGGTACTACGGGGACCACGGGGGACGGTGCCCCCGGCACGACGGAGCCCGCCCCGGACGGCTGTCCGGAACGGGCTCCAACGTGCCTGCCGTGCAGGGGGATCAGTGCGAGACGGCCAGCTGCACCCGGTGGTGCCGGGGCTCCTCGATCTCGTCCAGCAGGGCCACCGCCAGGTCGGCGTGCGAGATCCGGCCCTCTCCCACCATCGCGCCGACCGCGCTCCGGTAGCTCCCGGTCACCGCGGCCTCCGCGTCCAGGTCCATCGGCGGGACCACCATCAGCCAGTCGAGCGCCCCGGCGGTGTCCGTCAGCAGCTCGAACTCCGCGACGTGCCCCTGGGAGAACAGGCGGTACTCCTCCGGGAACCGCGGGTCGTCCATCACCCGCACCCCCGGCGAGACCTCCAGGGTGGTGGCGATGCCCAGCGTCAGGAGCCGCCCCACCCCGGCCCGGCCGAGCCCCTCGGCCATCGCCCGGGCCGCCGCCGTGAAGTACTCCTCGGCCGGCAGGTCCAGCCGCACCGAGGCGTTCACCGCCGCGTCGTGCCCCGCCGCGGCCGACGCCACCGACCCGGCGTCCGTGGCGTCGCCGCGCACCACCGTCACCGCGCCCGAGGCGCCCAGCTCCGGGTACCTGCCCGGCTCCCGCACCACCGCCGTCACGGCGTGCCCGCGCCGCACCGCCTCGGCCACGGCCGCGCCGCCCACGCGTCCGCCCGCCCCGAAAACCACGATCCTCTTCATGCCGGTCCCCTCTCGACGGCCCCTCCGGGCCGGATGCGGACGACCGTACGAGGAGGGGCCCCGGTTACTTCAACGGAACCGGCCCTATGGTCTCGGTATGACCACACCCCTGGAAGCCGACAGGTTCGACCCGGACTGCAGCCGCCGGATGCCCATCCGGGTCGGTGACAAGTGGAGCGGGATGGTGCTGCGCTGCCTGGAGGGGGGCCCGCGCCGGTTCGGCGAGTTGAGGGTGCCGCTGGGCACCGTCACCCCGAAGGTGCTGACCGAGACGCTGCGGGCGATGGAGCGCGACGGCTGGATCAGCCGCACCGCGTACGAGGAGAACCCGCCCAGGGTCGAGTACGCCCTCACCGACTTCGGGCGCTCCCTGCTCGGCCAGCTGGACGTCGCCTGCGCCTGGGCGCGCGAGCACCTCGACCAACTGCCCCCCAGGTCCTACTGACCCGGCGTCACCAGACCGGACTCGTACGCCAGCACCACCGCCTGGGCCCGGTCGCGCAGGTCCAGCTTGGCCAGGATCCGGCCGATGTGGGTCTTCACGGTCTGCTCGGCGACCACCAGCCGCTCGGCGATCTCCTGGTTGGACAGGCCCCGGGCGATCAGCTCCAGCACCTCGGTCTCGCGCGGGGTCAGCCCGTTCAGCTGGAGCTTGCGGTCCCTCCGCGGGGCGGGCCTGTTCCGCGCGAAGTCCTCGATCAGACGGCGCGTCACCGAGGGCGCCAGCAGCGCCTCCCCGGCCGCCACCACCCGGACGGCGGCGATCAGGTCGGCCGGCGGGGCGTCCTTGAGCAGGAAGCCGGAGGCCCCGGCGCGCAGCGCCTCGTAGACGTAGTCGTCCACGTCGAAGGTGGTCAGCATCAGCACCTTCGGCCGGTGCACCACCCCCGGCGGGGGGTCCAGCAGCCGGCGGGCCGCCTCCAGCCCGTCCATCTCCGGCATCCGGACGTCCATCAGCACCACGTCCGGATGGGTCCGCCCGCTGACCTCCAACGCCTGCTTCCCGTCGGCGGCGTCACCGACCACGTCGATGTCGCTCTGCGCGTTGAGCAGCGCGGCGAAGCCGGCCCGGACCATCGCCTGGTCGTCGACGATGATTACGCGGATGGTCATCGGGGGCTCTCTCCAGCGGTGGTGACGGGCAGTTCGGCGGAGACCCGGAAGCCGCCCTCGGCGGTCGGGCCGGTCTCCAGCCTGCCCGACAGTAGCCGGACCCGCTCGCGCATTCCCACCAGCCCGTGCCCGGTGCCCTCCCCGGCCTCCACCCCCGGCGTCCCGCCCGGGCCGTTCACCACCGTCACCCGGAGCGTGCCGGCGCTCGCCGAGAGCTCCACCTCCGTGACCGCCCCGGGCGCGTGCCGCACCACGTTGGCCAGCGCCTCCTGCACGATCCGGTACGCCGACAGGCTGACGCCCTGCGGGAGTTCACCGAGGTGCTCGCCGCGCAGCGAGGCCCGCACCCCCGCCTGACGGACCGTCTCCACCAGCCGCTCCAACTGCTCCACCCCCGGCTGCGGTGCCCGGTCCGGCGCACTGCCGTCACTGCGCAGCACCCCCAGCAGCCGCCGCATCTCCGCCAGCGAACGCGCGCCGCCCGCCGCGATGGTCCCGAACTCCTCCACCGCCTCCGAGGCGGGAGCCCGCTGATCCGGTACGGCGCGGAGTCGGCCTGCACCGTGATCACCGACATGTGGTGGGCCACCACGTCGTGCAACTCCCGCGCGATCCGCGCCCGTTCCTCCAGCAGGGTCGAACGCTCCCGCTCCGCTCCCTCGCTGATCCGCTCCTGCTCCGACCAGCTTGCGCTGCGCCTCCCCGCGGCCCCGCACCGTCCAGCCCAGCACAGCAGCACCGCGCCCGAGATCGCCACGGTGATGGTCGCGGTCTGCCGGCCCGGGCTGGTGCAGGTCACTGGCCACCACACTGGCCGCCAGCGTCACCAGCCACACCGCCAGCAGCGTCCGCCCGCGCTCGCGCAGCGCCAGGGCCGCCATCAGGAACACGTAACCCGAGCAGGGTCGGCACGGCCACGGCCACGGCCGGCGCTCTTCGGCGTCCACGCCGTCCGCATGGCCCCCAGCACCACACCGGCGGACATCCCCACACGCCGCCAACGGCCTGGTCACACCGCGACGATCAACGGCACCGACTGCGCCAGCGCCACGCGCCCGGCCCACCGCCACCGGCAGCCCGTAGTCGTTGGCCAGCACCACCGTGCCGGTCGACAGCAGCGTGATCGTCGCCGCCAGCGCCAGCCAGTACGGCAACGCCCCGCACCACGCCCGCTGCGCCCCGCCAACAGCGGCACATGCCACTAGGCGGCGGGTCAAGCAACGCCCGCCCGAGATCGCCCGAGCTGATCGCCGACCCACTGGGGATTTTATTAGGTTTTATTTTTTTCTCCTGTTCTCCCGTTTCTTCTTTCCTTCTAGCC
>NZ_BAAAYB010000108.1:0-38391 GCF_039535905.1 Kitasatospora albolonga | reverse complement strand
CGAGCTCGGGTGCTGACCGGGTACCGGGCCCGTCCCGCCCGACCGTAGCCTCCTCGTCATGACCACCGGATCGCACAACTCCCTTCCCCCGCAGCACCATTCCCGCACCCGCGCCCGCGCCCGCCGGGCCCTCGCGGCCGCCGCCGCGGTCCTGCTCGCGGTCGGCCTCGCCGCCCCGGCGGCCGCAGCCGCCACCCCGGCCCCCGTCCCGGGCTCGCCGACCTCGCCGACCGAGCGCACCAACAGCCGGGGCGAGCTGCTCGCCGTCACCCCGCTCGCCCGCCTGACCCCCGCCCAGGTCGCCGCCTACGCGCGGGACTTCGGGGTGGACACCGCCACCGTCCGCCACGGCGTCGCCGCCTACCGGCTCACCTACCGCACCGTCACCCCGCAGGGCGCTCCCACCACCGCCACCGGCCTGTTCGCGCTGCCCGAGGGTGGCCCGCACCGGCTGGCCGTGGTCTCCGACACCCACGGCACCATGGTGAACCGCGACGACGCGCCCTCCACCGCCGGGGACTTCGGCAAGCTCACCCCGTACCTGCACGCCTCGGCGGGCCGGGCCGTGGCGGCGCCCGACTACCTCGGGCTCGGCCTCGGCCCGGGCCTCCACCCCTACATGGACACCCGCTCCGCCGTCTCCGCCTCGCTCGACCTGCTGCGCGCCTCCCGCGAGGCGGGCCGCCGCCTCGGCCGGCCGCTCACCGGGGACGTGTACGCGACCGGCTTCTCGCAGGGCGGCCAGGTGGCGATGGCGCTGGGCCGCGAGCTCTCCCGGGCGCCGACCGCCACCTGCGGCTGCGCGGGCTGGCCCCGGTGGCCGGGCCGCACGACGTCCGGGGCGCGGAGCTCCCCGCGATCCTGGACGGCCGGGTGGATGAGCGCTCCGCCGTCTTCTACCTCTCCTACTACCTGACGGCGGCCAACCGCCTGCACCCGGTCTACCGGGATCCGGCCGAGGCCTTCCGGGCACCGTACGCCGGGGTGGTGGAGGGGCTGTTCGACACCCGGCACACCGAGGAGCAGGTGGTGACCGCCCTCCCGGGCACGGTCCGCGAGCTGCTCACCGACTCCTTCCTGCGCCAGCTGGACCGGCCCGGCCCCGGGCTGTCGGCCGCGCTGGAGGCCACCGACGGCGGCTGCGACTGGCGGCCCGCGGCACCGGTGCGGCTCTACGCCCTCCACCGGGGACCGCGACGTACCGATCGCCAACTCCCGTTCCTGTGCCGCCGCGCTGGCCGCCCACGGGGTGCGGGCCCCGGTCCTCGACCAGGGCCAGGACGCGGGCCACTTCGCGACCCTGCGGGCGGCCGCGCCGCAGATCGTCCGGTGGTTCGACGGACTCGACCGGTAGCGTTCCGGGCGGACCGGACCGCGGAGCGAAGGAGTGGACGTGGCAACGGAACTGACGGGACGGGTGGCCTTGGTGGCGGGAGCCACCCGGGGCGCCGGGCGGGGCATCGCGGTGCAGCTGGGAGCGGCGGGGGCCACCGTCTACTGCACCGGCCGCTCCACCCGGGGCCGCCGCTCGGAGTACGACCGGCCGGAGACGGTGGAGGAGACCGCCGAGCTGGTGGACGCGGCCGGCGGGCGCGGCATCCCGGTGGTGACGGACCACCTGGTGCCCGAACAGGTCGAGGCGCTGGTGCGGCGGATCGACGCCGAGCAGGGGCGGCTGGACGTGCTGGTGAACGACATCTGGGGCGCCGAGCACCTCTTCGAGTGGGACACCCCGGTCTGGGAGCACGACCTGACGAACGGTCTGCGCCTGCTGCGCCTGGCGGTGGAGACGCACGCCGTGACCAGCCACCACGCGCTGCCGCTGCTGCTGCGCCACCCCGGCGGACTGGTGGTGGAGATGACCGACGGCACGGCCGAGTACAACCGGGAGAAACTACCGGATCAACCTCTTCTACGACCTCGCCAAGACCTCGGTGCTGCGGATGGCCTTCGCCCTCGGCCACGAGCTCGGGCCGCGCGGCGCCACGGCGGTGGCGCTCACCCCGGGCTGGATGCGCTCCGAGATCATGCTGGAGACCTTCGGCGTCACCGAGGCCACCTGGCGCGAGGCCCTGGAGAAGGTCCCGCACTTCGCCATCTCGGAGACCCCGTCCTACGTCGGCCGCGCGGTGGCCGCCCTGGCCGCCGACCCGCAGCGGGAGCGGTGGAACGGGCAGTCGCTCTCCAGCGGGCAGCTCGCCCGCGAGTACGGCTTCACCGACCTGGACGGCAGCCGCCCGGACGCCTGGCGCTACATGGTCGAGGTCCAGGACCCGGGCCGTCCCGCCGACACCACCGGCTACCGCTGAGCAGGCCGCTGAGCGGACCGCTCCGTTCGACGCGGGGTGCGTGACCTGCGGAATCCGGCTCTCCGTCAAGCAGCGGGCTTCCGGTCGTCCGTGGACGAATTCAAGCCCGGGGCAGGCTCCGGCGACCCGCCCCGCGTCGGGTCACGACATAGTCATGGACAGGTCAACACACCACCAACCGGAGGACCCCATGACCAGGACCCACACCCTCGTCTCCGCCCTCGGCGCCGGCGCGCTCTCGCTCGCCGCGCTGCTGCTCCCGGCCGCCGGAGCACAGGCCACCACCCTCGCGGCGGACTCCTGCACCCAGAACTGGAGCATCAGCTCGGGCGAGGGCTACGCCAACGGCAAGTGGTGCAACTACAACACCAAGGTGACCGGCACCGTGCACGACACCAAGGCCGACGGCCGCTGTCCGTTCGTCCGCGGCGTCCTCTCCAACGGCGGCGTCGTGGACGGTGACTGGGCCACCGGCAAGGGCACCTCGCGCGGCTTCACCCTCGACGCGCCCTCGGGCTACTTCACCTCGGTGCAGATGAAGTACATCACCTGCTGACGAGCCGGCCCACCCCTCGCGACGGCGGGCGCCACCCTCTCCCGGGGCGGCGCCCGCCGTCCTTCCGGCCCGGCGCCCGGGGCTCGGCTACCGTGGGTCCATGACCGACGACCGCACCCGGCTGACCGCCCTCGTCCACGGATTCGTCCAGGGCGTCGGCTTCCGATGGTCCGTCAGGGAGCGGGCGGAGGCGATCGGCGGGCTGACCGGCTACGCCCGCAACCTCGCCGACGGGGGCGTGGAGGTGCTGGCCGACGGCGGCCGCGCGGAGTGCGCGCGCCTGCTGGAGTGGCTGCGCGGGGGTGACACGCCGGGCCGGGTGGAGTCGGTGGCCGAGCGCTGGAGCTCCCCGACCACCGACCACCCGGGCTTCACGATCCGCTGAGCACCTTCGGGTCGGTCCGGTCCGCGCGCTCGGCGCGCTCGGCGCGCTTGCGCCATCCGTGCCACACGCCCAGCGCCACCACGAAGGCCGCCACCGCGAGCGACAGCGAGACCACCTCGCGGTTCTCCTCGTCCGTGAACATGTAGCCGATCACGAAGACGATCATGGCGATGGCCGCCCAGGTCAGGTACGGGAAGAGCCACATCTTCACCGTCAGCCCCTCCGGCCGCTCGCGCAGCAGGATGCCGCGCATCCGCAGCTGGGTGCAGCAGATCACCAGCCAGACGAAGAGCGCGATCGCCCCGGAGGAGTTCAGCAGGAAGCTGAACACGGTGTCCTTGAAGGCGTAGTTGAAGTACACCGCGACGAAGCCGAAGACCACCGAGCCGAGGATCGCCGCCACCGGCACGCCGCGGCGGTTGGCCCGGGCGAAGGCGGCGGGCGCGTCGCCGCGCTCGCCGAGCGAGAAGGCCATCCGGGAGGCCGTGTAGAGGCCGGAGTTGAGGCAGGACAGCACGGAGGTGAGGATCACCACCTCCATGATGGTGCCCGCCTGCGGGATACCGATCGAGTCCAGCGCGGCCACGTAGGAGCCCTTGGCGGTGATCGCCGGGTCGTTCCACGGCAGCAGGGTGAGCACCACCAGGATCGAGCCCAGGTAGAAGACGGCGATCCGCCAGATCACCGAGTTGGTGGCCCGGGTGACGGCCCGTCGGGGGTCGGCCGACTCGCCGGCCGCCAGCGTGACGATCTCGCTGCCCATGAAGGAGAAGACCACCATCAGCACACCGGTGAGCACCGCCCCGGCCCCGTGCGGGAAGAAGCCGCCGGTGTCGGTCAGGTGGGCGAGGCCCGCGCCCGGGTTGTCCGAGCCCGGCAGCAGCCCGAAGACCGCGAGCAGGCCGATCACCACGAAGACGCCGATCGCCACCACCTTGATGCCGGCGAACCAGAACTCGAACTCGCCGTACGAGGCGACCGAACCCAGGTTGGTGACGGTCAGCACCGCCATCACGATCAGCGCCCAGGCCCACTGCGGCACGGCCGGGACCCAGCCCTCCAGGATCACCGCCCCGGCCGTGGCCTCCACGGCGAGCACCACGACCCAGAAGAACCAGTACAGCCACCCGATCGAGAACCCGGCCCAGCGGCCCAGCGCCCGGTCCGCGTACGCCGAGAACGACCCCGGGTCCGGACTGGCCGCCGCCATCTCGCCGAGCATCCGCATGACCAGCACCACCAGCACGCCGACCAGCAGGTACGACAGCAGGATGGCCGGTCCGGCCTTGGCGATCCCGGCACTCGACCCGACGAACAGGCCGGCGCCGATCACCCCGCCGATCGCGATCATCGACAGGTGACGGTTCTTCAGACCGGCGTGCAGGCCGTCCTGCGGCTGTCCTGGCTCCGCCGGCAAGCGACCGGTGGTGGGGTCACCCTGCTGCGGACGGGTTCTGGTGGAGTCCATGGGCATGTCCTTGCGGTTCGGGCCGCCGGGGTCCGCCCGGGGTCCCCGAGCGCGCCGACGGCGGGGGCCACGGTCACGTGGCATCGGCCACATGCTGCCCCACCGCAGCCCCCCGCAGTGGGATTCCCCGGTCTCTCCGTCAGGTCCCCACCCTCTGACCACGCAGTTCTGAGCCCCCTCTGAGCATCGGCCCCCTCCGGCCCCGTCCGGCGCCCTGACCAGGCCCGCTACAGGTCCGTGATCCAGGAGTGCCCCGGGTGCATGCGGTCCAGCAGCCCGGCCAGGCCCCGCCGCTGCGCCGGGCTCATGTGCGGCACGGTCGCCTCGAAGTCCCACTGGTCCTTGGGGCGCAGGTGCTTGGCCTTGAACAGCAGAACCAGTTCGGGCACCAGGTACGGGATGCCGTCCCCGGTGCGGCGGACGATCTCCTCGTACGGGAACCGGATCCCCTCGTCGCGCCGGCAGATCCAGGTGTCGCCGTCGTGCGGCTCGCGGAACACGTCCACCAGGTAGTCCCCGCTGACCGGATCGCGCACCCACGTCTGGTGCACGGCGGCCAGCACCTCCGGCGCAGCGTCCTCCCAGATCCGGCCGCTGCCCGCCGCATCGAACACGTACCCGGGAAGACGATCGCGGACCTCACCGAAGGCCGCCGCCGGGATCCCGATCTCGATGTCCCCGTGCACCCGCGTCGGCCCACCCCGGAACAGCTCCAACGCCCACCCCGCAGCCACGTACCAGGGCGCACCGACCCCGCCCAACCGCCGCGCGACCTCCCCCGGCGTCCAGCAGGACGACCACCTGGCGTCGAGCGCCTCGATCTCCTCGGCCGACAACTCGATCCCGCCGCTCGGCAGTTGCTCACCCACCACACGAACCTACCAGCGCCCGCACCGATCCCGACCGGCAGTCCACCGCCACCCCTCGAGCTGCGGCAGCGACCGTCACATCCGTTCGCGCGGGACGAAGGCGCGTCAGTCCCCAGCGACTCCTGGGAGCAGAAGACCGTGGCCCGGTACTCCCCGTTGGCCGAGCAGGGTGCCGAGTGCGGAGGCGGGGTCCGGGGCGGTGAGCACCGCGCGGACCTCCGTATCGCTGATCCTGATGGTCGGCAGCCAGCCGTGCTCGGACGGAAGGAGATCCGCCAGCGTGTCCCGGAAAGCACGCTGACGGTGGCGACCTCCGACGCCCGGGAACAGCGGCGGCTTGGCCTTGGCGAACCCGCCGCCGGGCTCACGCCCGGTCAGCGCCCGCGATCGGGCCAGCCACTGTCCGGCGTCGAAGCCCAGCCTCACGCTCGACGGGTAGAGCTCCAAGGCCACGGCACGCGCACCGGTGAAGTGCTGTCTCTCGTCGATCTCCAGGATCTGCTGCCGGCCGCCCTCGTAGGTCAGCACCACGTCCAGGCGCCGCCACTCCCGGCTGGGAGCCAGCTCCGGCAGAACCAGCCCCGTCAGTGCGCCGTAGACGGTCGAGACCGTCTCCCACATCCCGGCACATTCGACGCGGCCGGGCCGGTTCAGCCATGCGGGGCAGTTCTCGGGTGCGATCCGCGCCACCACCACGGCAGGCAGCAGGCCGGTCACGGCGTCCTGCAGTTCCCTCACACCGAGCTCCCCACACGGTCAACTGGGTCGCAGCGAAGGGCGAGCGTTCTCACTGAGCCCTGTGCGCGAGTCACGAGAAGTCGTCCTCCGCACGTGCCCAGACCACCTGCTCGTTGCTCAGTGGCGGGGTGAATCCGTCCGGGAACATCAGCATGCGGTCGTCCGGCCACATGTTCTCGAGCCCGTGCTCCGCGCAGACCAGGGCGACGAGATGTGACGGTCCGCCCTGGCAGGCGTCACCTCGGTAGGGACCGTCGTGCGACTGGCAGACGTATCCGAAGGACGTGCAGTCGTCCTCATCGGTCGGCTCGTAGAACCCGGGGTCGCGGACCACGCTCGTCACCGGTTCCTGCAGGTTGTCCCTGGGGATGGGACCCGGGTCGCACCACAGCAGTCGAGGAGGGAGCACGGGCTCATCATCCCGCCTCGCGACCCTCCCTGGCCACAGTCGCCCGCAGCCTCCTGACGAACGGCCTTCACCCGGTGCCGGGCCCGCACCAGGAGTACTGTCGGGCGTGCGCCACCGCTGACGGACCGTCAGGGACCCTCCGCGGTGGGGCGTACGTGACCTAGGGGAGGCATGGTCTTGGCCGGACCGGACCCGAGGGGGCCGCCGGAGGCGGAGCGCGTGAGGGCGGGCCTTCCTGCCGGCGCGCCGAGGAGGAGCGGCTGCGGAGGCATCCGCAGGGGAGCCGCGTGGGCACCTGGTGCATCCCCCGTCACCGGGCTGCCACCGCACCCCAGTCCCTCTTCCTCGGAAGGCCAGAGATGGAAACTGCCGGATGGGTGACCACCATCGTGGCGGGGATCGCCGGGAGCATCACGGTGCTCGGCTATCTCTTCGACCAGGTCCCGCCCCTGTCGCAGAAGCTCGTGAAAGCGATCCGCTCGGTGCGCGCTCTGCGTGATGAACTGAGGCGTACGACGAACGGATGACCGAAGGCCGCGCCGGTCCCCGACCGGCGCGGCCCTCACGGTCGTGCCCGACGCTCCGTCAGGACCGGTTGTCCCCCGCCAGACCCGCCGGGTCGGTGTTCGCCCCGCAGAGCACGATGCAGACCCGCTCCCCCTCCGCCGCCCGGTACGCGCCGTGCCGCACCGCCGCCAGCGCCGTGGCCGCCGCGTGCTCCACCACCAGCCGGTGCTCCTCCCAGAGCGCCCGCCGCGCCTCGACGATCGCCGCGTCCGGCACCAGCACCGACTCCACCCCGCCGACCCCACCCGCGAGGGCCACCGCGAGCGCGGTCGTCGAGACCCGCCGAGCACCCAGCGAGTCCGCCGCCACCGAGTCCACGTCCACGTCCACCACCCGCCCGGCACCGATCGCCGCGTTCAACGCCCGGCAGTTCTCCGGCTCGACCGCCACCGTCCTGATCCCGTGCTCCGCCGCCGCCGTGGCCACCCCCGCGAACAGGCCGCCGCCGCCCACCGCGACCACCACCGTGTCCACGCCCGGCAGTCCGGCCCGGATCTCGTCCAGCAGCGTCCCGGCCCCGGCAGCGATCAGCGGGTGGTCGTAGGCGTGCGAGGCCAGCGCCCCGCTCTCCCCCGCGTACTCCTGACAGGCCGCCAGCGCCTGCGCGTACTCCCGCCCGACCAGCCGGACGTCCGCCCCGTAGGCCCGCAGCCGCGCGACCTTCACCTCCGGTGCGTTCTCCGGCAGGAAGACGGTGGCGGGGACGCCCTGCTGTCCGGCCGCCCAGGCACAGGCCAGCCCGGCGTTGCCGCCGGAGGCGATGGTGACCCCGGCCTCGGGCAGGGTGCCGGCCTCCCGGTGCGCCCGCAGGAAGTTCTGCGCGCCCCGGGCCTTGAAGCTCCCGGTGTGCTGGAGCTGCTCCAGCGCGAACCACACCCCCTCCCGACCGCCCGGCACCACCCCCACCGGCCGTACCGCTCCGGCGATCCGTTCGCCGGCCACCTTGACGTCCTGGTAGTCGAAACCGGGTCGGGTCACGTCGCTGCTCCTCGTCCGCAGGGGTCCTGTGACCCGTACCGTACGCCGCGACCCCACCCCCCTGACCAGTGGGTTTAGGACAGGGACGAAAGGAGGAGTCCGCAAGGCCCCCACCGCGCCAGTCTGATGGCCGAAGGAGGTCCAACTCATGTCCCTCACCCGCTCGTTGGCCCTGACCGCCACTGTCGGCGCCACCACCCTCGGCCTCGCCCTGGCCCCGCTCGGCCAGGCCGTCGCCGCCCCCTGTCCCCGCCCCACCGCCTACCTCGTCTCCCGCGACCCGGGCGTCCTGCCCGAGGGCATCGCGATCGACCGCGACGGCACCGTGTACGTCTCCTCCTCGGCCACCGGCCGCCTCTACCGCGGCCAGATCGCCGTCCCCTGGCTGCGTCCCTTCGTCGCCCAGGGCGTCGCCGACCGCACCCGCACCCTCGGCGTGCACACCGACCGGCGGGGCCGGGTCTTCTCGGTCGGCGGCGCCACCCTCGCCGTGCACACCCCGGACGGCCGCCTGCTCACCCGCCGCACCGCCCCGGAGGGCCCGCTCGGTGCGCCCGACCTCAACGACCTGGTGATCACGCCGGACGCGGTCTACGTCACCGACTGGGCCAACCCCTCCGTCCTGCGCGCCGCCCTCGACCGCGACGGCCGCCCGGGTCCGCTCCTGCCCTGGCTGGACCTGCGCCCCGCCCTCCCGCAGTTCCCGGCCCGGTACTGGCTGCTCAACGGCATCGTCGCCACCCCCGACGGCGCCACCCTCCTGGTCGCCTCCAACGGCACCGAGGCCGTCTGGCGGATCGACACCGCCACCTCCGCCGTCTCCCGCCTCGACCTCGGCGAGCAGTCCTTCGGCGCCGACGGCATGGTCCTGGCCGGCCGCTCCCTCTACGCCGTCCTCAACTACGGCGCCCCGTCCGGCGTCTACGTCGCCGAGCTCGACCCGGACTTCCGCACCGGCACCGTCACCCACCGGCTCACCGGCGCCCCCTTCGACTCGCCCACCACCCTGGCCCGCCACGACTGCCGCCTCTACGTCGTCAACAGCCAGCTCGACCACGCCCCGGGCAGCCCGCCGTACACCGTCTCCGCCGTCCCCGACCCCCTCTGCTGACGCCCCCTCACCACCGCGCGCGTCAGGACTTGGTTCGGCCCTTGCGCCAGAGGAGGAGGGCCACGCCTGCGGCCACGGCCAGCAGGAGGGCGCCCAGGTGGTTGGGGCCGGTCGGCTGCTCGGTGGCCGTCGGGGCGGGAGCCGGGGCCGGGGTGCCCGCGGGGCCGGTGCCGGGGCTCGGGGTCGGCTGGGGCTTCGGGGCGGCATCGGGCACCGGGACCCGCCACACCTCCGAGTCCTTGCCCTCGCTGCCGAACAGCAGTGCCGCGCCGTCCGCCGTGAAGGTGACCGACTCCCCCTGCCGCTGGAAGGGGACGGAGACGGACTTCTCGGCCCCCAGGGCGCCGTCCTTCCAGTCGTACAGCTTCGCCCAGAAGTACCCGCGCAGGACCACCCGGCGGCCGTCCGGCGAGAACGCGCCGTCCGTCACCCACGGCACGTCGCCGACCGGCCGGAAGACGTTCACCCCGGTGCTCGCCAGGCTCTCGGGCCCCTCGTACAGGTGGCCGCCGCTCTGGTCCTTGCTCGCGATGTAGACCCGCCCCGTGACGGGGTGCACCAGCAGGGCCTCCGCGTCGCGCGGCCCGTCCTCGTACCGCACCCGGTACTTGGTGACCTGGACGGTCTGGTCGCGCAGCTGCTCCGGCTCGGTGAAGCGGTAGAGCCAGACCTCGGGCCACTTCCCGTGGAAGTTGTCCCCGATGTCGGCGAGGTAGAGCTGGTGGTCCGGGCCGAGCGCGACGGCCTCCACGTCCCGCGGCTTGGTCCCGCGCAGGGTGAGGGTCGCCACCGTGCGGCCGGTGGCGGCCTCGACCCCGTAGACGTAGGGGCCGTCGTCGCTGTCGTTGTGGGTCCAGTAGACGCCGGGGTGCCGCTGACTCGCCGTCAGTCCGCTGGACTCGGTGATCCGCTCGTCCCGCAGGGTGAACTCGCGCCGCGACCCCTCGGCCGCCGCGGGCCCGGCGACCGGCCCGAGCACCACCACCAGGGCAGCCACCACCGCCGCGACCGGCCGGCCCACCGCTCGGCCCCGATCCCGCTCCCGCCACCGGCTGTCCACGCTCACCACCCAGCGATCATCGCACGAGCCCCGCCTCCGGAGCGGTCAGGGCCAGAGCAGCGAGCGCCGCCACCCGTCCTGCCCCCGGCAGTACGCCAGCCGCACGTGGCGCCGCCCCGAGTCCCCCTGCCAGAACTCCACCGTGTCCGGCCGCAGCAGATAGCGCGTCAGCCCGGGCACCGGCCCGTCGGGGTCCGCGTTGGCGAGCACCAGCGCCCGCTCCCAGAGCGGTCCGAACTCCTCCGCCGACCGCATGTTCTCGCTCTGCCGCCCGACCAGGGCGGCGGCGTGCGCGGCGGGGCTGACGCTGCGCTCCTCCCGCGGCGCGTCCTGCTGGTCGAGGGCCGTGACCGGCCCGCGCAGCCGCACCTGCCGCCCCATCGGCGGCCAGTACGAGGTCATCGCGGCCCAGGGCGTGGCCGCCAGCTGACGGCCCTTCGGGCTCCGCCGGTCGGCGACGAAGCTCCACGTCCCGGTCTCCGGGTCGATGTCCCGCAGCCCGACCACCCGCGCGTCCGGGCGCCCGTCCGCGTCCACCGTGGACACGGTGACCAACTGGGCGTCCGGGACCTCCTGCGTCATCGCGGCGAGCAGCCATTCGACGTGCAGCTCGGCCGGGTCCTCCGGCGCGGCGGCCGGGTCGAACCCCGGCAGTTCGCGGGCCATCGGCGGCCGGCTCCGCAGCAGCCCGCGCAGCTCCGCGAGCCGCTCCTTCCCACTGTGCTGCCCCGTGCCCTGCCCTGTGCCCTGCCCCTGCACAACACCCTCGCTCATCCCGGCCTCCTGACGCCACGTCCCCCGCTGCCGACGGTCATTCTGCCGTGCCCCGCGCGCCCGGCCGAACCCGACGGACCGTGAGGTCAGAGCACCAGGTCGTCGTGCTCGTCGAAGATCCAGCCGTCCTCGTACAGCACCTCGAAGAGGTGGCCGTCCGCGTCGGTGAAGTAGCCGCTGTGGCCCCAGGCGTTCGCACCGGCCGGGCGGGTGACGGTGGCGCCCAGCTCCTCCGCCTTCGCCATCACCGCGTACACCTCCTCCGCACTGCGGGCCACGTACGCCAGCGCGAAGCCGGCGAAGCCGCCCGGCCCCCGGTCGGGGAGCCGCGCGTCGGCCGCGAAGGCCTCCCGCGACTGGAACGCGACCGCGACCCCCGCCGAGTTCGAAGAGCGCGAACTCGTCCGAGCCGGCCTTGGACCGCTCCCAGCCGAGCCCCTGGTAGAAGGCCACCGAGGCGGCCACGTCCCGCACCCCCAGCAGGATCAGGTTGAGTCGTCGTCGCATGGTCGTCCTCCCTGGTACACCGGTCGGTGCGATTCTGCCGTTCCCCACTGACAACCCCGACCGACAACCCCCACTGACGACCCCCCACCGACCACCCCTGCCGACCGCCACGGCCGCAGGTTCAGTCGAAGACCTCCAGGTGCAGGACCCCGGCCCACTCCTCCGTCACCACCAGCAGCGAGCGCCACCAGATCTGGCCCACCCGGGCGTTCCCGACGTCGCCGCAGCGGCGGACCGGCCCCAGGTGGGCCTCGATCAGGTCGGCGATGCCCTCGGCGAGTTCGCCGGTGCGGCGCAGCTCCTCGGGGGTGCGCAGGCCGGGGTCCCCGTACCGGGCGACGGGCTGCATGAACCCCTTCGACACCGCCCCCAGGAACACCTCCCGCCACTCCTCCGGCCGCTCGAACCACCTCACCGGCCCCACCGCCTCGCCGAGCTGACCGGCCGTCATCCCGCCTGCGGGGAACACGGGGTACAGCTCCACCGACGACACGTGGTTGCAGTCGTCGAGCAGTTCCTCCAGCGGCTCGGCCGCGGCCAGCACCGCCTCGGGAGCGTCGAGCGGGTTCAGCATGGGTGTCCGTCCGTGGATCGACGCCGTGTCCCCGGCACCCTAACCCGGCTCCCCAACCCCGCCGAGCCCGGCCCGGGGCTGGCGCCCCGGGCCGGGCCGGGCTCGATCGTGGACGGGCTGGGCTACGTGCGGGTCCAGCGCTGGGCGTCCGTGCCGTTGCAGTAGTAGAGCTGCAGCTGGGTTCCCGGCACGTTGCTCGAGTTCGGAACGTTGACGCAGAGTCCGGCGGAGCCACCGCCGGGGGTGTGCCTCAGGGTGCCGCCGGTGCCGGGGGTGAACCTCTGCGCTCCGGTGC
This sequence comes from Kitasatospora albolonga, assembly GCF_039535905.1. Classification (GTDB taxonomy): domain Bacteria; phylum Actinomycetota; class Actinomycetes; order Streptomycetales; family Streptomycetaceae; genus Kitasatospora; species Kitasatospora albolonga. The sequence goes on along the minus strand of NZ_BAAAYB010000108.1, from coordinate 25,791 downwards.
CGTTGCAGCGACCCACGGCGAAGGCATCCTCGCGGACCCCACCTGACCGCCGTTCACGTAGAAGGCGAGGACCTCGGTGTCCGCGGAGTAGGTCGCGGCGATGTGGGTCCAGGCACCGGGGTAGGCCGACCCTCCGGACGCGCCGACGGAGATCCAGTGCGCGGCGCTCGAGTCCTGACTGGTCGTCATCACGTCCCACGACCGGCTGGCCTCGCGGTAGAACAGGTTCACCGAGGGGACGTTGTCGCCCTGCTGGCAGATGACCGATTGGTCGGTGCCGGTGCTGCCGTTCAGCTTCACCCAGGCGGAGACGGTGTAGCCGGTGTCACTGACGATGCCGGGCGCTGCGGCCTGGAAGGTGTTGCTGTGCCACAGCGGTGTGGTGCCCTGGTAGACCACCAGGTTGCGGTCGTTCTACAGCGCGAGCACGGCACCGGCGTGACCGTGGGTGTTGGTGTGCCAGATCGGATTGCCGCCCTGGTCGTGGATCACGAGGTTGCCGTCCGGCTGCATGAGAGCGGTGGCCCCGTTGTGTCCCCAGGTCTGCGAGGCCCACAGTGCGCGGGCCGAGTTCTTCGCGGCGAGGACCAGGTTGCCGTCGCTCTGCATGGTCAACATCGTGTTCTCCGAGGCGACTTGCCGACCGGAGGCTGGTCCGCTGCCCGACGGCAGCCCGGCGGAAGTTGTCGGTGCTCTCGCCGACCGCTTCAGTGTCGGCGGCGGTTGAGCACACCGATGAGAGTGGCAAGGTCGGCGGCACCGGCCGGGTCATCCGCGTAGCGGGTGGTCTGGAGGGGGCCGACCTCAGGAAGGACGATGTCCTCCCGCGCCAGAACATGGACCAAGGTCAACAGTGCGGCGCGGGCGTTGCCATCGGTGAAGGGGTGGAAGAACGCCACGTCGAGGTAGGCGCGGGCCGCGCGTGCCGCCAGCGGGATGTCCGGGTCGGTCGTCTCGCGCAGGCAGGAATCGAAGTCGGCCTGCGTGTGAGGGGTAAGACCGTAGCGCTCGCGGCCAGCCTTCGCATAGGCGTCGCTCACGCGGAACGGTGCCTCTGCTGCAGCGAGGACTTCGCGTTGCCAACCGGCCAGGAGCGCGAAATTCAGCGGGGTCTGGCGTGCGGCATCTTCTCGGGCCAGGGTGTGTGCGGCGAGCAGACGTTCGGCGCGAATCGGGTCACGTCGGCGCACCGGACCCTCGCACCAGGACTGGAACCCATCGCGGTCGGTCGGGACCCGTTGTAGAGCCGGTGCGTGTTGCCAGTCGACCTCGCGGCGTACGCGCAGCCAGTCCGAAAGGCTGTCAGTAGTGGTCATGGAACTCCTCAAGCGCCGCCCTCTCACGGTGGTCCTGGTACGGGGCGTGGCCGGTGAGGCCGACGGCGAGGTCCTCGCCGACGGATTCGATCAGGGTTCGTTCCGGGTAGACCCAGCTCTTGAACCGGCCGCCGATCGCGCGCTCCACCGCTAGCTCGGCCTCGGCCCGGTCCATGCCGGTGCTGGTGAGGAACCAGCCCAGGACGATCGAGGTCTGGCCGCGCCAGGCGTTGTCCGCGCCCGAGTCCAGCGCGTGGGTCACGAGCCGGACGCAGGCCCGTTCCAGATGCCAGCTGCGATCCTCGGGTGAGGCGTCCGGCGGCGGCGCCAGTTCGGCGAAGCGCTGGGCCGTCCGCTCCAGCCAGGCTCGCCACTCCAGTAGCGCGGCTACGACGCGTGCTGCGGTCTCGTCGGGGGTTGTCACCGAGCTTGACGCGCTGACCCAGTAGCCGATGGGCCCGCCGTCGCGGTAGGACCAGCTCCATCCCCAGGTCCAGGTGCCGTATCGCTCCCGGAGGACCGCGTCCACCTGGCTCTCGCACCAGCGTTCTCCCTGCCACCAGCCAGCCATACCGGAGAGCACGGGTGGCACCCACTCGCGGACCAGCGAGCGGAGGCGTTCCTCCTCGTCCTCGTCCCAGGCGAACGAGTGGCGGGCAGGGTCGAACTGATCCCAGTCCCGGATGCCCTCGTAGGTGACGCGGGGCACACGGTTCTCGGGGAAGGGCAGGGTGTCACGGTTGTACGTCAGGGCTGGCCACTCTTCCTGTCCGATGTGATCGACCCATCAGTCTCGGCTCAATGACCCTGGGACCGCGATCGGTTTTCCGACGGTGTCGGTTCGTCGGTCATGCCGCTGCCGCCTCGTCGTCGTCGCCGAGCACGCTGAAGTCAACGTCCAGGCGGGCGTCGTAGTCGTCGGGGGATACCGAGTTCGTGGGTGGAGTACTCGCACCGGCCGAACGGGTCCCTCAATTTCGGGTCATTGCCGGACGCCGGTCCGAACCGGTTCCACCACTCGATCCAGTACGCGGTGCGGGCCACGATCCCCAGCAGGGTGCGCTCGGGCATCCGCTCCTTGACGGCCTGCCCCAGCACCTGCGCGGTGCGGCGCGGCTTCTCCGCCTGGCGGGCCCCATGAGCTTCGGCGCCCCCGTGTCGGGGTCGACGAACAGCTCGTCGTTGTCCGGGCACTCGCCGTCCGCCGCGGCCGCCGAGGCGGACAGCCGCCCGCGCAGCTGGGCGACCAGGGCAGCGGCCGTCGAAGGCCGCGCCTCGCCCGGGGTGCTCAGGCCCGCCTCGACCAGGTAATCCGGCAGCTTCGCCTCCACCTGCTCCCAGGGCAGCAGCTGCTCGGACCAGTCGGCGCACTCCTCCGAGCCGATCACCGCGACGTTGTGCTTGAGCGCGTTGAACAGCGTCTTGCCGTCCAGGCCAACGACGTCGACCAGGCCCAGCAGCCGCGCCCGCACCCGGGACAGGGCCAAGCCCCGGTGGTAGACACGGAGTACGACTCAGAGCTTCCAGATCATCCCGTGGCGGCTTTTGGGCTCACCTTGGTTGGACCCCATATGCGGGAGATCGCCATCGCGCGTCAGGAACGGCCCAGCGCCTCGCGGAGCGTCAGCCCGTGATGCTCCTTCAGGCGGCGCAGCTCCCACCAGGAGAGGGCCGTCACGGTGATCGGAGCGCCGAGGATGAAAGCGGCACGGGCGGCCGGCGGGACCTCGGAGTAGGCGCCGGTCACGACGTCGAGGAGGGCCATCTCCCAGACCAGGATCCCGGCGAGGAGCGGCGGGAGAACCTCGTGGATGTCGGCGGTGCGGAAGACGTGGACGAGGGAGAGGCCGATGCCGTAGAGGGCGAAGCCGAGGGACCACAGGCAGAGCACCGCGAGGACGACCGTCCCCACCACGCCCACCGCGTCGCGGAATCCTGCGGTCTCCGGGGCCATCGCGAGGGGGAAGGTGGCCATCGATCCGATGACGGCCGCCACCGCGCCGAGCGGGCGCAGGGTCCGCCGCAGGTACGTCCGCCGCAGGTCGCCCCGGGCGGCGGCGATGAAGGCGCCGACCACCAGCGGGAAGGTGCAGACGAGCACCAGGACGCTGGACCAGCTCTGGTTGAAGCGGTCGTCCGCCATCGCCTTGACGCCTTCGACGTCGGCCACGGCCCGGTACGTCGCCGTCAGCCCGATGTAGGCCGCCAATCCCAGCCCCGTGCGCCAGAGTTGGAGCCGGCGGACCGACGCGTCCTCCGCCAGGCCCGCACGCGAGGGACGGAAGGCCCGCTGGGCGGCGTAGAACGGGTTGCGGACGCCGCGCAGGATCTTCTGCGCGCGCGAGGGCTCGACCGGCGGCAGCAGCGGCGGGGGCTCCGGCGGAGCGTACGGGCCGGGCGGGACCGGTGGCGGAGGTCCGTACGGGTAGCCCTGCGGCGGGATCGGTCCCGGCCCCGGCGCCCCCTGCCCGGGAGGCGGCCCGTACGGCGGTCCGTACGGCGCTCCCGTCGGCGGACCGTAGCCGCCCCCGCCTCCACCGTTGCCGCTCACGTGCCGTCCCCCGTCCAGTCCGTTCGTCAGTGCCTGGGCATCGTAGTGGGCCTTCCCCCGAACGAGCCTGACGACTCGGCGGACGCCCGCTCACACCGCCTCGGCCGGCGCCTCCCAGGGCCCAAGCTTCTCCGGGTTGCGCACGGCCCAGATCCGGGTGATCCGCCCGTCCTCCACCGCGAAGGCGGCCACCGTCACCGCGCTGCCATCGAGGAGGGCCACCAGGCCGGGGCGGCCGTTGACCGAGCCCTCGCGGAGGGTCTGCCCCGGGGTCCGGTCGGCGATGGCGAGGACGAGGCGGGCGATCGCGTCGGCGCCGGTGACGGGGTGGAGGGCGGACGGGACCAGCCCACCGCCGTCGGCGGTCAGGGTGGCGGCGGGGTCGAGGAGGGCGACCAGGGCGGCGATGTCCTTGGTCTCCCAGGCGTGCTTGAACGCGCGGACCACCCGGGCCTGGTCGGTGGTCATCCCGGTATCGGGCCGGGCGTCCCGTACCCGCCGCCGCCCGGAGGCCGCCAACTGCCGGCAGGCGGCCGCCGACCGCTCCAGCACCTCGCCGATCTCACCGAACGGGTACCCGAAGACGTCGTGCAGGACGAAGGCCACCCGCTCCGCCGGGGTCATCGTCTCCAGGACCACCAGCAGCGCCATGTCCACCGACTCGTCCAACGCGATCCGCTCGGCCGGGTCCTGACGCTCCGCCACCGACGGGCCGGCCGGCCACTCGGTGCGGTCGGGCAGCGGCTCGGGTATCCACTCGCCGACGTAGCGTTCGCGCCGGGCCCGGGCCGAGCCGAGCTGGTCGAGGCAGATCCGGCTGGTGACGGTGGTGAGCCAGGCGTCGGGCGACAGGACCGCCTCCTGCCGCTCCGCGGGCAGGGCGTACCAGCGGGCGTACGCCTCCTGGACGGCGTCCTCCGCCTCGGTGAGTGAACCGAGGAGGCGGTAGCCGATGTTGAGCAGCCGGTGGCGCGCACTGTCGACGGCAGTGATGGTCATGGTCCGGCTGCTCCTTCGCTACGGGGTGATGCACCGTCATGATCCACTGCACGCACGCCCGAAGCGAGCCCTTTCGCCGCCCCGCCTCACATTCCGCCGGGCTGTTCCGTCAGGAAGGTGAGCGACCGGGACACGGCCCGGCGCAGGGGAGAGAGAAGGACGGCGATGGCCACCTTGACGTCGACGGTGACGGTGCGTCGGAGCACCAGGTTCCAGCCCTTCGTGCGGGTCGCGGTCGGTCTGCAGACCGCGACCCTCCTGGCGCAGGCGGTCAGCGCGGGTCTGACCTTCTCCACCTCCTACGGCGAGCTGCTGCACGCCGTGGGCGCCCGGGTCACCTACGGGGCCACCATGCTCTACCTGCTGGCTGCCGTCCTGGCCTGGCGGCCGGGTGGCGGTCCGGGGCGGCCGGTGCTGTACGCGACCGGGTTCCTGGTGCTCTCCTCGGTGCAGGTGCTGGCGGGGATCGCGCACCTGGCGAGTCTGCACATCCCGCTCGGGGTGCTGATGTTCGGCACCAGTCTGCTCCGCTTCGGCTGGGACGTGGCGGGGTACCGGAACGGCGCGGCCGCGAAGCCCTGACCTGCGGAGGGAGCGGCGGGGCGCGGCCCCGAGCGGACGGGCGGGCGCGGGCCGGGGCGTTAGGCTGACGCCCCATGAGACGCCGCCCCGCCGCCCCACGCTCCCCCCTCCCCCAGCGGCACGGCGTCGACCCGGTGCGGCGCCGGCTGCCGGAGGACGGCGGCGGGTGGGCGACGGTCCACGCGTACCTGACGGAGTTCCTCCCGGTGGAGCCGGCCCTGGTCGACGCGCTGTTCGCGGGCGACGCTCCTGGGGACGGGGTGCACGGCACGGACGGGCGGCTCTCCCCCGACGCGCCGTTCGTCCCGGGGGCCGTGATCTGGTACCACCGTGACCTGCCGCCCGAGGTGGAGGTGCCGTTCCCGCTCACCGTCCTGCACCGGGACGAGCGGATCGTGGTCGCGGACAAGCCGCACTTCCTCTCCATCGCCCCGCGCGGCAAGCACGTCACCCAGACCGCGCTGGCCCTGCTCCGCGACCGCCTCGGCCTGCCGGAACTGAGCCCGGCCCACCGTCTCGACCGGCTGACCGCCGGACTGGTGCTCTTCGTCGTGCGGCCGCAGGACCGCGCCGCGTACCAGGGGCTGTTCGCCGAGCGGCGGGTCCGCAAGGAGTACCGGGCGGTGGCCCCGTACCTGCCGGGTCTGGAGCTGCCCCGGACGGTGGAGAGCCGGCTGGTGAAGGAGCGCGGCGAACTGACGGCGCGGGAGGTGACGGGCGAGCCGAACAGCCGCAGCGTCGTCGAGCTGCTGACGCAGGACGGGCGGAACGGTGGATACCGCTTGCTGCCCGAGACGGGCAAGACCCATCAGCTGCGGGTCCACCTCTGCTCGCTCGGCATCCCGATCCTCGGCGATCCCCTCTACCCGCGCGTCCTCCCCGAGGCGGCTCCGGACGATTTCCGCGATCCGCTCCAACTCCTGGCCCAGGCACTGGAGTTCACCGACCCCGTGACCGGCGTGGCGCACCGCTTCGAGAGCGGGCAGCGACTGGCCCACTGGCCGGACCACCAGGCCTCCCCGCACCCCTTGTGACGAAGCTCACCCCCGGGACTCCGTCACCTACGGTCGCGTAAGGTAGTTCACAAGGTGAACTATCTCCTCCATGGCTGACACACAGGAGACCCTTGACCTCAGCTCGTACGTGGCACTCGGGGACAGCTTCACCGAGGGCCTCAACGACGCCCGCCCGGACGGCCTGTACGCCGGATGGGCCGACCGACTGGCCCGACTGCTCGCCGCAGAGCGGCCGTTGGGCGACTTCCGGTACGCGAACCTCGCGGTCCGCGGCCGGCTGCTGGACCAGATCGTCGAGGAGCAGGTGCCCCGGGTCGCGGAGATCCGCCCCGACCTGGTGACGCTCTGCGCCGGCGGCAACGACATCCTCCGCCCGGGCAGCGACCCGGACGCGGTGGCCGAGCGCTTCGAGGCCGCGGTGGTGGAGCTGAAGCGCCACGCCCGGACGGTCCTGATCTGCACCGGCTTCGACACCCGGGGCATCCCGGTGCTCGGCATGCTGCGCGGCAAGATCGCCACCTACAACGGCCACCTGCGGGCCGTCGCCGACCGGCACGGCCTCACCGTCGCCGACCTCTGGTCGCTGCGTTCGGTGCACGACCGCCGCGCCTGGAGCGAGGACCGCCTGCACCTCTCCCCCGAGGGCCACCAGCGGGTCGCCCTGCTGGCCGCCCGCTCGCTCGGCCTGCCGCTCGGCCCGGAGCAGGACCCGGAGGCCCCGTGGCCCGCCGCGCCCGTGCTCACCACGGCCGAGCAGCGCCGGGAGAACCTGCAGTGGGCCCGCGAGTTCCTGGTGCCGTGGGTCGGCCGCCGCCTGCGCGGCGAGTCCTCCGGGGACAACGTCGAGGCCAAGCGCCCGGAGCTGCTCCCGCTCTGACGCCGCGTCAGCCACCGGCCCGTGCCTCCGACGCCCCGGAGGCACGGGCCCGGCCGTTCTCCCGCTCGGCCCGCTCAACCCGGCTCCGACCGCTCCGGCGCCGCTCCGGTTCAGCTCACCCCGGCGCCGCGCCCGGCTCAGACCACCCCGGCGCGGCGCAGCAGCCAGCGGTTGGTCGGGCCGATCAGGCCCGCCCGGTCGAGTACGCCGACCGCCTTGGCCGCCATCCGGGTCTTGGTGGCCCGCCAGTTGGGGTTGGACCGGGCGGCGGCCCGGCCCGCCTTGGGGTCGATGCCGACCGCCGCGTAGAGGCGGGGGTTGATCAGGCCCTTGGTGGAGCGGTGGATGATCAGGCCGATCAGCAGCTGCTCGTAGAAGCGGCGCACCGGTCCGACCCGGGTGCGGACCAGCTCCTCCCGGGCGTAGGTGATGTGGCGGGACTCCTCGATCACGTGGATCCGGGAGACCTGGCGGGTGAGGGGCTGGAGCGACTCGTCGTTCATCAGCTCGCGCTGGAACGCGTCGAGGATCTCCTCCACGTACATGGTGCCGCCGAAGGTCTGACTGTGCGTCGAGATCGCCTTGAAGATCCGGCCGAGCTCGTGCGAGAGCCGTCCGGGACCGTAGGCGGGGACGCCCATCCAGGTGATCATCTTGGCGAACATGACGGAGTGCCGGCACTCGTCGGCGATCTCGGTGAGCGCGTACTGCACGTGGGCACTGGTCGGATCGCGGTCGAAGGCGTGGCGCAGCAGCATCTGCATCAGGATCTCCTCGAACCAGATGCCGAGGCTGGCGACGCTGGCCACCTCGTGCTTGCTGAGCTCGATCCGCTGCTCCTCGCTCAGGCCCTCCCAGAGCTCGGTGCCGTAGAGCGAGGTGTGGTGCGGCGGGCAGAAGTAGCGGCCGGGCAGCGGCGGGGTGTCCCAGTCCACCTCGGTGAGCGGGTCGAAGGAGAGCTTGGCCGAGGAGTTGAGCAGCCGCTCGGCGGTGCGGCGGCGCTCCTCGGGCCAGGCTTCGGGTGCGGTCCGGACGGCCTTGGTCATCGGCCCTCTTCCTTCCTCTCGGCGCGCGGCGGGGCGCACTGGCCCTCTGACCGGAAGGTAGAAGCTATTAGACACACCGTCAATACTTCGCACAGCCCCACCGCCCGCCGGTCCGGGTCAGGCCCGCAGGAAGGCGGTCAGCAGCCGCGCGGCCTCCGCCACCTCCTTGACGTCACGCCGCTCGGTGTCGACGTCCAGGTGGAACGGTGCGTGCCCGCCGGCCGCCGTGTCCACCTGGGCCTCGCGGCGGTCCGGCGTCACCAGCCACCAGACGTGGTCGTCCTCGCCCCTGCCCCTGGCGTCCAACCGCCGGACCTCGACCTCCGGAACCGCCGACCGGACCAGCGCGAACACCTCGTCCAGCGGGCCGCCCGTCGCATCGGCCGCCGACCAGATCCGGTGGAAGCAGCGCTCGCTCAGCGGCTGCGGGTACTCCGTCATGACGCCCCCTCAACTCTCGTTCCTCGTACACGGGTCACCGTAGCTCCCCGATTCCTCCGGATCCTGTTCCGTTCTGCGAACAGGCGTGTGCGATCTTCGTATGCTCGACTCCACACCCCCTTGGGCACACCCTCTGGGTCGACCGAAGCGAGGCTGACCGGATCATGACCAACCCCCTGACGCACGCCACCGCCCTCTACCACGCGGGCCGTTACGCCGAGGCCGAGGCGGAGGCCCGCGCTCTGGCGGAGGCACCGCGGATCGAGCCGGAGGACTTCGTCTTCGGGCCGCTGGCGCTGGAGATCGTCGCGCTGGCGGCCAGCGCCCAGGGCCGCCACACCGAGGCCCTCGGCATCCTCGACGAGGTGCGGCCGCTGATCGCGGAGCTGATCGGGCCCGAGCACATGCTGACCCTCAAGCTGCGTGCGGACCGGGCCCAGGTGCTGACGATGCTCGACCGCTTCGCCGAGGCCGAGTCGGAGTGCGCGGCGGTCGCCCACCTGGCGGAGCGTCAGATCGAGGCGGAGGCGGACGCGGAGGCGGAGCCGGAGATGCAGCTCCTGCGGCTCAACGCCCGCAGCGGTCAGCTCCACGCCCTCACCGCGCTCGGCCTCCACCCGGAGGCGGAGGCGGTGGCCCGCCAGGCCATCGCCTCGCACCACGAGGACGACCAGATCGCGCTGATCCTGCGGCTGGGCCTCTGCCGGAGCCTCAACCTCCAGGGCCGCTACGAGGACGCCCTCGCCGCGGCGCGGCTCGCCGACGAGCTGCGCCGCGGCTGGGACGAGGAGCGCCGCCGCCCGGAGGCCGGGGCCGTGGAGCTGGCCGCCGCCCGGGCCCTCCTCGGGCTGGGGCAGGACGCCGCGGCCCACGTCCGCTGGCCGCCACCGCCCTCGACGCCTCCTGGCCGTGTTCGGGCCGGACAACTCCCGCACCGTCGAGGCCCGCGAGCTGCTGGAGCGGATCGACGGCGCCTGACCCGGCCACAGGCGCCTGACGGTCAGTCGATCTCCTTGCGCGGGGGCGGCCGCCGTCCAGTAGTCCGGGTCGGGCGGGATCCGCTGGGCGAGGTCGGCGCGCACCTGGTCGGCGAGCCTGCGGGTGTCGCGGCGGTTCATGGTGGCGCCGAGGCCCGCGCCGATCAGCAGCGGAGTCAGGGAGGGGAGCTTGCGCAGCGTGCTCCGGGTCAGCCGCTTGCGCAGCTTCTGGCGGACCTCGGAGCTGACCGCCATCGCCGCCAGCCCGGCCGGGCGGATCAGCGCGGCCCGGTCGATGCACCGGCCGTCGGCCCAGGCGCCGACGTACGCGGTGGCCCGCTGCGCGACCGTGCCCTGGGCGGGGACCCCGTAGACTCGTGCAGCTCGGCGATCAGCTTGATCTCGACGGCCGCCACCGAGAGGGTCTCCGCCGCGATCTCCACCGGCATCGCGGGCGGGACGGGCATCATCGCGCCGCGCCCGCCCCCGCGCCCAGCGCGGCGGAGGAGCGGCAGGCCCCGAGCGCGATCAGTTCAGCCAGCTCGTCCGGGGTGGCGGCGGTGGGGTGCTGGGCGCGCAGGGTGGCCAGGCTGCGGACCGGGATCCGGGGCGCGGCGTCCAGCAGCCGGTCGGCCAGTACCTTGCCGCCGTACCGGCCCCTTGGCCGCGGCCTTGCCGCCCCGCCCGAGCGCGGTGGTCAGCGAGCGGACCAGCGCGCCGGCCCGCTGGCTCCGCGCCGCCGGTACCAGGCCTCCCGGACCGCGGGAGCGGCGTCGGGGAGGGTGCGCTCCATCTCGGCCGAGAGCGCGGCCAACTGCCCGGCGACGTCCTCGCCGCCGGCCGGTGCGTCCCGGCCTCCCCGTACGCCGTCCTCCGGCCCGGGCTCCGGCTCGCCGTCTCTCCTCCGTCGGATGATTCCCATGATCTGCGCGTACCGGTTCCCTCCGCCGCCACGCCGCACCGTGACCCGATATCCCCTGGTACCGCTCAGGTCTCGGTTCGGGCATGCCCACGCCCACGAACCGTCCGTGCCCAGCACACTGGGACCGGCCGGTCGACGGGGCGTCACGGGGGCGAGCACCGTCGGACCGGCCGCACCGACGCCTGCCCCGACGGCACCGGTGCGCGCACCGCGCGGTTCCGTCCACCGGGCCCCTGCCTGCTCGCCACCGAGTCCGAGGGGACCGCCCGTGCCGACGACCGCCACGAGAGCCCGCGCCACCGACCGCAGCGACCTCCAGCTGGCCGCCCATGCTCGCCGCCGCGACCGCGGTCCTCGACCTGCTGCTCCTCCTCGTGGTCACCCGCGTCGGCGGCCTGCTCCTCGCCTTCCACCTCGGCGGGGCCACCGTCGCCGCCATGCGCGCCCTCTGGTACCCGGCCCCGCCGTCCGCCAGCTGCGCCGCTCGCCACCTGGCTGCTCCTCGGCCAACTCGCCCTGGTGGCAACCCTGTTGGCGACCCTGATCGCCGTCCACTGGGCCATGCGCGGGACTCCCTGAACGTGTCCTGAGCACACCGTGCGCGCGCCTTGACCAGGCCTTGGCCGGCCCTTGGCCCTCCCTTGATCGTCTGCGGAGCACCTACCGGCGGCCGCCCTCCGACGGCTGGGTACTGTGGGCGGACCACCCCTCGAAAGGCGCTTTCCCCATGGCCAAGAACGCCGCCGCCGGACCGCCCGCCGCCCGTCCGGGGCACGCACGCGGGGCGGCCGCGCCGGCTCCCTGCTGCGCCTGAGCGGCGTCAGCCGCTCGTACGGCGACCGGGAGGTGCTGCACCCCGTGGACCTGTCGCTGGCCGCCGGCGAGTGCGTCGCGCTGCTCGGCCACAACGGCTCGGGCAAGTCCACCCTGCTCCGGGTCGCCGCCGGGCGGGACGCGCCAGCAAGGGGACGGTGCGCTTCGACGGCCTCCCGATGGACCAGAACGACCCCCGGATCCGGGCCCGGGTGGCCGTGGTCGGCGACACCGTCGCCTGCTACCCGGACCTGACGGTCCGTGAGCACCTGCTGCTGGTGGCGGTCGCGCACGGGGTGGCCGACGCGCCCGACTGGATCACCGAGGTGCTGGCCCACCGCAACCTCACCGAACGCGCCGACGCCCTGCCCTCGGCCCTCTCCTCCGGCCAGATGCAGGCCCTGCTGCTGGCCTGCGCCATGGTGCGCCCGCGCGACCTGCTACTGCTGGACGAGCCCGAGCAGCGGCTCGACCGGAGGCCCGGCGCGACCTCGCCGAGCTGCTCAAGGGCGAACTCGCCGACGGCGTCGCGGTGTTGCTGGTCACCCACCACACCGACCTGGCGCTGGACGTGGCCGACCGGGTGGTGGTCCTGGAGGAGGGCCGGATCGTCCGGCAGGGCAAGCCCCGGCAGGTCCTCGCGGCGGAGTACGCCGCGCGTACCGCCGCCGCCCCGACCACCAACTCGGCCGGTGACCGATGAGCACCACCGTCCCCGAGGCGGAGAGCGCCGTCGAGCCGTGGTCGGCGGACGACGACTGGACCGACGAGACCCTCGCCCTGCTGCGGGCCCTGCGCGCGCCCCACCGGCGCAACCGCGCCAAGTCCGTGGCCTTCGCGCTCTACTGCGTGCTGCTCGGCCTGGTCGTCTGGGGCGGCGTGCCGAGCCTGGGCCTCTTCCTCCAGGCCTCGATGGGCGCCGACTACACCGGCCACGGCGGCGACCTGCTCGCCGCGATGCCGCCGGCATCACCGCCGTCGGCCTGACCACCTTCCTGTGCTGCTCCGGGACGGCCTCTGGCGCGGCCCGTGGTGCCGCCCCGGGCGGCGACCGACTGGCTCCTCGCCCAACCGGTCGGCCCCGCCCGGTGCTGCGGCCGTGGTTCTGGCTGTCCTGCGCGGTGGCCGCCTCCGGGCTGGTGGCGGCGGCCGGCGGCATGGTCGCCTCGGGCTGACCGTCCGCACCGGCCTGCCGGCCGCGCTCGGGTGGTGCCTGCTCGGCGGGCTCGGCGTCCCCCTGCTGGCCACCTGCGCCGCCCTGGTGGTGGAGCGCAGCGACCGCACCGCCCACTGGGTGCGCCGCCTGACGCCCTACCTCACCCTGCTGATCCTGGGCCTCGCCGCGCAGACCGTGCTGGCCGTCGCCGGTCACCCGGTGGGCTGGCTGGAGCGGGCCGAGCTCTGGTCCGGGCCCGTGGGGCTGGGCCGCCGTCGCGGCCCTGGCCCCGACGCCCGCCGCCGTGCCGGGCGGCTGGATCGCCGCCGCGCTCCTCCTGGTCTCCACGGCCGCCGCCCTGGTGGCCGCCCCGACCGCGCCGCCGCGACCGTCCCGCTCGCCCGTCTGCGCGAACGGGCCCGGACGGCCGCCGGCGTCCTGGCCGCGCTGCGCACGGTCGAGCTGCGCAGCGCCCGACTGGCCGTCAACAGCGCCAACGGCAGCCTCCGTCAGCGCCGCCTGCGCCTCCCCGCCCTCGGCGGGCCTGGCAGGTGGTGCCCTGGCGCGACACCCTCGCGCTGCTGCGCTCCACCGGCGCGGCTGGGCCGCGCGGTGGTGCTCGCGGTGCCGGGCGCCGCTCTGCGCCGCCCTCGCCCACGGCACCGGGGCGGAGTGTCCTGGCTGGCCACCGCCGTGGCGCTGGTCTTCGGCTACCTGGCGGTGGCGCAGCTGCTGGAGCCGCCCGGATCGAGACCGACGACGTGCGGCGCGCCTCCTGGTCGCCGTACCCCTTCGCCGGGCTGATGCTCCGTCACGCCGTGGTCCCGGTCGTGGCGGTCTGCTGCGGGCCTGGACTGCGCGGGCGCGCTGCTGGCCCTCGGTGGCGGTGGCCCGGGGGCGGGGCCCACGGTCTGGCTCGTCCCGGCCGCCGTCCCGGCGCTGGTGGCGGCCGGGCTGGTGAACGCTGCCGGGGCCCGGTGCGCCGGGACCTGATGTACTCCCCCGCCGGGGCGCGGGCGGGGCACCGGGCCGTTGGTCTTCGCCGCCTGGTACGCGGCGGGGCCGCCGTGGGGATCGCGGGCCTGACGCCGCTGTACCAGGCGGCGAAGACCAACGGCCCGGTGCCCCGCCCGCGCCCCGGGCGGGGGAGTACATCAGGTCCCGGCGCACCGGGCCCCGGCAGGCGTTCACCAGCCCGGCCGCCACCAGCGCCGGGACGGCGGCCGGGACGAGCCAGACCGTGGGGCCCGCCCCGGGCCACCGCCACCGAGGGCCAGCAGCGCGCCCGCGCAGGCCAGGCCCAGCAGCAGACCGGCCACGACCGGGGACACGGCGTGACGGAGCATCAGCCCGGCGAAGGGGGTACGGCGACCAGGAGGCGCGCCGCACGTCGTCGGTCTCGATCCGGGCGGGCTCCAGCAGCTGCGCCACCGCCAGGTAGCCGAAGACCAGCGCCACGGCGGTGGCCAGCCAGGACACTCCGCCCCGGGTGCCGTGGGCGAGGGCGGCGCAGAGCGGCGCCGGCACCGCGAGCACCACCGCGCGGCCCAGCCGCGCCGGGGAGCGCAGCAGCGCGAGGTGTGTCGCGCCAGGGCACCACCTGCCAGGCCCGCCGAGGGGCGGGGAGGCGCAGGCGGCGCTGACGGAGGCTGCCGTTGGCGCTGTTGACGGCCAGTCGGGCGCTGCGCAGCTCGACCGTGCGCAGCGCGGCCAGGACGCCGGCGGCCGTCCGGGCCCGTTCGCGCAGACGGGCGAGCGGGACGGTCGCGGCGGCGCGGTCGGCGGCCACCAGGGCGGCGGCCGTGGAGACCAGGAGGAGCGCGGCGGCGATCCAGCCGCCCGGCACGGCGGCGGGCGTCGGGGCCAGGGCCGCGACGGCGGCCCAGCCCCCACGGGCCGGACCAGAGCTCGGCCCGCTCCAGCCAGCCCACCGGGTGACCGGCGACGGCCAGCACGGTCTGCGCGGCGAGGCCCAGGATCAGCAGGGTGAGGTAGGGCGTCAGGCGGCGCACCAGTGGGCGGTGCGGTCGCTGCGCTCCACCACCAGGGCGGCGCAGGTGGCCAGCAGGGGGACGCCGAGCCCGCCGAGCAGGCACCACCCGAGCGCGGCCGGCAGGCCGGTGCGGACGGTCAGCCCGAGGGCGACCATGCCGCCGGCCGCCGCCACCAGCCCGGGGAAGGCGGCCACCGCGCAGGACAGCCAGAACCACGGCCGCAGCACCGGGCGGGGGCCGGACCGGGTGGGCGAGGAGCCAGTCGGTCGCCGCCCGGGGCGGCACCACGGGGCCGCGCCAGAGGCCGTGCCCGGAGCAGCAGCAGGAAGGTGGTCAGGCCGACGGCGGTGATGCCGGCGGGCATCGCGGCGAGCAGGTCGCCGCCGTGGCCGGTGTAGTCGGCGCCCATCGAGGCCTGGAGGAAGAGGCCCAGGCTCGGCACGCCGCCCCAGACGACCAGGCCGAGCAGCACGCAGTAGAGCGCGAAGGCCACGGACTGGCGCGGTTGCGCCGGTGGGGCGCGCGCAGGGCCCGCAGCAGGGCGAGGGTCTCGTCGGTCCAGTCGTCGTCCGCCGACCACGGCTCGACGGCGCTCTCCGCCTCGGGGACGGTGGTGCTCATCGGTCACCGGCCGAGTTGGTGGTCGGGGCGGCGGCGGTACGCGCGGCGTACTCCGCCGCGAGGACCTGCCGGGGCTTGCCCTGCCGGACGATCCGGCCCTCCTCCAGGACCACCACCCGGTCGGCCACGTCCAGCGCCAGGTCGGTGTGGTGGGTGACCAGCAACACCGCGACGCCGTCGGCGAGTTCGCCCTTGAGCAGCTCGGCGAGGTCGCGCCGGGCCTCCGGGTCGAGCCGCTGCTCGGGCTCGTCCAGCAGTAGCAGGTCGCGCGGGCGCACCATGGCGCAGGCCAGCAGCAGGGCCTGCATCTGGCCGGAGGAGAGGGCCGAGGGCAGGGCGTCGGCGCGTTCGGTGAGGTTGCGGTGGGCCAGCACCTCGGTGATCCAGTCGGGCGCGTCGGCCACCCCGTGCGCGACCGCCACCAGCAGCAGGTGCTCACGGACCGTCAGGTCCGGGTAGCAGGCGACGGTGTCGCCGACCACGGCCACCCGGGCCCGGATCCGGGGGTCGTTCTGGTCCATCGGGGAGGCCGTCGAAGCGCACCGTCCCCTTGCTGGGCGCGTCCCGCCCGGCGGCGACCGGAGCAGGGTGGACTTGCCCGAGCCGTTGTGGCCGAGCAGCGCGACGCACTCGCCGGCGGCCAGCGACAGGTCCACGGGGTGCAGCACCTCCCGGTCGCCGTACGAGCGGCTGACGCCGCTCAGGCGCAGCAGGGGAGCCGGCGCGGCCGCCCCGCGTGCGGCCCCGGACGGGGCGGCGGGCGGTCCGGCGGCGGCGTTCTTGGCCATGGGGGAAAGCGCCTTTCGAGGGGTGGTCCGCCCACAGTACCCAGCCGTCGGAGGGCGGCCGCCGGTAGGTGCTCCGCAGACGATCAAGGGAGGGCCAAGGGCCGGCCAAGGCCTGGTCAAGGCGCGCGCACGGTGTGCTCAGGACACGTTCAGGGAGTCCCGCGCATGGCCCAGTGGACGGCGATCAGGGTCGCCAACAGGGTTGCCACCAGGGCGAGTTGGCCGAGGAGCAGCCAGGTGGCGAGGCGGCGCAGCTGGCGGACGGCCGGGGCCGGGTACCAGAGGGCGCGCAGGGCGGCGACGGTGGCCCCGCCGAGGTGGAAGGCGAGGAGCAGGCCGCCGACGCGGGTGACCACGAGGAGGAGCAGCAGGTCGAGGACCGCGGTCGCGGCGGCGAGCAGGGCGGCCAGCTGGAGGTCGCTGCGGTCGGTGGCGCGGGCTCTCGTGGCGGTCGTCGGCACGGGCGGTCCCCTCGGACTCGGTGGCGAGCAGGCAGGGGCCCGGTGGACGGAACCGCGCGGTGCGCGCACCGGTGCCGTCGGGGCAGGCGTCGGTGCGGCCGGTCCGACGGTGCTCGCCCCCGTGACGCCCCGTCGGACCGGCCGGTCCCAGTGTGCTGGGCACGGACGGTTCGTGGGCGTGGGCATGCCCGAACCGAGACCTGAGCGGTACCAGGGGGATATCGGGGTCACGGTGCGGCGTGGCGGCGGAGGGAACCGGGTACGCGCAGATCATGGGAATCATCCGACGGAGGAGAGACGGCGAGCCGGAGCCCGGGCCGGAGGACGGCGTACGGGGAGGCCGGGACGCACCGGCCGGCGGCGAGGACGTCGCCGGGCAGTTGGCCGCGCTCTCGGCCGAGATGGAGCGCACCCTCCCCGACGCCGCTCCCGCGGTCCGGGAGGCCTGGTACCGGCGGCGCGGGAGCCAGCGGGCCGGCGCGCTGGTCCGCTCGCTGACCACCGCGCTCGGGCGGGGCGGCAAGGCCGCGGCCAAGGGGGCCGGGTACGGCGGCAAGGTACTGGCCGACCGGCTGCTGGACGCCGCGCCCCGGATCCCGGTCCGCAGCCTGGCCACCCTGCGCGCCCAGCACCCCACCGCCGCCACCCCGGACGAGCTGGCTGAACTGATCGCGCTCGGGGCCTGCCGCTCCTCCGCCGCGCTGGGCGCGGGGGCGGGCGCGGCGGCGATGATGCCCGTCCCGCCCGCGATGCCGGTGGAGATCGCGGCGGAGACCCTCTCGGTGGCGGCCGTCGAGATCAAGCTGATCGCCGAGCTGCACGAGGTCTACGGGGTCCCCGCCCAGGGCACGGTCGCGCAGCGGGCCACCGCGTACGTCGGCGCCTGGGCCGACGGCCGGGGCATCGACCGGGCCGCGCTGATCCGCCCGGCCGGGCTGGCGGCGATGGCGGTCAGCTCCGAGGTCCGCCAGAAGCTGCGCAAGCGGCTGACCCGGAGCACGCTGCGCAAGCTCCCCTCCCTGACTCCGCTGCTGATCGGCGCGGGCCTCGGCGCCACCATGAACCGCCGCGACACCCGCAGGCTCGCCGACCAGGTGCGCGCCGACCTCGCCCAGCGGATCCCGCCCGACCCGGACTACTGGACGGCGGCCGCCCCGCGCAAGGAGATCGACTGACCGTCAGGCGCCTGTGGCCGGGTCAGGCGCCGTCGATCCGCTCCAGCAGCTCGCGGGCCTCGACGGTGCGGGAGTTGTCCGGCCCGAACACGGCCAGGGAGGCGTCGAGGGCGGTGGCGGCCAGCGGACGGGCCGCGGCGTCCTGCCCCAGCCCGAGGAGGGCCCGGGCGGCGGCCAGCTCCACGGCCCCGGCCTCCGGGCGGCGGCGCTCCTCGTCCCAGCCGCGGCGCAGCTCGTCGGCGAGCCGCGCCGCGGCGAGGGCGTCCTCGTAGCGGCCCTGGAGGTTGAGGCTCCGGCAGAGGCCCAGCCGCAGGATCAGCGCGATCTGGTCGTCCTCGTGGTGCGAGGCGATGGCCTGGCGGGCCACCGCCTCCGCCTCCGGGTGGAGGCCGAGCGCGGTGAGGGCGTGGAGCTGACCGCTGCGGGCGTTGAGCCGCAGGAGCTGCATCTCCGGCTCCGCCTCCGCGTCCGCCTCCGCCTCGATCTGACGCTCCGCCAGGTGGGCGACCGCCGCGCACTCCGACTCGGCCTCGGCGAAGCGGTCGAGCATCGTCAGCACCTGGGCCCGGTCCGCACGCAGCTTGAGGGTCAGCATGTGCTCGGGCCCGATCAGCTCCGCGATCAGCGGCCGCACCTCGTCGAGGATGCCGAGGGCCTCGGTGTGGCGGCCCTGGGCGCTGGCCGCCAGCGCGACGATCTCCAGCGCCAGCGGCCCGAAGACGAAGTCCTCCGGCTCGATCCGCGGTGCCTCCGCCAGAGCGCGGGCCTCCGCCTCGGCCTCGGCGTAACGGCCCGCGTGGTAGAGGGCGGTGGCGTGCGTCAGGGGGTTGGTCATGATCCGGTCAGCCTCGCTTCGGTCGACCCAGAGGGTGTGCCCAAGGGGGTGTGGAGTCGAGCATACGAAGATCGCACACGCCTGTTCGCAGAACGGAACAGGATCCGGAGGAATCGGGGAGCTACGGTGACCCGTGTACGAGGAACGAGAGTTGAGGGGGCGTCATGACGGAGTACCCGCAGCCGCTGAGCGAGCGCTGCTTCCACCGGATCTGGTCGGCGGCCGATGCGACGGGCGGCCCGCTGGACGAGGTGTTCGCGCTGGTCCGGTCGGCGGTTCCGGAGGTCGAGGTCCGGCGGTTGGACGCCAGGGGCAGGGGCGAGGACGACCACGTCTGGTGGCTGGTGACGCCGGACCGCCGCGAGGCCCAGGTGGACACGGCGGCCGGCGGGCACGCACCGTTCCACCTGGACGTCGACACCGAGCGGCGTGACGTCAAGGAGGTGGCGGAGGCCGCGCGGCTGCTGACCGCCTTCCTGCGGGCCTGACCCGGACCGGCGGGCGGTGGGGCTGTGCGAAGTATTGACGGTGTGTCTAATAGCTTCTACCTTCCGGTCAGAGGGCCAGTGCGCCCCGCCGCGCGCCGAGAGGAAGGAAGAGGGCCGATGACCAAGGCCGTCCGGACCGCACCCGAAGCCTGGCCCGAGGAGCGCCGCCGCACCGCCGAGCGGCTGCTCAACTCCTCGGCCAAGCTCTCCTTCGACCCGCTCACCGAGGTGGACTGGGACACCCCGCCGCTGCCCGGCCGCTACTTCTGCCCGCCGCACCACACCTCGCTCTACGGCACCGAGCTCTGGGAGGGCCTGAGCGAGGAGCAGCGGATCGAGCTCAGCAAGCACGAGGTGGCCAGCGTCGCCAGCCTCGGCATCTGGTTCGAGGAGATCCTGATGCAGATGCTGCTGCGCCACGCCTTCGACCGCGATCCGACCAGTGCCCACGTGCAGTACGCGCTCACCGAGATCGCCGACGAGTGCCGGCACTCCGTCATGTTCGCCAAGATGATCACCTGGATGGGCGTCCCCGCCTACGGTCCCGGACGGCTCTCGCACGAGCTCGGCCGGATCTTCAAGGCGATCTCGACGCACAGTCAGACCTTCGGCGGCACCATGTACGTGGAGGAGATCCTCGACGCGTTCCAGCGCGAGCTGATGAACGACGAGTCGCTCCAGCCCCTCACCCGCCAGGTCTCCCGGATCCACGTGATCGAGGAGTCCCGCCACATCACCTACGCCCGGGAGGAGCTGGTCCGCACCCGGGTCGGACCGGTGCGCCGCTTCTACGAGCAGCTGCTGATCGGCCTGATCATCCACCGCTCCACCAAGGGCCTGATCAACCCCCGCCTCTACGCGGCGGTCGGCATCGACCCCAAGGCGGGCCGGGCCGCCGCCCGGTCCAACCCCAACTGGCGGGCCACCAAGACCCGGATGGCGGCCAAGGCGGTCGGCGTACTCGACCGGGCGGGCCTGATCGGCCCGACCAACCGCTGGCTGCTGCGCCGCGCCGGGGTGGTCTGAGCCGGGCGCGGCGCCGGGGTGAGCTGAACCGGAGCGGCGCCGGAGCGGTCGGAGCCGGGTTGAGCGGGCCGAGCGGGAGAACGGCCGGGCCCGTGCCTCCGGGGCGTCGGAGGCACGGGCCGGTGGCTGACGCGGCGTCAGAGCGGGAGCAGCTCCGGGCGCTTGGCCTCGACGTTGTCCCCGGAGGACTCGCCGCGCAGGCGGCGGCCGACCCACGGCACCAGGAACTCGCGGGCCCACTGCAGGTTCTCCCGGCGCTGCTCGGCCGTGGTGAGCACGGGCGCGGCGGGCCACGGGGCCTCCGGGTCCTGCTCCGGGCCGAGCGGCAGGCCGAGCGAGCGGGCGGCCAGCAGGGCGACCCGCTGGTGGCCCTCGGGGGAGAGGTGCAGGCGGTCCTCGCTCCAGGCGCGGCGGTCGTGCACCGAACGCAGCGACCAGAGGTCGGCGACGGTGAGGCCGTGCCGGTCGGCGACGGCCCGCAGGTGGCCGTTGTAGGTGGCGATCTTGCCGCGCAGCATGCCGAGCACCGGGATGCCCCGGGTGTCGAAGCCGGTGCAGATCAGGACCGTCCGGGCGTGGCGCTTCAGCTCCACCACCGCGGCCTCGAAGCGCTCGGCCACCGCGTCCGGGTCGCTGCCCGGGCGGAGGATGTCGTTGCCGCCGGCGCAGAGCGTCACCAGGTCGGGGCGGATCTCCGCGACCCGGGGCACCTGCTCCTCGACGATCTGGTCCAGCAGCCGGCCGCGGACCGCGAGGTTCGCGTACCGGAAGTCGCCCAACGGCCGCTCTGCGGCGAGCAGTCGGGCCAGTCGGTCGGCCCATCCGGCGTACAGGCCGTCCGGGCGGGCGTCGTTGAGGCCCTCGGTGAAGCTGTCCCCGAGTGCCACGTACGAGCTGAGGTCAAGGGTCTCCTGTGTGTCAGCCATGGAGGAGATAGTTCACCTTGTGAACTACCTTACGCGACCGTAGGTGACGGAGTCCCGGGGGTGAGCTTCGTCACAAGGGGTGCGGGGAGGCCTGGTGGTCCGGCCAGTGGGCCAGTCGCTGCCCGCTCTCGAAGCGGTGCGCCACGCCGGTCACGGGGTCGGTGAACTCCAGTGCCTGGGCCAGGAGTTGGAGCGGATCGCGGAAATCGTCCGGAGCCGCCTCGGGGAGGACGCGCGGGTAGAGGGGATCGCCGAGGATCGGGATGCCGAGCGAGCAGAGGTGGACCCGCAGCTGATGGGTCTTGCCCGTCTCGGGCAGCAAGCGGTATCCACCGTTCCGCCCGTCCTGCGTCAGCAGCTCGACGACGCTGCGGCTGTTCGGCTCGCCCGTCACCTCCCGCGCCGTCAGTTCGCCGCGCTCCTTCACCAGCCGGCTCTCCACCGTCCGGGGCAGCTCCAGACCCGGCAGGTACGGGGCCACCGCCCGGTACTCCTTGCGGACCCGCCGCTCGGCGAACAGCCCCTGGTACGCGGCGCGGTCCTGCGGCCGCACGACGAAGAGCACCAGTCCGGCGGTCAGCCGGTCGAGACGGTGGGCCGGGCTCAGTTCCGGCAGGCCGAGGCGGTCGCGGAGCAGGGCCAGCGCGGTCTGGGTGACGTGCTTGCCGCGCGGGGCGATGGAGAGGAAGTGCGGCTTGTCCGCGACCACGATCCGCTCGTCCCGGTGCAGGACGGTGAGCGGGAACGGCACCTCCACCTCGGGCGGCAGGTCACGGTGGTACCAGATCACGGCCCCCGGGACGAACGGCGCGTCGGGGGAGAGCCGCCCGTCCGTGCCGTGCACCCCCGTCCCCAGGAGCGTCGCCCGCGAACAGCGCGTCGACCAGGGCCGGCTCCACCGGGAGGAACTCCGTCAGGTACGCGTGGACCGTCGCCCACCCGCCGCCGTCCTCCGGCAGCCGGCGCCGCACCGGGTCGACGCCGTGCCGCTGGGGGAGGGGGGAGCGTGGGGCGGCGGGGCGGCGTCTCATGGGGCGTCAGCCTAACGCCCCGGCCCGCGCCCGCCCGTCCGCTCGGGGCCGCGCCCCGCCGCTCCCTCCGCAGGTCAGGGCTTCGCGGCCGCGCCGTTCCGGTACCCCGCCACGTCCCAGCCGAAGCGGAGCAGACTGGTGCCGAACATCAGCACCCCGAGCGGGATGTGCAGACTCGCCAGGTGCGCGATCCCCGCCAGCACCTGCACCGAGGAGAGCACCAGGAACCCGGTCGCGTACAGCACCGGCCGCCCCGGACCGCCACCCGGCCGCCAGGCCAGGACGGCAGCCAGCAGGTAGAGCATGGTGGCCCCGTAGGTGACCCGGGCGCCCACGGCGTGCAGCAGCTCGCCGTAGGAGGTGGAGAAGGTCAGACCCGCGCTGACCGCCTGCGCCAGGAGGGTCGCGGTCTGCAGACCGACCGCGACCCGCACGAAGGGCTGGAACCTGGTGCTCCGACGCACCGTCACCGTCGACGTCAAGGTGGCCATCGCCGTCCTTCTCTCTCCCCTGCGCCGGGCCGTGTCCCGGTCGCTCACCTTCCTGACGGAACAGCCCGGCGGAATGTGAGGCGGGGCGGCGAAAGGGCTCGCTTCGGGCGTGCGTGCAGTGGATCATGACGGTGCATCACCCCGTAGCGAAGGAGCAGCCGGACCATGACCATCACTGCCGTCGACAGTGCGCGCCACCGGCTGCTCAACATCGGCTACCGCCTCCTCGGTTCACTCACCGAGGCGGAGGACGCCGTCCAGGAGGCGTACGCCCGCTGGTACGCCCTGCCCGCGGAGCGGCAGGAGGCGGTCCTGTCGCCCGACGCCTGGCTCACCACCGTCACCAGCCGGATCTGCCTCGACCAGCTCGGCTCGGCCCGGGCCCGGCGCGAACGCTACGTCGGCGAGTGGATACCCGAGCCGCTGCCCGACCGCACCGAGTGGCCGGCCGGCCCGTCGGTGGCGGAGCGTCAGGACCCGGCCGAGCGGATCGCGTTGGACGAGTCGGTGGACATGGCGCTGCTGGTGGTCCTGGAGACGATGACCCCGGCGGAGCGGGTGGCCTTCGTCCTGCACGACGTCTTCGGGTACCCGTTCGGTGAGATCGGCGAGGTGCTGGAGCGGTCGGCGGCCGCCTGCCGGCAGTTGGCGGCCTCCGGGCGGCGGCGGGTACGGGACGCCCGGCCCGATACCGGGATGACCACCGACCAGGCCCGGGTGGTCCGCGCGTTCAAGCACGCCTGGGAGACCAAGGACATCGCCGCCCTGGTCGCCCTCCTCGACCCCGCCGCCACCCTGACCGCCGACGGCGGTGGGCTGGTCCCGTCCGCCCTCCACCCCGTCACCGGCGCCGACGCGATCGCCCGCCTCGTCCTCGCCATCGCCGACCGGACCCCGGGGCAGACCCTCCGCGAGGGCTCGGTCAACGGCCGCCCCGGCCTGGTGGCCCTCCTCGATGGCAGCGCGGTGACGGTGGCCGCCTTCGCGGTGGAGGACGGGCGGATCACCCGGATCTGGGCCGTGCGCAACCCGGAGAAGCTTGGGCCCTGGGAGGCGCCGGCCGAGGCGGTGTGAGCGGGCGTCCGCCGAGTCGTCAGGCTCGTTCGGGGGAAGGCCCACTACGATGCCCAGGCACTGACGAACGGACTGGACGGGGGACGGCACGTGAGCGGCAACGGTGGAGGCGGGGGCGGCTACGGTCCGCCGACGGGAGCGCCGTACGGACCGCCGTACGGGCCGCCTCCCGGGCAGGGGGCGCCGGGGCCGGGACCGATCCCGCCGCAGGGCTACCCGTACGGACCTCCGCCACCGGTCCCGCCCGGCCCGTACGCTCCGCCGGAGCCCCCGCCGCTGCTGCCGCCGGTCGAGCCCTCGCGCGCGCAGAAGATCCTGCGCGGCGTCCGCAACCCGTTCTACGCCGCCCAGCGGGCCTTCCGTCCCTCGCGTGCGGGCCTGGCGGAGGACGCGTCGGTCCGCCGGCTCCAACTCTGGCGCACGGGGCTGGGATTGGCGGCCTACATCGGGCTGACGGCGACGTACCGGGCCGTGGCCGACGTCGAAGGCGTCAAGGCGATGGCGGAGGACGAACCGCGGTTCAACCAGAGCTGGTCCAGCGTCCTGGTGCTCGTCTGCCACCTTCCGCTGGTGGTCGGCGCCTTCATCGCCGCCGCCCGGGGCGACCTGCGGCGGACGTACCTGCGGCGGACCCCTGCGCCCGCTCGGCGCGGTGGCGGCCGTCATCGGATCGATGGCCACCTTCCCCCTCGCGATGGCCCCGGAGACCGCAGGATTCCGCGACGCGGTGGGCGTGGTGGGGACGGTCGTCCTCGCGGTGCTCTGCCTGTGGTCCCTCGGCTTCGCCTCTACGGCATCGGCCTCTCCTCGTCCACGTCTTCCGCACCGCCGACATCCACGAGGTTCTCCCGCCGCTCCTCGCCGGGATCCTGGTCTGGGAGATGGCCCTCCTCGACGTCGTGACCGGCGCCTACTCCCGAGGTCCCGCCGGCCGCCCGTGCCGCTTTCATCCTCGCGCTCCGATCACCGTGACGGCCCTCTCCTGGTGGGAGCTGCGCCGCCTGAAGGAGCATCACGGGCTGACGCTCCGCGAGGCGCTGGGCCGTTCCTGACGCGCGATGGCGATCTCCCGCATATGGGGTCCAACCAAGGTGAGCCCAAAAGCCGCCACGGGATGATCTGGAAGCTCTGAGTCGTACTCCGTGTCTACCACCGGGCTTGGCCCTGTCCCGGGTGCGGGCGCGGCTGCTGGGCCTGGTCGACGTCGTTGGCCTGGACGGCAAGACGCTGTTCAACGCGCTCAGCACAACGTCGCGGTGATCGGCTCGGAGGAGTGCGCCGACTGGTCCGAGCAGCTGCTGCCCTGGAGCAGGTGGAGGCGAAGCTGCGGATTACCTGGTCGAGGCGGCCTGAGCACCCCGGGCGAGGCGCGGCCTTCGACGCCGCTGCCTGGTCGCCCAGCTGCGCGGGCGGCTGTCCGCCTCGGCGGCGCGGCGGACGTGCGAGTGCCGCGACAACGACGAGCTGTTCGTCGACCCCGACACGGGGGCGCCGAAGCTCATGGGGCCGCC
Source organism: Kitasatospora albolonga (assembly GCF_039535905.1). GTDB lineage: Bacteria > Actinomycetota > Actinomycetes > Streptomycetales > Streptomycetaceae > Kitasatospora > Kitasatospora albolonga. Next base: position 674 of record NZ_BAAAYB010000108.1, on the reverse strand, counting down.
AGGCGGAGAAGCGCGCCGCACCGCGCAGGTGCTGGGGCAGGCCGTCAAGGAGCGGATGCCCGAGCGCACCCTGCTGGGGATCGTGGCCCGCACCGCGTACTGGATCGAGTGGTGGAACCGGCGTTCGGACCGCGTCCGGCAATGACCCGAAATGAGGCCGACCGTTCGGCCGGTGCGGATACTCCACCACGAACTCGGTATCCCGAACGACTACGACGCCCGCTGGACTGTTGACTTCAGCGTGCTCGGCGACGAACGACGAGGCTGCACGCGGCATGACGCACGAACCGACACCGTCGGAAAACCGATCGCGGTCCAGGGTCATTGAGCCGAGACTGATGGGTCGATCCACATCGGGACAGGAAGAGTGGCCAGCCCTGACGTACAACCGTGACACCTGCCCTTCCCCCGAGAACCGTGTGCCCCGCGTCACCTACGAGGGCATCCGGACTGGGATCAGTTCGACCCTGCCCGCCACTCGTTCGCCTGGGACGAGGACGAGAGGAACGCCTCCGCTCGCTGGTCCGCGAGGGGTGCCACCGTGCCTCCGGTATGGCTGGCTGTGGCAGGGAGAACGCTGGTGCGAGAGCCAGGTGACGCGGTCCTCCGGGAGCGATACGGCAACTGGACCTGGGGATGGAGTGGTCCTACCGCGCAGGCGGGCCCATCGGCTA
>NZ_BAAAYB010000107.1:0-21056 GCF_039535905.1 Kitasatospora albolonga | reverse complement strand
GTACCGGATACAAGAAAGGTATTGTGGATGTGGTGCCATCATGCACGTGAGTGATCAGCGATTCGTTGCAGTGGCTGTAGCCTCAGTGAGTCGAATAGGACTCTGCTCGTCAAGAAGTCTACAGTGTGCATAGAGGCCGGCGTAACCGAATATGTGTGGGCGCATACGGGCGGTGTACGACGGCTGTGCGATTCGGTACGCGGAAAAGAAAACAGTCGTTTCAAAAGTCAGTGGATGCTGGATCTAGCCCTGAAAGGGGGGGGGGGGGGGTGCGATAGCGAAAACAGATCGAGGGGATGATGCGTTCGGACTGGGTCTTATGCAGGAACGATAAGTGTTGGCTCGCCATATTCAGTGGGAAGTCAATGGAAGCGCCTTAGTGACGTCGAGTCTAGCCGGTTCAGTGATGTCAAGGTTCGGGTGAGCCGATTTTCTAGCTCGCTGATGGTCGCATCGACCGGGGACGTGCAGAGACTGTCCTAGGTTAAGTCGAAGGCTGGTGTATTGACGACTGAGATTCAGATAAGACTCTCTAGCGCCAGTGAATCGTACTAAAAGGCTTGATCGCGACTCCCTAGCCAGTAAATCGGCCACGTAAGCAGTATCGGCTCCTACGGTGCCGTGTTTCGCAGGTCAGTCTCGGATGACCTTACATCCAGTGATCTTCCATGCATGTCGCTGAATAGACCGTGGTATCGTGTGTCCGAATTATGCTGTGTTTCCATGCGACCTGTCACGTTTCTGACAACGACGCGCTTCCGGGATGTGGCGCCTAGGTTTGTGTTCGGCAATGAGGCGTGTTTATTCCGAGCCTACTTCAAACACCGGCCTACTTGCAAGTACGCTTCTTTTATGGGCTGCTGACAAGCGGAGGCCAGTTTCGGGTCGCGAAACTCGAGGGTCCAGGCGACCCGCGTATAGGGTGGGGCGATCTAGCAGATTGGCGCGCAGTTGCGGAGAAGGGCCGTTAACGGGGGCACGTAAGCGAAGTGTGTACCTGTGTCACACTGATTTGGCAATGTCGTCGTCTCGTATTATTGGTACCAGTCATTTCGCGAGTAGGCTGCAAAAAGTCTCAGTTTAATGCGTTACTCTTCAAAGGGCTGGGCAGGATGCGCGCGCACTGGCCGCTGACAGCACTTTTAAGAAATTTCTGTACGTGCGCTAAGTGATCGTTCATGCAGGCGACCTGGGGCGGATCTTCGTGGCGTCTGCGTGGGCGGCGTTCGGATTGTCATCTGGAGCCGCATAAAGTCACCCGTCGATAGGTACATCACAGATGGCGTGCGCTACAAGTCACGAGTAACCAGTGGACATGGGCGAGGACGAGGCCCTTCATCGAAGGACAGCGCAGGTAGTAGGGCGGGGGTCCGCAGTAGCGGCCTTTCGGACGCTCGTGTTACAGCCGGGCGTTATCTAGGGCGCCTTCTGAGTTTCCTGTGCTGCAGGTGAGCGGTATCGGGGGTAGTGGGCCGGAGTGGGGACACCCGGGAAGGAGGAACGGTGGGGTATGGCAGACTACGGGATGGCACGAGTGTGCCTATGCCCTGCATTCCTGGAGCTGGCCTCGAGCGCTCTAGGGCCAGATCTGGTTCGATACGTAGGGGTGTCGTGCACGCAGTAAGTTAGGCTGCGTCTCGATCGGCACGAGGGCGACCCTGACCTACTACGCAAACAGAAGAAGAAAAGGAGGTAAGCATCGACATGCTCTAACTTATAGCGCGGATGGTGAGGCTCGGTGAGGGGCAATGGGGCCAGCCCTATTGCTGGGAAGCGCTGGCCCAGCTTACAGGCATGCAGGGTCGAGAGTGCGATCTGACAGTGTTAGTAACGGATTTGCCAACACCAATTGCGACTTGCCGCGAGGCTGGTGTCTAGGTCGAGCCTCGCCGTGTGAGATCTGAGCTTTCCTTAGTGCCGTGAACTTCAGATCTTAAGCGCCTGTGTGTGGCATTGCGGGCGCGTGAGTGCACACAACTGCGCCGAAGCATACTTTGTGTTTCATGACGGCGCCCGCTCGCTCGTCGAGGTGCAGGCCGAGTCGGCCTCCGGCATCGCCGGTGCCGCCGAGCGCGAGGTCGCCGAGATGACCCGTCAGCTGGAGCGCGCGCAGCGCCGCGCCACCGAGCTGCGCGAGGAGGCCGACCGTCTGGCCGCCCGTGCGGCGCGCGAGCGGGCCGAGCTGGGCATCGAGGACGAGCCGGCCGTCGAGGCCGCCGACGAGGCGTCCGAGGGCGCGGCCGTCGAGACCGCCGCCCCGGTGGCCGCCGAGGCCGCCGAGCGGACCCCGTCGTACCGCGAGGCGCGCAACGAGCGTCCGTCCTACGGCGACCGGGACCGTGGCTTCGGCCGGGACCGCGACCGTGACGACCGTGGTGGCCGTTCCTTCGGTGACCGTGACAACCGCTCGGGTGGCTTCAACCGTGACGACCGCGGCGGCCGTTCCTTCGGTGGCGACCGTGACCGTGCCCCGCGCACCGGTGGCTTCAACCGTGACGACCGTGGTGGCCGTTCCTTCGGTGACCGTGACAACCGCTCGGGTGGCTTCAACCGTGACGACCGCGGTGGCCGTTCCTTCGGTGGCGACCGTGACCGTGCCCCGCGCACCGGTGGCTTCAACCGTGACGACCGCGGTGGCCGTTCCTTCGGTGACCGTGACAACCGCTCGGGTGGCTTCAACCGTGACGACCGCGGCGGCCGTTCCTTCGGTGACCGTGACAACCGCTCGGGTGGCTTCAACCGCGACGACCGCGGCGGCCGCTCCTTCGGTGGCGACCGTCCGTCCTTCGGTGACCGCGACAGCCGTGGCGGCGGCAGCCGTCCGTTCGCCCGCCGCGACGACCACCGCTCCGGCGGCCGTCCGCAGGGTGGCTTCAACCGCGACGACCGTGGCGGCCGTTCCTTCGGTGGCGACCGTGACAACCGTTCGGGCGGCTTCAACCGCGACGACCGCGGCAGCCGCTCGGGCAGCTTCAACGGCGGCGACCGCAAGCCGCGTTGGAAGAGCTGACGCGCACTAGCTCGACGACGGGCCCGCTCCACTCCGGTGGGGCGGGCCCGTCCGCGTTTATCCGGGTGACGGAGGGTCAGGCGTCCCCTAGCGTCGGCGGTATGAGTAGCAGACTGCACCAGGTCGCCGTCGTGAACGAGGGGATCGCCGCGGAGGGCGGGTACCGGCTCCCGAGGAGCGGGGAGGCCGTCGGGATCGGGGTGGAGCTCGCGGCCGCGCGGGCCGGCACCGTCTCGTACGCGCCGGAGCACCGGTTCGCGGGGGAGGGGCGGTTCACCGGGGTGGTGGAGGTGACCGCGGAGGGGAGCATGGCGGCCGCCGAGCGGCTCTCGGTGCCGGGTGGGGCGGGCCCGGTGGCGGTGCTCAACTTCGCCTCGGCCCGTAACCCCGGGGGTGGTTACCTGCGCGGCGCCCGTGCCCAGGAGGAGGACCTCTGCCGGTCCGCCCTGCTCTACCACTGCCTGCTGGCCGCCCCCGACTACTACGAGGCGCACCGGGCCTCCACCGACCTGCACTACAGCCACCGGGTGATCTGGTCCCCGGACGTACCGGTGATCCGCGACGCGCACGGCGAGCTGCGGGCCGACCCGTACACCGTCTCCTTCCTCACCTCGCCCGCCCCCAACGCCGGGCAGCTGGCGCGGCGGGCCGAGGGCGGACGGGTGGACGTGCGGGAGGTGTTGGTGGAGCGGGCCCGGCGGGTGCTCGGGGTCGCGGCGGCGCACGGGGTACGGGAGTTGGTGCTCGGCGCCTGGGGCTGCGGGGTGTTCGGCAACGACCCGGCCGAGGTGGCCGAGGCCTTCGAGCTGGCCCTGGCCACCCATGGCGCCCCGTTCACACGGGTGGTCTTCGCGGTCTGGGACCGCACCCCGGTCTCCGCCAACCGGGCGGCCTTCGAGGCCCGGTTCGGCGCCTGACGGCTCGGTACCGACGGCTGGGCGCGCCGACGGTAGGGCGCCCGACCGTCCGGCGAGCCGACGGTGCGTCAGCGGCGGCCGGCCACCGCGCCGGCCACGGTCGAGGCCGCGGCCACCACGCCGGTCACGGCGAACACCGACGGCCAGGCCCCGATCCGCTTCGCCAGCGGGTGCGAGCCGCCGAACGCGGCCACGTACAGCCCCGTCAGCCCGGCCGCCACCGCGGCCCCGGACTGCCGCTTCCACCCCACCGCCGCGGCGGCTCCGGCCGCCGCCAGCACCGCCCCGCCCAGCTCCCGCCGCCCGCTCCACCTGGCCACCCCGTAGCCGCCGATCAGACCGGCCGCCGCGACCGCCGTACCGGCCGTTCCGCTGGGGATGCTCGCCATGCCGCTCAACTCCTGGGTCGTGGACGCTCCGGGTGCGCCGGGTACAACGCCCGGTGGCCGGGCGGGGTGCCCGGCCGTCCGGATCAGGCCCGCAGCCGGGCGGCGACCGCGGTGATCTCGACGGGGGTCACGCCGTGGGCTTCGAGGTAGCCGGGGAGCGAGCCGTGGGAGGTGCGGAGGTGGGTGAGGGCGAGGTGCAGGAGCTCGGGGGCGACGGGGTGGGAGCGGTGGCGGGTGCCGTGTTCGTCGTAGTAGTAGACGGGCTCGTCGGTGTCGAGGCCGAGGTGGGGGTTGGAGCGGACGAAGTCGGTGAGGACCTCGGCTTCGGAGAGGCCGGCCAGGAGTTGGAGGACGGCGATGGTGAGGCCGGTGCGGTCCTTGCCGACGGCGCAGTGGACCAGGGTGGGGCGGGCGTCGTCGGAGGCGAGGTGGCGGACGGTGGCGGCGATCGAGGGGCCGCCGAGTTCGGCCATCGCCCGGTAGGTGCCCTCCATGGTTCCGGGCCAGGCGAAGTCGGCGTCCTGGTCGGGGAGGAGGGGGTGGTGGAGGTCCTCCAGCTCGAGGTGGTGGTGGAGGTCGGGCCAGGCGGCGCGCTCGGCGGTGGTCCGGAGGTCGATGACGGTGCGGATGCCGAGCGCTTCGAGCTGACGGGCGCCCTCGGGGGTGAGGGTGTTGAGGGATGCGGAGCGGTAGAGCAGGCCGGGGCGCAGGCCGGCGATGCCTGCGTCACGGAAGTTGCGGACGTCGGAGACGGTGAGGGCGGGCGGGGCGGCGTCGAACTCACGAGCGGTCATGAGTCGTACGGTAGCGGCCGGGTGGCACCTGGTAGCGGTGCTATCCGGGGGTGGGACCGGGCGGGGTCGGGCTGGGTCGGGCAGGTCGGGCCGGGGCTCAGCGGCCGCCGGCGACGTCGATGAAGGCGCCCGTGACGTAGGAGGCGGCGGGGGACAGCAGGTACAGGATGGTCTCGGCGACCTCCTCGGGCTGTCCTCCCCGCCGCATCGGGAGCTGGGGGCCGACCCGGTCGACCCGGCGGGGTTCGCCGCCGAGCGCGTGGATCTCGGTGTGGATCAGGCCGGGGCGGACGGCGTTGACCCGGATGCCCTCGGCCGCGACCTCCAGGGAGAGGCCGGTGGTCATGGTGTCCAGGGCGCCCTTGGAGGCGGCGTAGTCGACGTACTCGTTGGGCGAGCCGATCCGGGAGGCGGCGGAGGAGACGTTGACGATGGCGCCGCCCCTGCCGCCGTGCCGGGTGGACATCCGGCGGACGGCGGCACCGGCGCAGAGGAACGGGCCGGTGATGTTGGCGGTCCAGATCCGGGCCAGCCGCTCCTCGTCCAGGTCCTCGAGGCGGCACTGCTTCTCGAGGGTGCCGGCGTTGTTGACCAGGGCGGTGAGCGGGCCGAGCTCGCGGTCCACGGTGGTGAAGAGCCGCTCGACCTCGGTGGCGCGGGTGACGTCGGCCCGGACGGCCAGCGCGCTGCCGCCGGCGGCGGTGATCCGCTCGACCACGGAGGCGGCGGAGGCTTCGTCGGAGCGGTAGTTGACGCAGACCCGGTAGCCGCGTTCGGCGGCCAGCAGGGCGGTGGCGGCGCCGATGCCTCGGCCGGCGCCGGTGATCAGGATCACGTTCTCGTCGTTCATGGGCCGACGGTAGTCCACGGGGCGGGTACGGATGACCGGCGGGGTCAGCCGTTCGGCCTCGCCGCCGCGGCGGCGCGGAGGGCGGCGATCTTCGGGGCCCGGCTCTTGGGGGAGTCCAGGCTGAACCCCCTTGCGTCACCGAGCTGTTCGCGGATGAAGCGTCCGGTGCGGTCCACCGCCTCGCGCAGTGCGTCGTCGACCGGGACGAAGGGCAGGTGGACGATCTCCTCCCGCTCGGTGTCGTACTCCCAGATGCCGACGATCCGGCCCCGGTCGAGGACGACGTGGCTCTGCGGGTCGGCCTCGGTGCCGAAGCCTCGGCCGCCCTTGGCGGTGGGGGAGGGGCGGGCGGCGTCGGCCGGGTCGAGCAGCCGGGGGAGGTCGCGGTGCAGCAGGTGGATGCCGTCGATCCCGGCGAGCAGGGTGTGGTGCGGGGTGGTGGGAACGGTGAACTCCTGGAACTCCGCCACGAGTTCGGAGGGGAGGAGGAGGTCGGTGCCGGGGAGCGGGGTGAGGTCGAGCGGGGCGAGTGCGGCCTTGGCCGTGGCGGCGGTGAAGCCGGAGAACCAGCGGAAGTGCTTCACCGAGGCCGGAGCGGCCCAGGAGAAGTACCGCTCGGCCAGTTCGGCGGCCGAGCCGACCACCGGCTGGTCCCAGGCCGCGTAGGCGTAACGCTGCTGGTCCAGACGGCCGTTGGGCGGCACCCGGCGGATCAGGCCGCGCGCCTGGAGCAGGCCCAGGGCCAGCGGGAGGGTGGTGGACTGTCCGCGCTTCCGGCCCGCCTCGCCCAGGCTCCGGGAGGCGCCGCCCACCCCGGCACGGATGGCCGAGGGATCCAACGGGCCGTTCCGGGAGAGGAGTTGGCTGATCGCCAGACAGAGCTTCTCGATCTCGTCCCTGGTCACGCCCAGGTGCTTCTCGGCCGCCGCCAGCTCGCCCTCCGGGGCGCCCGCCCCGGCGGCCAGGCCGAGCGCGAAGTCGGCCGCGGGCAGCACGTAGGTGCAGCCCCGGGCGGAGGGCAGCTCGTGCACCTCCAGCGCGGCGACCGCCCCGTCCACCGCCTCCCGGTCCAGCCCGGCCCGGGCGAACAGGCCCAGGTACGGGGCCGCGCCGCCGACCGAGCGGGCCCAGCCGGTGGCGTCCAGCACCTCGGCCGGGGTGGCGCCGCCGTGCGTCCCGTCCAGCCACTGCCGCCGGGACCACCAGGCGCGGAGCTTCTCGATCGGGGCGGGCGGGGGCTCGGGGTTGGCCATGGGGTCAGTATCGGCGGGAGGTGCGGCGAGGGCGCGGAGCGGACGCCCGGGCGGGTCGCGGTCCATCGGGTCCGGTCCGGTCCGGTCCGGTCCGTCCGGTCCGTCCGGCGCGTCGCCGGTCGGCCTCCGGATAACCGTTCGACTCCGGGTGCGGGGCGCCCCCAGACTGGACGCGTCCCGCGTACCCGCCGAGGAGGCGACACCCGTGAACGTCCTGCTCTCCGGCATCGTCGGTTCCACCGCGTACGGCCTGGCCCACGCCGGCTCCGACCTCGACCGGCTCGGCCTGTTCGCCGCGCCCACCGAGGAGTTCCACGGCCTGCACCGCCCCGCCGAGTCGCACGTCACCACCGCCCCCGACCGCACCCTGCACGAGGCCGCCAAGTGGTGCCGCCTCGCCCTCGGCGGCAACCCCACCGCCTCCGAGCTGGTCTGGCTGCCCGAGGAGCTCCACGAGGTGAGGACGCCCCTCGGCGAGGAGCTGATCGGCATCCGCACCTCCTTCCTGAGCACCCGGGCGGTCCGCAACTCCTACCTCGGCTACGCCACCCAGCAGTTCAGGAAACTGACGACCCGTGACCCCGCCGACGCGGCCGGTCGGGCCCGGGCGGCCAAGCACGCCCGCCACCTGATCCGCCTCGTCCGCCAGGGCGTCACCCTGCACGAGACCGGCCACCTGGAGATCCGGCTGCCCGACCCGGAGGCCGTGCGCGCCGAGGCCGAACGGATCGCCGACGACGCCTCGCTGGCCACCACCCTGCTCTCCGACGCCGAGGACCGCTTCTCCCGCCCCGGCGTCCTCCCCGAGGCACCCGACGAGGCACCGGCCGAAGCCTGGCTGCGCCGCGTCCGCGCCGCCCACCTGACCCCCGCCTGACGGCGTCCGCACCTCCGCCCGACGGCTGCCGCACCGCCCTCCCGACGTGCCGTCGGCGCGAACCGCCCGGAGGCAAACGGGTGGCGGCCGCCGAGGGATCACCAGGTAGGATCACCGTGGCAGCGCCCAGGCACCACGGTGGCGAAGCCCGAACGGGCCGCTAGCTCAATTGGCAGAGCTGCGGACTTTTAATCCGTAGGTTCAGGGTTCGAACCCCTGGCGGCCCACCGCAGCGAGACCCAGGTCAGATCCCAACTGACCTGGGTCGCTTGCGTTCTGAGGCCCCGTCGAGGTCAGCGGGTGGAGGAGAGCCAGCCGAGGCGGACGGCGTTGGCGCCGGCCTCGAAGCGGCTGCGGGCCTCGAGGCGCTCCATGAGGAGGGCGGTGAGGCGGCGGGCGGTGCGGGAGGAGACGCCCAGGCGCTTGGCGATCACCTCGTCGGTGAGGCCGGTGTCGAGGAGGCGGAGGATCTCGGCCTCCTGGCTGCTCAGGCCGTGCCGGTCGACGGCGGGGGCCTCGCCGAGGGGGTTCGCGCTGGTCCAGGTGCTCTCGAAGAGCGCGCAGAGGGCGGCGACGATGCCCTCGCCCTTGAGCAGGACCGCCCCGGTGCGGGCGTCGGAGGTGTCGAGGGGGAGGACCACCTGGCGGCGGTCGATGATGACCATCCGGACGGGCAGGGTGGCCGCGGTCCGCACCTGTCCGCCGCGGGCGCTCAGCCAGTTCACGTGCTCCAGCGTCGGGGCGTGGTTGCGCACGCTGTCGAGGTAGACCGTCCGCATCCGCACGCCCCGGTCGAGCAGGGCGGCGTTCGGGTGCCGGCTGGCCTCCAGGTCCGCCGCGGGGTGGGCGCCGCCGGGCGCGAAGGTGGTGATCTCCTGCTCGGCCTGGGCGGCCAGGAGGGCCAGCCGCTCGCGGATGACGTCCAGGCCGATGAGCCGCTCCGCGTCCTCGCCGGCGATGGCCGCAGCGCTCGTCAGGGCGGAGCACTCCGCTATCAGTTGGGCGGCGGCGGCGCGCGAGGTCTCGATCCGGAGCTGCTGGGCGGCGAGGTCGGCCTGCTGCCGGCTGAGGATCATCTCCATGGCGATCTCGGGGCTGACGACCCGGTAGCCGCCTCCCTCCTGGAGCGAGGGCCGGACCAGTGCGAGGGTGCTCAGGGAGTCGAGGCTTCGGTGCAGGTCCTGCTCAGCGACCCCCAGGCGGCCGGCCAGGACGGCCAGATCCTCCTGCGGGTGGGCCAGCATGGACTTGTACAGCCGTTCCGCCGCAGAGTCCAGGCCGAGTGGCTCGAGCACCATTCCCCCATACACTGTTGGTGTTCCCTTGACCGTGTTCAGGCGATTATTGCCGAGCTTGCAGGTTTAGGCAATGGCCTAAAGTGTCCAATCCGCCCGGTTCCGGAGCGTTTGCCGGGGATGGAACTCTGGCTCCATGTATATGGTTCACGCTCAACTGGGCACCCGAACCGGCGCGCCGCTGCCTGACGACGCGTCAAAGCTATTCCGGGCAAGCGCGGAACCCGGCGAATCCGTGGAGTACGTGACCGTACATCCGGATGCTCCTATCGGCCCGGTCGTCGGCCTGTTCCTGGTCGCCCGCTCGCTGGAGGACGCGGAGGCGGTCGGGGCCGCGGTGTGTGCGAGGGCGCTGCGGAACCACCCGCAATTGGGTGCGTTCCTGCTGCTCCGCTGCGAGGTCCGGCTGGTCGCCGCGTACTTCGACCGAATGTTCGGCCGGTCCTCTCCTGGACGGGTTATGCCAAGGCCGGATCATGACAGTGGAAACCCCTTCCTCGGCTTCTGAGGCGTGGAGAGACTGCTGTTCATCAAGTCGACCGACGGGGAGTGCGGAGGTCGAGACACCCTCACCGCCGCTCCCCCGCTTGCTCTTGGGGGAGAGAACCATGCTCGGACCGCGTGCTGCCACCTTCGTCGCCACCGCCCTTCTGGTGGGCGCCGGCCTGTTCGGGGCGGCCGCGTCGGCCGTGGCCGCGGAGCCCGGCGGGACGCAGTGGCAGTCGCGGGTCGAGGCGCTCGGGGCGCCGTCCGGCGAGGCGCCGGGGGCCGCGCTGAGCGACGTCACCTGGGGTCCGTGAGCGCTCGGCGCGGCCCGGTGGCCACCGCCGTGCACGGCACGGAACGGAATTCCTCCGGGCGGGCGGATTCCCCGTCGGGGAAATGATTCACGACCTCTTCCGGGTGCGTGGGATCGCCCGTGCCCGCTTCCGGCCCCGGGTGCCGGGTTTCGCCGTTCTTTCCGGTATCCCCTGCGGATTGTCCCCGGTGCGCCGGTGCGATTATCCGCAGGCATATTCAAATGAGGTCCGAGGTCGTGAGCGTTTCCGTTGGGAGCCGGGTCAGCCCCGGTCCGCCGAGCCGCTGGCTGCGCACGAGTGGTGCGGGCCCGGCCGTGGAGCTGAACGTCGTCTGCTTCCCGCCGGCCGGCGGGGCGGCGGGCTCGTTCGCCGCGCTCCGCAGGGCCGCGGGTCCGGAGACCTCGGTGACCGCGGTGCTGCTGCCCGGGCGCGAGGCGCGGATCGCCGAGCCGCACGCCACGGACCTGCACCGCCTCGCCGCGACGGTGGCGGGGGAGCTCCTTCCACTGCTGGCCCGGGACGAGACGCCCTACGTCCTGCTCGGGCACAGCCTGGGCGGCCTGCTCGCCTACGAGGTCGCACTCGGACTGGACGGGCTCGGGGCCCGGCCGCCGCTCACGGTGGTGGTGGCCGGGACGGCCGCTCCCCGGCACGCCTGCTGGTCGGCGGTGGCGTCCCGGCGCCCGGACGAGCTGCTGCGGCTCCTCGGCGGCGTGCCGCAGGAGCTCCTCGACATGCCGCAGCTGCTGGACCTCGCCGTCGAGGTGCTGCGCGCGGACCTGGCGATGGTGGAGGGCTACCGCTGCTCCGACGGCCTGCTGCCCGCACCGCTCGAGGTGCTGTACGGCAGCGAGGACCCGCTGGTCGACGCGGCGGCGGTGGCGGGCTGGGCCCGGCTGGCGGGGGCTGGGGTCGCGTTCGAGGGGTTGTCGGGCGGCCACTTCTTCCTGGACGAGCACCATCCGCGGCTGCTCGCGGCCTGGCACGAGGCGGCGGCGCGGTGAGGGCGGACGGGCGGACGGCGGACGGACAGACGGCGGGCGGGCCGACGGCGCGCGGCCGGGCGGTGGAAGACACACGGGCACTGGACGGCAGGGACGCAGTCATGGGACAGACGGTTCATCACGAAGCTTTGACCACACCGGAGTTCGGCATCTGGCTGGCCGGTCGCCGGCATCCGAAGACGTACAACATCCACCGCGTCTGGGAGATCACCGGTGCCCTGGACGAGGCCGCCCTGCGGGCGGCGGTGGACGAGGTGGTCGGCCGTCACCGGGTCTTCGGGCGGCGGCTGCGGGAGAGCGGTGAGGTCCCGTTCTGGGCGCGGGGGGAGGCCGTCGCGGCCTGGTCCTCGGCCGAGGAGGTGGCGGACGAGGCGGGTTGGCAGGCCGAGCAGGGCGCCCACCGGTTCGACCTCGCGGCCGAGTGCCCGGTCCGCGTCGCACTGCTGCGGCAGACCCCGCAGCGCCACCTGTTCTCCCTGCTGGTCCACCACATCGCCTGCGACGGGCTCTCCCTGGAGATCCTCCTGGAGGAGATCGGGCTGGCCTACGCCTCCCGGACGGCGGGCGGGCCCGCGCTGCCGCCGGTCGTGGACGGCCGGCCGGCGGGCCCCGCGCCCGCGACCGGCTACTGGGCCGGGCAGCTGGCCGAGGCCGAGTGGCCGGGCTCGCTGCCGCGCACTCCCGGGGCGCGCACCCCCGAGGCCGAGACCACCACGCTGCCGCTGACCGCGGAGCAGGCCGGCCTGCTCCGGACGGCGGCCCGGAGCCTGCGGGCGACCCCGCACCTGCTCGGTCTGGCCGCGCTGTACGGCACCCTCGCCGCGCACGGCAGCCCGCGGGACGTCATGGTCGCCACGCCCTTCGCGGACCGCACGCCGGCCACCGCGGGTCTGGTCGCGTGCCTGGCCCGGGTGGTGCCGATGCGTCAGCGCTGGGCGGCCGACGACACGGGCGCGGCCCTGGTCGCCGCCGTCCGCCGGACGATGGCGGGGGCGCTGAGCCACCTGGCCGAGCCGATCCGGGAGGCGGCCGACCTCTTCGGCGCGGTCGAGCCCGGGGTCACGGTGGCCTTCCAGGCGCACGGTCCGCTGCCCGCGCCCGTCCTGGCGGGCGCGGAGGTGCGGGCGCTGTCCGAGGGCGGCCACGGAACGGTGCGCAACGACCTCGAGTTCGACCTCTACCTGCGCCCGGACGGCGGCGAGTTGGCCCTGACCCGGCGCCTGACGGGCGGTACCACGGCCCCGGCGGCCGCCCGGCTGTTGGCCGACTACCGGGCGGCCCTGCTCCGGCTGGCCGCGGACCCGGGCGCGCCGGTGGCCGGCACCGCCCGGCTGGGCGACGTCGAGGCGGACGCCGTCCTGCGCGCCGAGCCTTCGGCGGAGCCGGTCCGGCTCGTCATGGAGCGCTTCGCCGAGCTCGTCCGCGAGCGGCCGGAGCAGCCGGCCGTCAGCTGCCCGGCCGGCCTCACGACCTTCGCCGAACTGGACGCCGCCGCCGATGGGTTGGCGGCCCGCCTGGCGGAGGACGGGGTCGTCCCGGGCGAGGTGGTCGGCATCCTCGCCGAGCGTGGGGTGGCCCTGGTCGCCGCGGTCCTGGCGGTCTGGCGGGCGGGCGGCTGCGCCGTGCTGCTCGACCCGCTCCACCCCGACGACCGGATCTCCTACGTGCTGTCCGACTCCGGTGCCCGGGTGGTGCTGCGCAGCGCGTCCCTGGCGGAGCGTCAGGCCGGCCCGGCCCGCGTGCTGGAGCTGCCGGCCGGGCGCGAGGTCGTCGCGCTCGGCGCGAACGGGTTCGGCGCGAACGGCTTCGTCGCACCCGGGGCGGCGGCGGGACGGCTCGCGTACGTCATCCACACCTCGGGCACCACCGGGCTGCCCAAGGGCGTGATGATCGACCAAGCCTCCTACGCGGCCTTCGTCGGTGCGTCCACGGCGGGCCGCGGGGCGGACCGGGTCGGCCTGGTGAGCTCGGTCTCCTTCGACCTGTTCTACCTCCAGCTGCTGGACCTCTTCACGGGCTCCTGCCTGGTGGTGGCGGACGAGCAGACCTACCGGAACCCGCAGGCGCTGGTGGAGTGGGTGGAGCGGCACGACGTCCGCTTCCTGGGCCTGACGCCCTCGATGTTCGGGGCGATGCGGAACTTCGGCTTCGAGGAGGTGCTCCGGCGCGGGCGGGTGGGCCTGCTGCTCGGCGGCGAAGCCCTGGACGAGCCGACCTGGCAGCTGCTGCGCGAGCTCGGCGTCGAGGGGGTGAACGCCTACGGCCCGACCGAGACCACCATCTGCGTCACGGTCTGCGGGTTCGGGGAGCGGGCCGCCCCGGGCATCGGCCGGCCACTGGCGGGCGTGAGCGCCTACGTGCTCGGGCCGGACCTGCGGCCCGTGCCGACCGGTGTGGCCGGTGAACTCCACCTGGCGGGGCCGCAGGTGGGCCGGGGCTACCTCGGATCGCCGGGCCTGACGGCCGATCGCTTCCTGCCGGACCCCTTCTCCACCGTGCCGGGGGCACGGATGTACCGCACCGGCGACCGGGTGCGGCTGGAGGAGGACGGCTTCCTGAGCTACCTGGAGCGCGCCGACCACCAGTTGAAGGTCCGCGGGCAGCGGGTCGACCCGGTGGAGGTCGAGAACGTGCTGCGCGATCTGCCCGGCGTCCGGGACGCGTACGTGGCGCGGAAGGCGCCCGGCACCTCCAACGGCCTGCTCGCCTACGTGCTGCCGGAGCGGGCCGACCGGCCGCTCGACCCGGTCGGGCTGCGCACCGCCTGTGCCCGCCGACTGGCACCGGCGGCGGTGCCGGCCCACGTCCTCGTGCTGGAGGCCTTCCCGCTGTCCGCGAGCGGCAAGCTCGACGAGCGGGCGCTGCCCGCCCCGTCCCACGCCGTGCCCGAAGTCGCCCCGGCGAAGGACGAGTTGGCCCAAATGTGGCAGGCCGCCGCGGGCACGGCGGCGGGTTCGGACGAGGACGACTTCTTCGCCTGCGGCGGCAGCTCGCTGGACGCCGCCCGGCTGGTGGCCGGGGTCAACCAGGCCTTCCGGGCCGAGATCGACCTCGCGGCCTTCTTCGCCGAGCCGACCCTGCGCGGCCTGCGCCACCAGCTCGAGTCGGCCGGCGACGGGCGGACGGCGGCCGCCGCCCCGGCCGTCGGGCTCTCCCCGGCCCAGCGGCGGCTGTGGTTGATGCACCTGCTGGACCCGAAGAGCCCCGAGTTCACCGTCTACTGGGCGGTGCGGCTGTGCGGCGCGCTGGACCGCGACCGGCTGGCGGAGGCCTGGCGCGCGGTGGTCGAGAACCACGGCGAGCTGCGGCTCCGGGTGCTGGACGACGCGGGCGAGCCGGGCAGGTCGGCCTGGCCGGCCGAGGAGTTCGCGCTCCGCGCCCGGACGCTCCCCGAGGCCGGGCTCGACGAGGAGCTCCGTGCGGCGTCCCGGCAGGTCTTCGACGTCTTCGGCGGGCCGCTGGCCGCGCTGGAGCTGATCTCGCTCTCCGACCGGCCGGACGAGCACGTCCTGCTGCTGACGGGGCACCACATGGTGCTGGACCGGCGCTCGGTGGAGCTGATCGCCGATCAGCTCTTCCGCGGGCTGGACGGCCACCCGTCCGCACCGCCCCGGCGCGCCTACCAGGAGGCCCCCGCCCGTACGCGGGAGCGGATCGACGGTGGCCAGGCCTTCTGGACGGCCGAGCTGGCGGAGGCGGTGGCGGCGCCCGGCATCGACCTGGGCGGGCCCGGCACCACCGAGCGGGCGGACCGGGCCGGCACGGTCCGGGCCCTCGTCGGCGCCGCCGACTGGGCGAAGGCGCTGGAGACCACGCGTGCCCACCGCACCACTCCGCTGGTGCTGGCGCTGGCGGCCTTCGCGCTGACGGCGGACCGGTACGGCGCGGCCGGCGACGTGGTGGCCGGTACCACCATGGACGTCCGGCCACCCGGCTTCGACGACGTGGTGGGGCTGTTCGTCAACCCGGTGCCGGTCCGGCTGCGGGCCGAGCCCGGCCTGACGGGCGGCCGGCTGCTCGGCCGGACGCACGAGGCCCTGCTGCGTGCCCACGCCCACCGGGACGTGCCCTTCGACGAGCTGGTCCGAGGGCTGGGCCTGCGCGCCGAGCCCGGCCGGACCCCGCTCTTCCACGCCCTCGTCGACCACGAGCCGGCCGCCCGGGCCACCGCCCCGGCCGGGCTGGAGGTGCGGCCGGTCGACATCCCCGCCGAGGTGGCCAAGTACGACCTGGAGGTCGTGCTCCGCGAGACCGCCGAGGGCGCGGAGATCGAGGTCGGCTTCCGCCGCGGCCGGTACGACGAGGCCCAGGCCGCCCGGCTGGCCACCGCGCTGCGCGACACCCTGGTCCTGCTGGCGGCCGAGCCGGACGCGCCGGCGCGGGTGCCGCTGGAGGGCGGGTCGGTCCTGCGCCGCCCGCCGGTGGAGCCCCGGGCCTACGCCCAGGCGGGCCTCCTGGTCGAGCGGATCGCGCTGGCGGACCCGGAGCGGGAGGCCGTGGTCTGCGGTGAGGAGCGGCTCGGGTACGGCGGGCTGCTCACCGGCGCACTGGCCGTGGTGGCCGCCCTGGCCGGGGCCGGGGTCGCCCCGGGCGACCGGGTGGCCGTGCTGGCCCCGCGCTCGGCAGCCATGATCACGGCACTGCTCGGTGCCCACCTGGCCGGTGCGGTCGCCGTCCCGCTCGACGTGGACCACCCGGACGCCCGGCTGGCGCAGGCCCTGGCGGACTGCGGTGCCGAGGTGCTGCTCGGCACGGCCGCGACGGTGGACCGGGGCCGGGCGCTGGGCCTGACCGCGCTGGACGTGACCGCCCTTCCCGAGCCGGCCGGCCGCCCCGCCACTCCGGCCCGGGGAGAGCGCGACGCCGCCTACATGATCTTCACCTCGGGCAGTACCGGCCGGCCGAAGGGCGTGGTCGTCGAGCACGGCCCGCTGGCCGCCTCGACCGCCGCCCGGCGCGAGGTCTACCCGGGCGAGCCGGTCTTCCTGCTGCTCTCGCCGCTGGCCTTCGACTCCTCGGTGGCCGGGATCTGGGGGACCCTCACGGCCGGCGGCCGACTGGTCGTCGCCGGGCCGGACGACGTCCGCGACCCGGGGCGGTTGCTCGGTCTGATCGAGCGTCACGCCGTCACCGACCTGCTGTGCGTGCCCTCGCTGCACGGAGTGGTGCTGGCCGAGGCCCGGCGCACCGGACCGGCCGCACTGCGCTCGCTGCGCCGTGCGGTGGTGGCCGGGGAGCCGCTCCCGGAGCAGGTGATGGACCTTCACTTCGAGCTGCTCCCCGGGGTGGAGCTGGTCAACGAGTACGGGCCCACCGAGGCCACCGTCTGGTCCAGCTACCGCCGTTACCGGGCACCGGGAGCGGTCGGCATCGGCGGTCCGGTGCCGGGCTACGCCCTCTACGTGCTGGACCACGCGCTGCGGCCGGTGCCGGAGGGCGTCCCCGGCGAGCTGTACGTCGGCGGGCCCGGTGTGGCCCGCGGCTACCTCGGCCGCCCCGCCGACACGGGCGCGGTCTTCCTGCCGGACCCGTTCGCTGGGCTGCCCGGCGCGCGGATGTACCGCACCGGTGACCGGGTGCGGCTCGCCGGGGACGGCGGGCTGCTCTTCCTCGGCCGGGCCGACGACCAGCTCAAGATCCGGGGCCACCGGATCCAGCCGGGCGAGATCGAGGCCGTGCTGCGCGGGGCGCCCGGGGTGCTGGAGGCCGCCGTGGTCGCCCACGGCCGGGGCCGGCTGGCCGCGTTCGTCACCGGCGACGCCGATCCGGACCGGGTCCGGCAGGAGGCCGTCGAACGGCTGCCCGCCGTCATGGTCCCGGCGGCCGTGCACAGGGTGGAGCGCCTGCCGCTGACGAGCAACGGCAAGGTCGACCGCAAGCGGCTGGCCGAGGAGGCGGACCGGCAGGTGCCGCCCGCGGCTCCCGGCGGACGGGTCCGCCCGGAGCACGCCGAGGTGGTCGCGGCCTGGTGCGAGGTGCTGGGCGTCGCGGACGTCCCGGTGGACGTCAACTTCTTCGAGCTGGGCGGCCATTCGCTGCTGATGCCCGCGCTCCAGGAGGCGCTGTACCGGCGCACCGGTGTGCGGGTGCCGATCCTCGACCTCTTCCGGCACGGCACCGTCGCCGACACGGCGGCCCGGCTGCGGCCGGAGCCGCTCGGAGAGCCCGGTCGGCCCGCCGAGCCCCCGTCCCGATCCCGCCGGGAGTCCTCCCGGCAGTTGCGCCTGCGCCGAGTCCGGCCCGAGGCGACCCCGGAGAACCAGGAAGGAAACCGATGAGCCGCGACCGTTCGCTGGACATCGCCGTCACGGGGATGGCCGGCCGATTCCCGGGCGCCCCGGACGTCGCACGGCTGTGGGAGGCGGTCGAGCAGGGCCGCACGCTGCTCCAGCGGCTCACCCCGGAGGAGCTGGAGCGGTCCGGGGTCCCGGCAGCGCTCGCGGGCGACCCGGCCTACGTGCCCGTGCACGGCCGGCTCGCCGACGCCGACCGCTTCGACCACGAGTTCTTCGGGGTCAGCCCCCGGGACGCCCGGCTGCTCGACCCGCAGCAGCGCCTGATGCTGGAGTGCGCGTGGTCCGCGCTGGAGGACGCCGGACACCGGCTGCGCGAGCCGGACACCCGACGGACCGCCGTCTACGCGGCCGCCAGCAGCAGCGAGCACCTGCGCATGCTGCTGGCCGGGGACGAGCTGGACGAGCCGGAGTTCGACGCGGCGATCGTCGCCAACGAGAGGGACTTCCTCGCCACCCGGATCGCCTACAAGCTCGGTCTCACCGGCCCCGCGATGGCCGTCCTGACGGCGTGTTCGTCCTCGCTGGTCGCCGTGCACCTGGCCGTCCAGGCGCTCAACAACGGCGAGTGCGACCAGGCGCTGGTGGTCGCCGCCTCCGCCAACGCCCCGCAGGCCGGCTACCTCCACCTCCCCGGCGGCATCCTCTCCGGCTCCGGCGTCTGCCGGCCCTTCGACGAGGCCGCCGACGGCGCGGTCGGCGGCTCCGGCGTGGTCGGGGTGGTGCTGCGCCGCTTCGCGGACGCCGCCGACGAGGGCACGCCGCTGTACGGAGTCCTGCTCGGCTCCGCCGTCAACAACGACGGCGAGGCCAAGCCCGGCTTCTCCGCCCCTGCGGCGGCGGGCCAGGAACGGGTGATCCGGGAGGCCTTCGCGGCCGCCGAGATCGAGGCCTCCTCGCTCGGCTACCTGGAGGCGCACGGTACCGGCACCCGGATCGGTGACCCGATCGAGTGGTCCGCGGCCTCGGCGGTGCTGAGCGAGCTCGGCGCGGCCCCGGGCCAGGTCCGGGTGGGTGCGGTCAAGGGGACCATCGGACACCTCGACGCGGCGGCCGGGCTGGCCGGTCTGGTCAAGGCCCTGCTGGTGGTCGGCACCGGCACGGTGCCCCCGATCGCGGGGTTCACCGGCCCCAACCCGCTGCTGGAGCAGGAGGGTTCGCCGCTGGCCCTGCCGACGGCCGCCGAGCCCTGGTCGGGCCCCGAGCCCCGCCGGGCCGCGGTGAGCTCCTTCGGCATCGGCGGCACCAACGCCCACGTGCTGGTGGAGCAGGCGCCCGAGGCGGCGCCCGGCGCCGACGCACCGTCAGGGGAGGACCGGCTGGTGGTGCTGTCGGCCGCCGACCCGGAGGCGCTGCGCCGGGCCAGGGCCCGGCTGGCGGACCACCTGGACGCCACCGGCGAGGCGGCCACGGACGTGGCCGCCACCCTCGCCCGCCGGGCGGTGTTCCCGTACCGCAGCGCGGTGGCGGGTTCGACCTCCGCCGAACTGGCCGCCGCGCTGCGCGCTCCGGCCCCGGACGCGGTCGCCGCCGGACGGGAGCCCGCCCCGCTCGTCTTCCTCCTGCCCGGTCAGGGCACCCAGACCCCCGGCATGGCCAGGCCCTTCGCGCTGGCCCTGCCGGGCTTCGCCGAGGCGCTGGAGACCTGTCTCGCGGCCTTCGGCCCGGAGCTCGCCGCGGAGTTGGCCGAGGCGCTGTAACGACCGGGGCTTCCCCGCCGACCGGCTGGAGGCCACCCGGCTCGCCCAACCGGCGTCTGTTCGCCGTGGAGTTTCGCGGCGGCCACCGCCCTGGCCGGGCTCGGCCTGCGACCCTCGGCGCTGATCGGGCACAGCCTCGGCGAGCTGACGCGGCCTGCTGGCGGGCTCCCTCGACCTGGTGACGCGGCCCGGCTGTGGAGCACCGGGCCGGCTGATGCAGGCGTGCGAGCCGGGCGCGATGCTCGCCGTGGCCTGCTCGGCGGAGGAGGCCGGGCGCCTGCTCGCCGACTCCGAGTGCCGGCCTGGAGATCGCGGCCGTCAACACCGCCACGGACACGGTGCTCAGCGGTCCGGTCGCGGAGGTCGACGCCTTCGCGGCGGCCCTGGACGGCCGGTACGCAGCCGCAGGCTGCGCACCAGCCACGCCTTCCACTCGGCGTCGATGGACCGCGCGCGGCCGGGCTGCGCGAGCTGCTGGCGACGTCCGGCCCGGGGCGCGACCGTGCCGTGGGTGGGCAACACCGACGGGTGCTGGTGGCGGCGGGGGAGGTGGTGGCGGCGAGTCGGTTCGCGGAGCAGCTGCGCCGTCCGGTCCGCTTCGCCGACGGACTGGCCGCGCTGGCGGCGGAGTCCCCGGCGCCCGGGCGGTGGAGGTCGGCCCGGCCGGGTGCTGGCCGCCCTGGCCGAGGCGGCCGGTCTGGACGCCACGCCGCTCTGCCCGGCGGTGCGGAGCGCGGCCGGATCGGTGCTCGCCGCCCTGGGCGGCCTGTGGGCCGCTGGCTAGCCGGTGGCCGTGGAGCTGCTGGCCGGTCCCGGCCGCCGGCTCCACCTGCCGACCTACTCCTTCGAGGGGCCGAGGTGGCCGCTGCCCGCACGCCGGGCCGCACCCGTGGCGCGGCCGTGCCCTCGACCCGGACCCTCGGACGGGGCCGAGGACGGGCGCGGACCGAGACGAGCGCGGTCCGGTGAGCTGGTCCAGGACCTCTGGCGCGAGCAGTTGGGGCGTGCACGCCCTGCCGGGCGGGGCGGACTTCTTCGAGGTGGGCGGGGACTCGCTGGCCGTGACGCGGCTGGCGCGGCGGATGGGCCAGGTGTTCGGGGTGGAGGTGCCGGTCCGCGAGCTGCTGGCCGCCCGGACGGTCGACGGCCACGTCGCGCTGGTGGAGGGACCTGTTGATCCAGCAGTTGGTAGCCGAGGCCGAGGGGCCCTGTGAACACCGCACGTCTCGACCGGCTGACGCCCGATCAGCGGGCGGAGCTGGAGCGCCGGTTGGCCGGCCGCCGGACCGCTCCGCCCCGGGAGCGGCAGGAGGCCCCGGTCGACCTGACCGCGAGTCACCCGCTCTCCGACACCCAGTACCGCCTGTGGCTGGCCGAGCAGGCCCACGGCCCGTCGGCCGCCTTCACCGTCCCGGTGGCGCTCCGCGTCGAGGGCGCACTGGACACCGGCCGCCTCCAGGCCTGCCTCGACCTGCTCGCCGAGCGGCACCTGGCCTGCGCGCCCGGATCGTCCAGGAGGGCGGTGCTCCCCGGCAGCGCTTCGACCTGCCCGCGCGCATCCCGCTGGAGCGGCGGGACCTCGCCGACGGCGAGGCCGGGCTCGCCGCGGCCCTCCGGGAGGAGGCCGCGCGGGTCTTCTCGCTGGCGCGGCCGCCGCACGTGCGCGCGGTGCTGCTGAGCACCGGCCCGCAGGCCCGGGTGCTGGTGCTGTCGCTGCACCACGCGTTCTGCGACGGCTGGTCCCTGGAGGTCCTGCTCCGGGAGCTGTTCGAGGCGTACGGCGCGCCGGGCGCCCCGGCCCTGCCGGCCGGGCCGGCCGCCCAGCACCTCGACTACGCGCGGTGGGAGCACTCGGCCCCGGCCGGACGTGCTCG
>NZ_BAAAYB010000106.1:0-85381 GCF_039535905.1 Kitasatospora albolonga | reverse complement strand
AGGGCGGCGCCCGGTACCACGTGCCGGTGGCGGCCCGGCTGCGCGGCCCGCTCGACACCGAGGCACTGGGCGCCGCGCTGACCGCCCTCACCGAACGGCACGCCGTCCTGCGCACCCGCTACGTCCAGCCGCCCGGCGACGGGGAGACGGAGCCCTACCAGGAGGTGCTGCCGACCGCGCCCGTCCCCGTCGAGGTCCGCGCGGCCGAGGCCTCGCCCGCGCTCCTGAGGGCCGAAGCCTCCCGCCCCTTCGACCTCGCGACCGGCCCGGTGCTGCGCGCCCTGGTCCTGCGGCACGGGCCCGAGGACCACACCCTCCTCCTGACGGTGCACCACATCGCCGTCGACGGCTCCAGCCTGCCGCTGCTCACCGCCGACCTGGCCGCCCTGTACACCGCCGCACGCACCGGCACCCCCGCCGATCTGCCCGAACTCCCGCTCCGGTACGCCGACTTCGCCCGCTGGGAGCGGGCCCGCGACCCGGAGTTCGCCGCCGTGGCCGCGACCCTCGCGGCACGGCTGGCCGGGGCCCGTCCGCTGCCGCTGCTGCGGCCGGTGCCCGGCGGTCCGCGCGCCGGCACCGCCGCGCTGCACAGCGCGCCGCTCGGCCCGGGGGACCCTCGACGGGCTGCGCCGCCTGGCCACCGGACACGGCGCCACCCTCTACACGGTGGTGCTCGCCGCCGCGCTGGCCACCCTGCACCGCGCCACCGGCGAGCGGGACCTCACCGTCGGCCTCGCCAGCGGCCACCGCGCCCGCCCCGAACTGCGCCGCCTGGTCGGCCTCGGCGTCAACACCCTGGCCGTCCGCACCGATCTGGGCGGCGACCCGGAGTTCACCGAGGCGCTCGACCGGGTCCGCACCGCACTGCTCGACGCGCAGCACCACCACGACCTGCCCTTCGACCTGGTGGTGGAGCGGCTGGGCCCCGAGGCCCGCGGCGCGGACGGCGGCGCCCTGCTCAACGTCACCTGCGACCTGGTCCAGCCGGTCGCCCCGCTGCGGCTGCCGGGGGCTCACCGCCGAGGCCGTCCACGTCGAGCTCGGTCTGGCCAAGTTCGGCCTCGGACTGCTGGTCGAGGACGGGCCCGAGCCGCGCTGCCTGGTCCAGCACGACACCGACGCCCTGGACCGGGCCACCGGCGAGCGGCTGCTCACCGCCTTCGCGGCGGTGCTGGAAGCGGTGGCCGCCGACCCCGCCCGCCGGCTCGGCGCGCTCCCCGGCGGGCCGCTCACCACGCCGCCCCCCACTCCGCCTCCCGCACCGGCTCAACATCCAGCGGTGGCAGTGCTGTTGGCCGATCCCTGGATCACCGACGCCGCCGTGGTCACCGCCGAGGGCCTGCCCACCCTCGCGTACGTCACCGTGCGCGGCCCGCTGGCCCCGAGCGGCGGCGCGCTGCGCCTCGAAATGCGGCGGCGCCGACGCCTGACGCCCGCCCAGACCCCGGCCACCGTCACGGTGGTGGACGCCCTGCCCCGCACCGCCGACGGCGCGCCGGACCTCGCCCGCCTCCCGGGCACGGAGGCCCACCTCACCCCTCCGGCCGCCCCGGCCCCGGTGGCCGGGCCGCTGGACGCGGTCCGCACCGCCTTCGGTGAGCTGCTCGGCAGCCGCCCCGACCCCGACGCGGACTTCTTCGTGCTCGGCGGCCACTCCCTCCTGGCCGTCCAGCTCGCCGAACGCCTGCGCGGCCGCACCGGCCTTCCGCTCACCGGCCCTGGACATCCTCGAACGGCGCACCCCGCTCGCGCTCAGCGCCCTGCTCGCCGAGCGCGAGCAGGAGCGCCGCACCCTCGCGGCTCGGACCACCGGACCGCGGACCACGGCCACCCGCACGGGGACGGTCCTGCTCACCGGCGCCACCGGGGGCGTCGGCGCCGCGGTCCTCCAGGAACTGCTGGCCCAGGGGCGGCCGGTGCGCGCCCTGGCCCGGCCGGAGTCCGCCCACCTGGTCGCCCTGGACGGCGTCCAGGTCGCCGAGGGCGACCTCACCGACCCGGACAGCCTGCGCCGCGCGGTCGAGGGGGTGGACGCGGTGATCCACGCCGCCTGCACCTTCACCGACCACGAGACCGACCTCGCCGCCATGCGGGCCCTGCTGGACGGCTGGACCGACGGCGGCTTCGTCTTCGTCAGCAGCACCGACGCGTACGGCCGCCCCGCCTCCACCGAGGTCCCCGAGGGCGCCCCCGCCACCGAGCCGGTCACCCCGTACGGGCGGGCCAAACTCACCTGCGAGCAGCTGCTGTTGGACCGTTCCTCGGGCAGCCGCACCGGCACCGTGGTCCGGCCGCCGATCGTCTGGGGGCCGCAGCGGCGCCTGCGCGACCAGCTCCGCTGGGGCTCCACCGGCGAGCTCTACCAGGCCGCCCTGGCCGGCCGCCCCCTGGTGCTCCCCGCCCCCGGCACCGGCGGCCACGCCTGGCACGGCGCCTCCTGGGTGCACTCCGCCGCCCTGGCCCGCGCCGTGGTCGCCTGCGCGTCCGGCACCGCCCCCGGACGGATCGTCAACGCCGTGACCGGCCACGTCTCCTGGGCCGACTTCGGCGCCGAACTGATCCGCCTCCTCGACTCCTCCTCCACCGCCACCCTCACCGACACCCCCGACCCGGAACTCCTCCGCCCCTGGCACTACGGCGCCGAAGCCCTCACCGACCTCCTCCACCCCGAACCGGGCGAGGACTGGCGCACCGTCCTGGCCGCCATGACCCGCTGATCGTCATCAACTCCCTTTCCATAAAAGCATCTTGTGCATACCTTTCAAAGCGTGGTACCACAGTTGTGGTGGCCGACGGTGCCGTGGCACGCACCAATGCGCCGTCGCCATCCGCCTGTTTCCCCTTCCGATCGGAGGGGGGGAATTCCGTACGAACAGTCGGAAGAATGGGAGTCGAACCATGGAAACGCGAGACCACGACGCCCCCTGGGGCACCACCCGCATGGCGCCGTACGCCGAGACCAGCACCATCCGCGTGCTCACCCCGGTGATCGACCCCGAGACCCAGATCGCCGTGATCATCGACGAAGCCGGCCGCACGGTCGAGCTCGGTCGCCACCTGGCCGCCGACAGTCCCTCGAACTCCACCAGCACCAACGTCAGCAGCAGCACGACGGACTCCACCAGCACGAGTGGTCCGGACAGCTCCGACTCCGACAGCAGCTCCGACTCGGACTACGACTCGGACCACGACCACAGCCACGGCCGGTGACAACAGGCCCACTCGGCGCGACGCTGGTGCTGACCAATCGCCATGACGTGACTGCGGACCTCGTCCTGCGCATCCTGGCGGAACGTCAGGTGCCGGTGGTCCGTCTGGACCCCGGCGCCGACCTGCACACCGGTGCCGCGCTGACCGCCACGTACCGCACGGGCGGTCAGCTCGGCACCTTGCGGACGCCGAGCAGGGAACTCGACCTCACCGGGGTCCGCTCGGTCTGGACCCGCCGCCCCTCTCCGTTCGACGGCCCGGGCGAACTGAACGACCAGGACCGCAGGTTCGCCGGATCGCAGTCCTCATGGGGCGTCGGCGGCATTCTGGCCTCGCTCCCCGGGGCCCACTACGTGAATCACCCGTGGAGCAACCGGGCAGCGGAGTACAAGCCGTTCCAACTCGCCACCGCACAGCGCAGCGGCTTCCCGGTGCCCGACACCCTGATCACCAATGACCCTTTTCGAGCGCGGGACTTCATCGCCGAGCAGGCCGGTGGAGCGGTCTACAAGCCGTTGTGGAACACCCCGTACCTAGTTGACGAGAAACCGCAGCAGGTATGGGTGCGGGAGGTCCGTGCGAACGAGATCACGGCCGCCGTTTCCGCCTGCCCCCACCTTTTCCAAGCCAAGGTGGAGAAGGAATTCGACGTGCGACTGACGGCTGTCGGCAGCCGGCTGTTCGCGGTCCGGATCGACAGCCCCGACCTCGACTGGCGGCAGCGCCAGTCCCGGATGGAGTGCATTCCGGTCGAGGTCCCCGAACAGGTCGCGCACTCGGTCCTCGCCTACCTCGCAACCTGTCAGCTCGTGTACGGAGCCTTCGACTTCGCCGTCACGACCGCTGGTGACTGGTACTTCCTCGAGTGCAACCCCAACGGACAGTGGGCGTGGCAACCCGATGCGGTCACCGACTCGATCGCCCACGCCATCGCCGACCACCTCCAGCACTGCCCCCGGGCGTGAACCGGCCCGCGACGGAACCCCGGAGGGGGTCTGGGCGTCCGTCCTTCCCGAACGCGATGCCGAGGGGGCACAGTGGAACGGGTGGGCGACGAGGTGCGGGCGGGCGGGGCTCCCGGGCGGTTCCGGGTCGGGCTGCTGACGGGGGTCCTCTACCTCGAGATCATGCTGTACGTGCTGGCCTTCGGACTCTGGAGCGTCATCGAGTTCCTCGGCCCGTACGGACTGCGGGACACCTGGGGTCTCTACCCCTACGTGTGCGCGAGCCTGCCCTGGGTCTTCTGGCTGGTGTGGGCCGGGATCGACGACGCGGCACTGGAGCGCGGGTCGGTCCAGCGGCTGGCCTGGACGGTGGTGGCGGTGCCGCTGGCGGTGCTCTGGCCGCTGCAGGCCGGGCTGATGGCGGGGCTCCACCTGCGGCGGTACGACGGGCGGCGCCGCACCGCCGTCGCGCTCGGCGGCGCGGTGCTGCTGCTCGCCGGCACGCCCTGGGGCGCCCTCGCCGTGGGCGCCGAGCTGCCCTGGCGGCGCTCCGATCCCTCGCCCTCCGCCGTGCTCGGGGAGTGGCACGGCAGCCGGGGCGAGCTCCTGGAGGTGCGGGCCGACGGCACGTTCACCGAAACCTTGCAGGACCCGAAGCCGGGCGATCCGGCCTCCCTGACCGGCAGGTGGGAGCTGACGTTCCACCAGGGCAGTGGCAACCAGCGGCTCCACCTCGGCGTCGGCACCAGCGCCGGCACCCGCGGGTACCTCGACCTCGAGGTCTACGGTGCCCTGACGCCCGCGTCGCTCTGGACCGTCTTCGGGGACGCCGTGGTCTTCGAGCGGTGACCCCGGGCGTGACGGGCCTTCGGGGCGCCCCGGGAGGGCCTCCGAGGCACTGGGGGGCGCGTGGAGTGCAGCGAGGTCAAGGTCACACCCCCGCCATCTGATGATCGTCGGCTAACGGGCATTAACCTTCGGCTATGACGGTCCTGCCCCAAGGGCTCCCTCTGGCCGCCGAGTTCCCGGAGACTTCCCGCGAGCGGTGGCAACACCTGGTCGAAGGCGTCCTGCGCAAGTCCGGCGCGGACGTCTCCGGAGCACAGGCGGAGGAGGCGCTCTCCACCGAGCTTCAGGACGGACTCCGAGTCCGTCCGCTGTACACCGCCGAGGACGGCGCGGCTGCCGCCGAGGCCGCCGGCCATCCGGGCTTCGCCCCGTTCGTCCGGGCCGGACGGCCGCAGGGTACGGCGGTGTCCGGCTGGGACGTGCGCCAGCGGCACGCCGAGCCCGACCCCGCCAAGGCCAACGAGGCGGTGCTCGCCGACCTGGAGAACGGGGTGACCTCGCTCTGGCTGGAGCTGGGTGCCACCGGGCTGCCGGTGGAGGGGCTGGCGCGGGCCCTGGACGGCGTGTACCTCGACCTGGCCGGAGTGGCCCTGGACGCCGGAGCCGAATTCGGCGCGGCGGCCGAGCAGTTCCTCCGCGTCCTCCAGGAACGCGGCGTCCCGGCCGCGGCCGCCACCGGCAACCTCGGGGCGGACCCGCTGGGCCTGCTGGCCCGCACCGGCCGGGACGTCGACACCGACGCGCAGCTCGCGGAGGCCGCCGCGCTGGCGGCCCGCTGCGAGGCGGAGTACCCCGGGCTGCGCGCCCTGGTGGTGGACGCCCTGCCGTACCACGAGGCCGGGGCCTCCCCCGCCCAGGAGCTGGGCTGTTCGCTGGCGACCGGTGTCGCCTACCTGCGGGCGCTCACCGAGGCCGGCCTCGACGTCGACGCCGCCTGCGGGCAGCTGGAGTTCCGCTACGCGGCGGACGCGGACCAGTTCCTGTCCATCGCCAAGTTCCGCGCCGCGCGCCGTCTCTGGTCCCGCGTCACCGAGGTCTCCGGCGCGGCCGCGCACACCGCGCAGCGCCAGCACGCCGTGACCTCGGCCGTGATGATGACCGAGCGGGACCCGTGGGTGAACATGCTGCGCACCACCGTGGCCTGCCTGGCCGCCGGGGTCGGCGGCGCGGACGCGGTCAGCGTGCTGCCGTTCGACAGCGCGGTGGGCCGCCCGGACGCGTTCGCGCGGCGGATCGCCCGCAACACCCAGTCGGTGCTGCTGGAGGAGTCCCACCTGGCCCGGGTGATCGACCCGGCCGGCGGCTCCTGGTACGTGGAGCAGTTGACGGAGGAGCTGGCGCGCAGCGCCTGGGCGTGGTTCCAGGAGATCGAGCGGGCCGGCGGCCTGCGGGCCGCGCTGGCCGACGGCACCGTCGGCGGGCGGATCGCCGCGACCTGGGCGGAACGTCAGGTGGCGCTGGCCAAGCGGCGGCAACCGGTCACCGGCGTCAGCGAGTTCCCCAACCTCGGGGAGCAGCCGCTGGTGCGCGAGCCGCTGCCCGCCCCCGCCGGCGGGGGCCTTCCCCGGGTCCGGCTGGCGGGTGCCTACGAGGCGCTGCGGGCCCGTTCGGATGCCCACCTGGCGGCGACCGGGGCCCGGCCCCGGCTGGCGCTGGCCGCGCTCGGCCCGGCCGCTGCGCACACCGCGCGGCTGACCTTCGCGGCCAACCTGTTCCAGGCCGGCGGCATCGAGACGGTGACCGTGACGGGTGACGACGTCGCGGGCGCGGAGGTGGTCTGCCTCTGCTCCAGCGACAAGGTGTACGCGGAGCGGGCCGTCGAGGTGGCCGGCGCGCTGAAGGCGGCCGGGGCCCGGCGGGTGCTGCTGGCCGGCCGTCCCGGCGAGCTGGGCGAGGCCCTGCGGGCGGCCGGGGTGGACGAGTTCGTGTACGCGGGCGGCGACGCCGTCGCCCTGCTGACCTCGCTGCTGGACGACCTCATCGGCGGGTCCGAGGAAGAGAACGGAGCGGACCGGTGATCCCTGACTTCACGGAGATCGGCCTCGACCAGGAGGCGGCCCCGGCGGCCCCGACCGACGCCCAGTGGCGGGAGGCCTGGCGGGAGGCGACCGGCAAGGACGTCGAGGAGCAGCTCTGGGAGACCCCGGAGGGCATCGGCGTCAAGCCGCTCTACACCGCCGCCGACCTGGAGGGCCTGGACTTCCTGGGCACCTACCCGGGCGCGGCCCCGTACCTGCGCGGGCCGTACCCGACGATGTACGTGAACCAGCCGTGGACGGTGCGCCAGTACGCCGGGTTCTCCACCGCCGAGGAGTCCAACGCCTTCTACCGGCGGAACCTGGCGGCGGGTCAGAAGGGCCTGTCGGTCGCCTTCGACCTGCCGACCCACCGCGGCTACGACAGCGACCACCCCCGGGTGACCGGTGACGTCGGCATGGCGGGCGTGGCCATCGACTCCATCTACGACATGCGCCAGCTGTTCGACGGCATCCCGCTGGACAGGATGTCGGTGTCGATGACGATGAACGGCGCGGTGCTGCCCGTGCTGGCGCTGTACATCGTGGCGGCCGAGGAGCAGGGGGTGCCGCCCGAGAAGCTGGCGGGGACCATCCAGAACGACATCCTCAAGGAGTTCATGGTCCGCAACACCTACATCTACCCGCCGCAGCCCTCGATGCGGATCATCTCGGACATCTTCGCGTACACCTCGCAGAAGATGCCCCGGTACAACTCGATCTCCATCTCGGGCTACCACATCCAGGAGGCCGGGGCCACGGCCGACCTGGAGCTGGCGTACACCCTGGCCGACGGCGTGGAGTACCTGCGCGCCGGGCTGGAGGCGGGGCTGGACGTGGACGCCTTCGCGCCGCGCCTGTCGTTCTTCTGGGCGATCGGGATGAACTTCTTCATGGAGGTCGCCAAGCTGCGCGCGGCCCGGCTGCTCTGGGCCAAGCTGGTGAAGCAGTTCGACCCGAAGAACCCCAAGTCCCTCTCCCTGCGCACCCATTCGCAGACCTCGGGCTGGTCGCTGACCGCCCAGGACGTGTTCAACAACGTGACCCGCACCTGCGTGGAGGCGATGGCGGCGACCCAGGGGCACACCCAGTCGCTGCACACCAACGCCCTGGACGAGGCGCTGGCGCTGCCGACCGACTTCTCGGCCCGGATCGCCCGCAACACCCAGCTGATGCTCCAGCAGGAGTCCGGCACCACCCGGGTGATCGACCCCTGGGGCGGCAGCGCGTACGTCGAGCGGCTGACCCACGACCTGGCCGCGCGCGCCTGGCAGCACATCCAGGAGGTGGAGGCGGCCGGCGGGATGGCGAAGGCGATCGACGCGGGCATCCCCAAGCTCCGGGTGGAGGAGGCCGCCGCCCGCACCCAGGCGCGGATCGACTCCGGCCGCCAGCCGGTGATCGGGGTCAACAAGTACCGGGTAGCGGCGGACGAGCAGATCGAGGTGCTCAAGGTCGACAACTCGGCGGTGCGGGCCCAGCAGATCGAGAAGCTGCGCCGGCTGCGTGCCGAGCGGGACGAGGCGGCCTGCCAGGCCGCGCTGGCCGCGCTGACCGCCTCGGCGCGCGAAGGCGCCCGCGCGGGCGGCGGGCTGGAGGGGAACCTGCTCGCCCTGGCGGTGGACGCGGCCCGGGCGATGGCCACGGTCGGCGAGATCTCGGACGCCCTGGAGGCGGTGTACGGGCGCCACTCGGGCCAGATCCGTACCATCTCCGGTGTGTACCGGGACGAGGCAGGACAGTCGGGCTCCGTGGACCGCACCCGCGAGCTGGTGGAGCGGTTCGAGACGGCGGAGGGGCGGCGGCCGCGCATCCTGGTCGCCAAGATGGGCCAGGACGGCCACGACCGCGGCCAGAAGGTGATCGCGACCGCCTTCGCCGACCTGGGCTTCACGGTGGACGTCGGCCCGCTCTTCCAGACCCCGGCCGAGGTGGCCCGGCAGGCGGTGGAGGCGGACGTGCACATCGTCGGCGTCTCCTCGCTGGCGGCCGGTCACCTCACCCTGGTGCCCGCGCTGAAGGCCGAACTGGCCGAGGCGGGGCGGGAGGACATCACCATCGTGGTCGGCGGCGTCATCCCGCCGCAGGACTTCGAGGCGCTGTACGAGGCGGGTGCCGCCGCGGTCTTCCCGCCCGGCACGGTGATCCCGGAGGCCGCGTACGACCTGCTGACCAAGCTGGCCGACGAGCTCGGGCTCGAACTGTGACCGCTCGCGGGGCGGTCGGAGGAGCCTGACCCGATGGCCCGGACGATCGACATCGAGCAGTACGCCGCCGGGGTCCGTGACGGCTCGCGCGCCTTCATCGCGCGGGCCATCACCCTGGTGGAGTCCATCCGGCCCGACCACCGGGTGCTGGCCCAGCAGTTGCTCGCCGAGCTGCTCCCGTCGAGCGGCAAGGCGGTGCGGATCGGCATCACCGGCGTGCCGGGCGTCGGCAAGTCCACCTTCATCGAGGCGCTGGGCACCATGCTCACCGGCCGCGGGCACCGGGTCGCGGTGCTCGCGGTCGACCCGACCTCCAGCCGCACCGGCGGCTCGGTGCTCGGGGACAAGACCCGGATGGAGCGCCTGGCGGTCGACCCGAACGCCTTCGTCCGCCCCTCCCCCACCTCCGGCACGCTCGGCGGGGTGGCCAAGGCCACCCGGGAGAGCATGGTGGTGATGGAGGCCGCCGGGTACGACGTGGTGCTGGTGGAGACGGTGGGCGTCGGCCAGTCCGAGACCACGGTGGCCAGCATGGTGGACACCTTCCTGCTGCTCACCCTGGCCCGCACCGGGGACCAGCTCCAGGGCATCAAGAAGGGCGTGCTGGAGCTGGCCGACCTGGTCGCGGTGAACAAGGCGGACGGCCCGCACGAGGTCGACGCCAAGGCCGCCGCCCGTGAACTCGCGGGCGCCCTGCGGCTGTTGCAGGCACCGGACGCGGTCTGGAACCCGCCGGTGCTGACCTGCAGCGGGCGCGACGGCACCGGGCTGGACGTGCTCTG
The DNA here is from genome assembly GCF_039535905.1 of Kitasatospora albolonga. Classification (GTDB taxonomy): domain Bacteria; phylum Actinomycetota; class Actinomycetes; order Streptomycetales; family Streptomycetaceae; genus Kitasatospora; species Kitasatospora albolonga. Next base: position 75,371 of record NZ_BAAAYB010000106.1, on the reverse strand, counting down.
GGAGCGGATCGAGCAGCACCGGACCACCCTGGACGCGGTCGGCGCGCTGGCCGCCCGCCGACGGGACCAGCAGGTCGCCTGGACCTGGTCGATGGTCCACGACCAGCTGCTGGCCCAGCTGCACGACCACCCGGCGGTGCGCGCGCTCACCCCCGGGCTGGAGCAGCGGGTGCGGGACGGAACGCTCACCGCCACCACCGCCGCCGACCGGATCATGGCCGCATTCCGCCCCCCGTCGGAAGCGGCAGATCACTAACACAACCAGGTTCGATCGCAAGGGAACTGACGGAGAATCATCTGATTCTCCGTCAGTTCTCTTTTCCATGACCACCTGTCGGGCATACCGGGCAATCGGCTCCGATCGGACCTAGGGCGCTAAATGATCATGGCGCCACCAATGGGAACGAACGGCCCGCCCGGCGGCTCCCGAGCCGTTGATCGTTGCCGGATCGAGACCGTGATCCCCCGAACCCCCTCCGCCACCGTGAGAGGTTGTCCCGGCTCTGACGAGCTGATGATCATCATTGACGACTCCAACGGGGAGAGGTCTTGTCAAGGAAATCCAGTACGCATCCCGTTTTCCCGGGCCGGATATCCGCACCACCCCGGCTACGGCGCACCGCCGCCGCGGCCGCACTCGCCCTTCTGCTGGAAATCGGTATGGCGGGCGCGCTCGCGCCGGCCGCCCTGGCCGCTCCGAAGCCGAGCGCCAAGCCCACCGCGAAGCCCGCCGAGCAGCCAAGTGCCTCGGTGAACGAGGCTCCTGACGAGGCGTCAGCGCTGCTGGCGGCCCGGCTGAACAAGCGCCGCATCGAGGTGACCGGCGCCCGCACCGCCAACACCACCCTGTGGGCCAACCCCGAGGGGACCCTCACCCAGGACATCGCCAGCGGCCCGGTCCGGATGAAGTCCGGCGGGGCCTGGGTCCCGGTCGACACCACGCTGGTGGAGCGCCCGGACGGCAAGGTCGCGCCCAAGGCGCACCCGGAGAGCCTGGAGTTCGCCGGTGGCGACGCCGCCGTGAAGAGCGGCGACGCGCTGCCCGGTGCCGCCGCCGCGGCCCCGTCGGAGTCGGCCGAGGCCGCGGGTGCCCCGGCCGACGGACGCGGCAAGGGCGAGCAGCCCGCCGAGCGCGGCCTGGTGAAGGTCGGCAACGGCGCCCGGCAGGTCGAGCTCGGCTGGCTGGGCAAGCTGCCCAAGCCCAAGCTGTCCGGCAGCAAGGCCACCTACGTCAACGCCCGCCCGGGCGTCGACCTGGTGCTGGAGGCCACCCGGACCGGCTTCGAGCAGTACCTGATCGTCAAGGACCGCTCGGCGGTCTCCCAGGCCGGCACCCTCACCCTGCCGGTGGACACCACCGGCTACACCGTCGAGCGCAAGCCCGACGGCGGCCTGGAGCTCGTCGCCACCGCGGCCGACAAGGCACCCGTCCGGATTCCGGCACCGGTGATGTGGGACGACGCCCTGGACGAGAAGTCCGGCGAGCACCTGCACCGCGGCCCGGTCTCGATGGAGCTGCGCGGCCAGGGCAAGGACGCCGAGCTGGTGTTCACCCCGGACGCGGCGTACCTGGCCGACCCGAAGACCCGGTTCCCCGTCACGGTCGACCCGGTGGTGGAGCTCGGCACCACCTTCGACACCTTCGTGCAGACCAACTTCGGCACCGACCAGTCCTCCTCGACGGAGCTGAAGGTCGGCAGCTACGACGGCGGATCCTCGATCGCCCGCTCCTTCGTGCAGTTCCCGATCTCCAGCTTCAAGGGGAAGCAGGTCCTGGGGGCCACCCTCAGCCTCTACAACTTCCACTCGTACTCCTGCAGCGCCAGGGAGTGGGAGGTCTGGAACACCAACGACGCCTCCACCTCGACCCGGTGGAACTCGCAGCCGCAGTGGGGCCGGGAGTACGCGTACTCCTTCGAGACCCGGGACGTGGACACCGGCACCGACAGCCACCAGTGCACCAACTCCGACGGCACCGGCTGGGTCAACGCCAACATCACCCAGCTCGCCGCGGACTGGGCCGGCAACGGCAACAACTACGGCACGCTGGGCCTGAAGGCCGACAACGAGTCGGACTCCTACGCCTGGAAGAAGTTCTCCTCCACCGAGGGCGGCGCGGTCCCGCACATCGCGGTGACGTACAACTCCGTCCCGCCGACGCCGAGTTCGGTCGACGTACTGCCGTCGGTGCCGGGCAACCCGGCCTACACCAGCTCCACCACGCCGATGTTCCAGGTCCTCGCGGCTGACGCCGACGGCGGCACCGTGGGCGTCAACATCGACCTCTGGAAGGGCTCCACCTTCGTCAACGGCATCTACCGGTCGGTCCCGGCCGGCAGCTACCTCCAGGTGCGGCCCTCGGACCTGAGCGTCCCCGCGCTGGACGAGGGCGGCAGCTACTCGGTCTGGGCCCGGATCAGCGACGCCAACTCCCAGTCCGGCTGGGTCGGCACCTCCTTCGTGGTCGACACCGTCAAGCCCGGCGCGCCCATCGTCACCTCGCCGACCTACCCGGCCGACGGCCTGTGGCACGGCGGGGCCGGACAGGCGGGCCAGTTCACCTTCACCCCGCCGGCGAACACCACCGACCTGATCGGGTTCGTCCACTCCCTGGACGGCGGGGCACCGGTGACGGTCGCCGCCACCCAGACCGTCACCACCTCCATCACCCCGGCCACCGACGGCAAGCACACCCTGGTCGTGCAGGCCAAGGACCGGGCGGGGAACCTCTCCGACGCGACCACCTTCGCCTTCCAGGTGGGCCGCGCCGGTCTGACCTCGCCGGTCGACGGCAGCCAGTCCGCCAAGCGCGTGAAGCTCTCGGTGGACGCGCAGGCCGACCTCAAGCGGGTGGTCTACCAGTACCGCCGCGGCCCCGGGGCCACCGAGTACAACGTGCCGCTCACCAACCTCACCAAGGCGGACAACACCCCGGTCACCGACCCCAAGCCGCGCCTGGCGGACCTCGGCACGCACGCCAACTGGACGGTGGTCGACACCCTCGGCAGCGTCGGCGGCGTGGTCCAGGTCCGGGCCCTGATGTTCCCCGAGGACGGCTCCGGCTCCGGTACCGCCACCGGCTGGAACACCATGACGGTGGACCAGAACGCCGACGGCGCCGCCGGCGTCACGGTGGGCCCCGGCTCGGTCAACCTGCTCACCGGTGACTACACCTTCGACGCCACGGACGCCAACGAGAGCGGGATGGCGGTCAAGCGCACCTTCTCCTCGCGCGGCCTCGGCCGTGGTTGGCAGCCCCAGGGCGAGCGCCTGACGGCCGCTCAGCGCCAGGTCACCGACCTGACCGGCTTCGTGGCCGGCCCGGCCGACGTCACCCGCTCCACCGTGCGCGGCCACGACAGCTCCACCGACTCTCTGCTGATCAAGCCCTCCAACAGCTGGGCGTCCTACGCCTCGATCGGCCCGGAGTACACCCTGGGCCAGGGCATGAAGCCCGGCCGGACCTACCGCCTGACCGGCTGGATCTACGTCCCGTCCGCCTCCGGCCTCAACCCCGAACGCGGCGACCTCGGCCTGCGCCTGGACGGCGTCTACCGGACCCCGGCCGGCTACAAGGACGTGCTCTCCCCGAAGGCCTCGTTCACCGACGGCTGGCAGCAGCTCTCGGTCGACATGGCCGTCCCGGCCGACGCGACCGAGGCCTGGTTCCGGCTGTTCAACGGCTTCGCCGCCGGCACGGCAAGGAGGTCTACTTCGACGACCTCTCGCTGAAGGAGATCGTCGCCCCGTTCGGCCCGCAGTGGGCCGGCGGCCCCGACTCGGGCACCGGCTCCGACTACCGCTCGCTCTCCCTCCCCTCCTCCGACCTCGTCCAGATCAAGCGCGCGGACGACTCCTCGCTGACCTTCGCCAAGGCCAACGACGGCAGCTTCTTCGCCGAGCCGGGTGCGGAGTCGTTGAGCCTCAAGGCGTCCACCGCCACCTCGGGCCCGCTGGTCACCTCCTTCGGGCAGTGCCTGGAGGTGCCGAACGGCGCTCCGGGCAACGGCGTGAACCCGCAGTACGCGCCCTGCACCGGTGCTCCCAACCAGCAGTGGACCTACGGGGACGACCTGTCCCTGAAGGTGATGGGCTACTGCCTCGACAACCCGTGGGGCGCCACCGCCGACAACACCCGGATGGTGCTGTGGTCCTGCGGTTCGGGCAGCCCGAACCAGCAGTGGCGCCTGCAGGCCAACAAGTCGCTGGTCAACGGCCAGTCCGGCAAGTGCCTGGACGCCAACCTCGGCGGCACCATCTGGACCTGCTGGGGCGGCTCCTGGCAGCTCTGGGACGTCCAGACCAACGGCACCGTCTACACCCTGACCGACCTGGACGGCTCCACCACGGTCTTCACCCGCCAGCCCGGCTCCGACGTCCACCAGGTGGCCAGCGAGACCGGTCCCGCGAACGCCTCCACCACCCAGTACCTGTACGACGTCACCGACGGCCGCGCGCTCCCCAAGCGCGTGATCGCTCCCGTCGAGCCCGGGGTCGACGACCTCAACCACTGCACCGTCACCCCGCTGCCGCGCGGCTGCGACGTGCTCGACTACGACTACGCGACCAGCACCACGGCCGTGGCCGGCACCCCCGGCGACTACACCGACCGGGTCCGCTCGGTGAAGTCCTGGTCCTGGAACCCGGCCACCTCCCAGCAGGAGGCCGTCGAGGTCGCGCACTACCTCTACGACGACAAGGGCCGGCTGGCACAGGTCTGGGACCCGCGCCTGGCGACCCCGCTCAAGACCACCTACACCTACGACAGTTCGGGCCGGGCCACCCAGCTCGCGCCCGCCGGTGAGCTGCCCTGGTCCTTCGACTACGGGCCGGCCGGCTCCGACCAGGACCCGGGCCACCTGCTGAAGGTCCGTCGGAACTCGCTGGTGCCCGGCTCCAAGAGCCAGGTCAGCGGTGAGATCGCCACCAAGCTGGTCTACTCCGTGCCGCTGACCCGGGCCGCCGGCGGTCCGTACGACATGGCCGGTGCCGACGTCGCCCAGTGGGGCCAGACCGACGCGCCGACCGACGCGACGGCCGTCTTCGGCCCCGAGGACACCTCCACCACCCACACCGCCTCCTCCACCGTCCCCGGGAAGGACGGGTACAAGGCGGCCAACGTCCGCTACCTCAACGCCTCGGGTGACGAGGTGAACGCCGCGACCCCGTCCGTCGCCGTCAAGGGGGACATCAACACCACCGAGCACGACCGCTTCGGGCACACGGTCCGCACGCTGGACGCCACCAACCGCTCGATCGCCCTCGGCACCCACCCCGACACGGCGAAGTTCGTCAGCGAGCTCGGCCTGCCGGCCTCCTCGGCCGACCGGGCGCGACTGCTCGACTCCCGCACCACGTACACCGCCGACGGTCTGGACGTCGTCGAGACGCTCGGCCCGGTGCGCCGGGTGGCGCTGTCCGAGGCGCTGGCGGGGCAGACCAACCCGGTCACCGTCACCTCGGAGGCGGAGACGCTGCCCCAGCTGGGTGCCAACCACCCGCTGAAGATGGACGCCGACTGCTGCGGCCTCACCTGGTCCGGTGGTGCGCAGCTGAGCCTGCGCGGCACCGCGGCCGGCGCCGAGGACACCGTGCGGGTGAGCGTCCCCGAGGAGGGCGACTACGTCCTCAGCGGCCAGCTCACCCGGTACAACGACCACGGCATCGTGCAGCTGTCGATCGACGGCACCGACCTCGGCTCGCCGATCGACGAGTACTCCGCGACCCCGGCGGTGGCGCCGTTCACCACCGGTGCGCCGATCCACCTGACCCGCGGTGACCACTCGCTCAAGATGCTGGTGACCGGCACCAACACCGCCTCCACCGGCGAGCGCTTCCACGCCGGGTTCGACACCTTCACCCTGACCAAGACCACCGTCAACCCGACCCTCCCGGTGGGCACTTCGGTGCTCGCCCGGGACCACACCACCAACACCTACGACGAGGGCAAGCCCGACGGCCGGGCCTACCACCTGGTCACCACCGCCGGCACCGGCGTCCGGATCGACGGCTACGCCACCGACGCGGACCTGCGGGTCACCCGGAACGGCTACGACACCCCGCTCGGCGGCACCGCCGGCTGGACCCTGAAGAAGCCGACGAGCGTCACCCTCGACGCGACCGGGGCCGCGCTCACCACCACGACCCGCTTCGACGACAAGGGCCGGGCCGAGGAGCTGCGCGTCCCCGGCACCGGACAGGCGGCCGAGGCCAGCACCGTGAAGTCGGTCCACTGGACCGCCGGCACGAACGCCGCGGACGCGGCCTGCGGCGGCCGTCCCGAGTGGGCGGGCCTGCTCTGCACCAGCGGCCCGGGCGCCGCGATCACCGGGGCGGACTCGGCGCGGATGCCGACCACCCTCCCGGTGAAGCGGATCACCCGGTACTCGCGCTTCGGCAACCCCGAGGAGATCACCGAGACCAACGCGGGCAAGACCCGCACCACCACGACCGTCCGCGACGCGGCCGAGCGGCAGCTCTCGGTCGAGATCACCGGCGGCGAGGGCCAGGCGGTCCCGAAGACCGTCACCGAGTACGACCCCGCCACCGGCGCCGTGGTGAAGACCACGGCCGGCGGCAAGTCCGTCGTCCGGGTGGTCGACCAGCTGGGCCGGGAGATCTCGTACACGGACGGCGAGGGTGCCACCACCACGAGCCAGTACGACGCCTACGGCAAGCCGGTGAAGGTCACCGACCCGTCGGGCTCGGTCACCCTCACCTACGACCGGGTCAAGGAGCCCCGGGGGATGGTCACTTCGGTGACCGACAGCGTGGCGGGCGAGTTCACCGCCACCTACGGTCCGGACGGCCAGCTGGTGGAGCAGTCCTACCCGGGCGGCATCGTCCGCAAGGACGTCCGCAACGCCTCCGGCGAGACCACCGGCCGTACCTACACCCGTAGTTCGGACGGCGCCGTGGTCTGGTCGCAGAGCCGCGAGGTCACCACCCGGGGGCAGGTCACCAAGGACAGCGACTCCACCTCGGTGAAGTCCTACGCCTACGACCGCCTCGGCCGGCTGACCAAGGCCGAGCAGACCACCGGCAACGCCGGTTGCACCACCCGTGGTTACAGCTACGACGTGCACTACAACCGGACCGCCAAGTCCACCTCGCCCGCCGCCGCCAACGGTGGCTGCAGCACGGCCGCCCCGGTCACCGAGAACCACACCTACGACAGCGCGGACCGGATCACCGACGCCGGTTACCGGTACGACGCCTTCGGCCGGACCACCCGGACCGCGAGCGGCACCCTCAACGGCTTCTGGACCAACGACCTGGTCGCCTCCCAGGAGACCGCCGACACCCGTCAGGTGCTCACCCTCGACCCGGCGGGCCGGCTCTCCGGCTCCACGGTCAGCAAGAAGCAGGGGGACGGCAGTTGGGCCACCACCGCGTCCCGGCTCAACCACTACGGCGCCGGTGACGACGAGCCCCGCTGGATCGTCGAGGACACCACCACCGGTGCCTGGACCCGCAACGCCTCCGGCCCGGACGGCGATCTCGCCGCCACGATCACCAGCACCGGAGCCGTCCGGCTCCAGCTGACCGACCTGTTCGGCAGCGTGGTGGTGGCCACCGATCCGGCGCTGACCGCTCCGCAGGTGCTCTCCTTCGACGAGTTCGGCGTCGCGGCGGCCGGGCAGGCCGAGGCCCGCTACGGCTGGCTCGGCGGGAAGCAGCGGTCCTCCCAGGCCCTGGACGGCAACGTCCTGATGGGCGTCCGCCTCTACGACACGGTCAACGGCCGCTTCCTCTCCGTCGACCCGGTCTACGGCGGCAACTCCAACTCCTACGACTACGTCAGTGGTGACCCGCTCGGCCGCTACGACCTCGACGGCCGGATGGACTGGGGGTACTGGGACCCGAAGCAGTTCGCCAAGAACGCGGCGAGCAAGCTCAAGAGCAAGGCCAAGTCCACCTACCGGGACGCCAGGAACTGGGTCTCGGACAGCAAGGTCGGGCGCATGAGCCGCAACCCGAACGTCCGGCACTGGTTCTACGGGATCCGCACCATCACCGCGGTCATCAACCCGGTCCGCAAGGCCAAGTGGGCCTTCGGGATCCTGCGGAACCCGGCCCAGTCCTGGGCCACCTGCACGGCGACCCTGTTCAGCCTCTGGGGCTGCGCGAAGACCTTCAGCGGGATTCCGGAGGCCATCTACTGGGGCAAGAAGTACTACGACAACTACAGCTACGTCCAGGACTACAACTCGTCCTTGACCGAGAGCCAGAAGGACAGCGTGTGCCGCCGCTACACCGGGTACCGGGGCGACTGGTGCACCGGCTGACCTCGAAGGGAGCAGCACCGTGGACATCGTCGTCTCCGGCCTGATCGCACTCGGCCGGGCCCTCGTGTCGCTGCTGTTCTGGGCGAACGACGTGTCCGGGGTCCGGAGCCTCTTCCGCAAGCCGGAGGACGGTCCGGAGGAGAAGTGCTGACGTAACGACCGTCCGCAGGACGGCCGAATGCCCCGGTCCGGATTTCTCGGGCCGGGGCATTCGGCCGTCGTCCATTTCGGCGCCGACTCAATGAGCGTCCGTCAGATGGGCGAAAAGGATGACATTACTGGTGTATTCACGTTCGGCCCGGTCGAATCGTCCGCCGCAGGTGATGACGCGCAGTTCCGCGGCCTGGGTCGGGCCGTAGACCAGCGCGTTCGGAAAGGACTTCCGGGGGAAGGTGCGGACCTCGTCCACGGTGAACACCGCCGTGCTGCCGTCCAGCCGCGCGACCTCGACGGTGGCCCCCGCCTTCACGGTGGACAGCGCCCAGAACACGGCCGGCCCGTCGAGGGTGTCCACGTGCCCGGCCACCACCGCGGCGCCCTGGGCACCCGGGGTCGCGGAGTCCCGCAGCCAGCCCGCCGTGCCCGGCATCGAGTACGGCGGCAGCTCCGGACGCCCTTTGTCGTCCGAACCGAGGGCCAGCAGCGGGGCCGCCACGCCGATCGCGGCGATGGTGAGCCGGATCGGCGTGGACGGGGCGAGCGGGGCGTGGCCGGCGGGCGGGGCCCGGTGCTCGGAGCCCGCGCCCGTCTGCTGAGGGGCCGTCAGGGAGCCGACCGGTCGCGGCACGGCCGCCGCCCGGGGAGCGGGCGGGGACGTGCTCGCGGCGCGGCCCGCGTCGCGGACGGCTCCGATCAGCGAGACCAGCAGCAGGGCCCCGGACAGGGCCGCCGTGGCCGGTCGGACGCGGCGTGACCACCCGTCAGGCACCGTTCGCGGCGCGGCCCCGCCGCCGCCTGACGAGCCGCACCACGGCCGTCCCGGCCGCCCCGCCGGTCAGCGCGAGCGCCCCGTACCCGGCCAGGCCGGGCTCCGGCCGCCCCCTCCCGTCCTTGAAGCCGCCGCCGGCGGCGGGGGCCGCCGGGTCCGCGACGGTGACGGTGCCGACCGCGACCGGATGGCCTTGGCAGGTGGCGGTGACGGGGTAGGTGCCCGGGGCCGCGCCGACCGGGACGGTGAGCTGCCCTCCGGTGCCGCCCGGCGGGAGCTGCACGGGGTCGGGGAGCACCGGCGAGGTGACGGTGGTGCCGGGGCAGTCGGTGCCGGTGTTGATCTGCACCGTGCCGCCCGGGTGGGTGACGGGCGGATCGACGGTCATCGGCGCGGGTGACGCGAGCGCTGGGTGACCGCCGCCGAGGGCGGGATGACCGCCGCCGAGGCCGGGGTCCTCCGGATCGCCGGGGGCCGCCGGATCCGCGGGGTCACCAGGATCGGCGGGGTCGTCCACGTTCTCGGGCGCCACGGCCCCCTTGGCCGGGGTGTCTGTGGCCGGGGTGTCCTTCGCCGGGGCGGCGGGGACCGCCTTCGGCTGCTGGGGCTTCGGGGTCTCCCCGCACCGGACCGGGTGGACCGCGCACCAACCGGGCGGCATTCCGTCCCGTGGCGCGGCGAATGCCGGAGCACCCGTTCCCAGGAATGCTGCCGTTACTGCGGCACCCGCTAGTCCCATAGCGAGCTTCGCCATCAAACCGGCTCCTTTCACAGCCGAAGCCGAGCTGACCGGAGGTCACACTCGGCTCCTGCGCGAACAATTACGCAATGGTTGTGAAATCGGCCCGCACGCTAAACCCGGCTCCACCGGCTGCCCGATGATCAACACCCGGCTGGAGGGGCCCCTCAACCCCTTCGGCTCAGCTCGTCCGGGAGCCCTGCGCGCGGTGCGCCCCACGTGCCCCCGCGTGCGCCCCGTTCACCCTCAACCGCCCGGCCGGGCCACCGCGATGCCGAGGTCGAGCGCCCTGGTCCGCAGCCGGTCCGCCAGGGTGCCGTCCGGCAGCCGGACCAGTCCGTGCCACAGGCCCACCAGGTCGCGCCGCCCGGATCTGCTCGGCTGTCCTCTCCGCCGCCGTCCGCCCCGCCTGCCCGGACCCACTCCGCCCCCGGCCACCCCTCGGTGGCCGGGCCGGCCTACCGGGCCGTCAGACCACGGTGACCGTCACGTTGGTGAAGCCCGTGGAACGCAGCAGGCCTCCCAGCATCTCCCGGGTGCTGTCCTCGGCCTGCCGGGTCAGCTCGGTCTCCTTGGCCGCCTGCTCGATCTTCTGCACGGCGAGCTGCTCGACCTGGTGCTGGTTGCCGGGGTTTGCCGCTGAAGAAGTCGCCGATCCGGTCGAAGAACCCGCGCTGCTGGAGGTAGACGTAGGAGCGCTTCACGTCCACGGCGGGCGGGGCGAGTTGGGCGTGCGGGACCTTCACCGTCACGCTCCGGCGGTCCTCGGAGACGGCGACCGAGTCCGCGCCGAGCCCGCCGAGGTCGACGTAGGCGTCCACCGAACCGGCCGCGACGTAGAGCGTGCGGTTGCCGAGGATCTGGGAGGGCAGGAAGGCGGCCTCGTGGTCGAGGTCCACGATCACCTGGAAGTTGCCCTGGGCTCCGGTGAAGCGCTTCATCTGCTGGATCGACTGCAGCAGCACCGGCTGGCTGCGGTCGACCGTCTTGCGCTCGAAGGGGTTCGGCAGGCTGGGGAAGATCCCGCCCTGCACCCCGGCGAGGAACAGCGCGACGATCACGGCCAGGGTGACGGGCAGGCTCAGGTACCAGGGCAGCCCGCGGCGGCGCCCCTCGCGGGGCGAAGGTTCCTCATCGGTACGGGACTTGGCGCGTATGCGGCCGGACGGAGTCATGGTCTGCGGGTACCCGGGGCCCGGGGGTTCAAGCAGACCGATCGTCAACAACCTTTGCGGAACGGCCACTTGTCGCCACGCACCGATCCGCTGAAGTGGTCCAGACCTGCCACTGGAAGGAAGCTTTCCTTACACTTCGCCCCCACCCGAAATTCTCCGCGAAATGATCAATCACCTTACGGTGAACCTCACTTGACCTGCGCTGATCCAGCGACTCCGGCAATCGGATTTCGAGGTTCTGGTGGGCAGATCCGGCATTCCACCCCTGCCCGCGCGCCGCTTTTCCGGACGCCCATTGACTGAATGGTCCAGACCTTTCTAACCTCCCGGTGACGACTGTGGTGAGCGGTTGCCCCCGACCGGCTGGCTCACAGACGGCACAGGTGCGTCCCCTTCCGGCAGCCTCCCCTACGGGCTGCCACGGACTGACGGAGGAGCACTCCTTGAGCACAGCACTCCCCCACGCCAGAAGGCCACGGCTCAAGCGGGCCGCCGCGATCCTCGCGGCGCTCGCCCTGCCGGTCACCGGCATCGTCGCCCAGGCCGCCCCGGCCCAGGCGGCCGGCTCGGCGACCGCGACGTACACCAAGACCTCGGACTGGGGCACCGGTTTTCGAGGGCAAGTGGACGATCAGCAACACCGGTTCCACCACGCTCAGCAGCTGGACGGTCGAGTGGGACTACCCGGCCGGCACCGCCCTCAGCTCGTCCTGGGACGCGGACGTGACCAGCGCGGGCACCCACTGGACGGGCAGGAACAAGGGGTGGAACGGCACCCTCGCCCCGGGCGCCAGCGTCAGCTTCGGCTTCATCGGCACCGGCTCCGGCGCTCCCAGCGGCTGCAAGCTCAACGGCGGCAGCTGCGACGGCGGCACCACGCCCACCGACAACCCGCCCGGCGCCCCCGGCACCCCCACCGCGGGCAACGTCGCCGACACCGGCCTCACCCTCAGCTGGGCCCCGGCCACCGACGACAACGGCGTCAAGAACTACGACGTCTACCGGGGCGGCGCCAAGGTCGCCACCGTCACCGGCAGCAGCTACACCGACTCCGGCCTCACCAAGGGCACCACCTACACCTACACCGTCGTCGCCCGCGACACCGCGGACCAGACCGGCCCCGCCTCCGGCGCCGTCTCGGTGACCACCACGGGTGGCGTGGTCGACCCGGGCGGCCCGGTCAAGCTCGGCTACTTCACCGACTGGGGCACCTACGGGCGCAACTACCAGGTGAAGAACCTGGTCACCTCCGGCACCGCCGCGAAGATCACCCACATCAACTACGCCTTCGGCAACGTCACCAACGGCCAGTGCACCATCGGGGACGCCTACGCCGACTACGACCGCGCCTACACCGCCGACCAGAGCGTCGACGGCGTCGCCGACACCTGGGACACCGGCGCCCTGCGCGGCAGCTTCAACCAGCTGCGCAAGCTGAAGAAGCAGTACCCGAACCTCAAGGTGCTCTGGTCCTTCGGCGGTTGGACCTGGTCCGGCGGCTTCGGCCAGGCCGCGGCCAACCCGACGGCCTTCGCCAACTCCTGCTACAGCCTGGTCGAGGACCCCCGGTGGGCCGACGTCTTCGACGGCATCGACATCGACTGGGAGTACCCCAACGCCTGCGGCCTGTCCTGCGACACCAGCGGCTCCGCCGCCTACCGCACCCTCATGCAGGCCCTGCGCGCCCGCTTCGGCTCCTCGAACCTGGTCACCGCCGCCATCTCCGCCGACGGCGGCAACGGGGGCAAGCTCGACCAGTCCGACTACGCCGGCGCGGCCCAGTACGTCGACTTCTACAACGTCATGACGTACGACTTCTTCGGCGCGTGGGACGCCAAGGGCCCGACCGCACCGCACTCCCCGCTCACCTCGTACGCCGGCATCCCGATCGCCGGCTTCAACTCCGAGGCGGCGATCACCAAGCTGAAGGGCAAGGGCATCGCCGGCTCCAAGCTCAACCTCGGCATCGGCTTCTACGGCCGCGGCTGGACCGGCGTCACCCAGTCCGCCCCGGGCGGCACCGCCACCGGCCCCGCCACCGGCACCTACGAGCAGGGCATCGAGGACTACAAGGTCCTCAAGAACACCTGCCCCGCCACCGGCACGGTCGCCGGCACCGCCTACGCCCACTGCGGCACCAACTGGTGGAGCTACGACACCCCCGCCACCATCAACTCCAAGATGGCCTGGGTGAAGCAGCAGGGCCTGCGCGGCGCCTTCTACTGGGAGTTCAGCGGCGACACCGCCACCGGCGAACTCGCCAACGCCGTCCACACCGGTCTCCAGTGACGGCCGCCGACGCCGGCTGACACCGGGTCACACCGGCCGACACCGGCGGACGACCGCCCGGGCCCCAGCGGGGTCCGGGCGGTTCCGGTCGGCGACCCACCGGCTCAGCGGCTCACCACGTCACGTAGCTGGACTGGTAGTACACCGTCCGGTTGTCCACCACGACCCCGGCGTAGTTGCGGTAGTTGTGGCCCGGCACCTTGGTGGCGTGGATCGCCGGGTGGCGGCCGGTGTAGCAGGCCTGGTACTTGTCGCTCAGCGCCACGTACTTCTGGTCGGTCTCGTCGTAGAGGCCGTACGACACCCGGCAGGAACTGCCCAGGCTGCGCGCTGGTTGACGTAGACGTCGCCCGAGACGGTCACCCCGTTGTCGGAGCTGCACACCCCCACGTTCCAGCCGTAGGAGTTGGTGGGCGGGGTGTAGCACCCGCCACCGGCTGCCTCGGCGGGCGCGGCCAGCACCAGGGAGGTCCCGAGCACGGCCACGGCCGCGACGAGGGCCCCCAGCGGGCGTCTTCCTGCGGACATCGACATTCTTCTTCCCCCGGTCGGCTGTGGGTGGAGCTGGTGGCGCGCACTCTACTGACGGGACCGCCGCCGGGGCAGGGGCGCCGCGCGAAGTGGCAGGACGGGCTCCGCCTCCGGCGAAGGGGTTGCCCGCCGCCCCGAAGATCGCTACTGTCCCGCTCCATGTACGTCTCCCGATCCGCACTGACAGATCCGGCACCCGCGCCGCCCGCTTCCCCGTGCCACGGGGCCCGGCGGCCCGTCGATCCGTCATGCCCGCGCGCAGCCCGACGTGCTGCGCCGTCCCGTCTGGAGACGTCTTCCCATGTCCGGCCCCTCTCGGGGCGACGCGACCTTCCGCGCCGTCCTCGCACTGCCCCATGCCCGCCGACTGTTCACCGCCGCGATGCTGGCCCGGGCCTGTTACGGCCTGCTGCCGCTGCCGCTGCTGCTCGCCCTCCAACAGGCCACCCACTCCTACACCTCGGCCGGTGCCACCGCCGCGGTGTCCGGCCTGGCCACCGCGCTGCTCGGCCCGTACCGGGCCGTCTGGTGGAGCGTCACCCGCGCACCCTGACGGCGTTCGCGCTCTGCTACGCGGCCCTGCTCACCGCGGTCGGCGTCAGCTGCGCGGTCGGCGGCCCGGTACCGCTCACCCTGGGCCTGGCCGTCCTGGCCGGCACCTGTCCGCCGCCGGTCGGACCGCTGATGCGCACGCTCTGGGGCCGGTTGGCCCGCGGCGAGGCGCAGCAGCAGGCCGCACTCAGCCTGGACACGGCCGCCGAGTCCACCGTCTTCGCCCTCGGACCGGTCCTCGGCGCCCTGCTGGCCGCCGCCGTCACGCCGCCCGTCGTGCTGCTGCTGGGCGCCGTCCTGGTGCTGGCCGGTTTCGGCCTGCTGGCCCGGGCCCTGCGCGGCACGCCGCTGCGGTCCTCCGGTCCGTCGACCGGCGACTCCACCACCCCGCTCCGCCGCCCGGGCTTCCTGCCGCTGCTGCTGGTCGTGCTGGCCACCGCCTCGGGCCTGTCCCTCTTCGAACTGGGTGTCCTGGCCGCCTGGGGCACGGTCGCCACCGGCGTCCTCGGCACCCTCTTCTCGGTCGGCGGCGTGCTCGGCGGCCTGGTCTACGGACGCCGCCGCTGGCCCGGCCCGCTGACGCACCGTCCGGTCCTGCTCGCCGCCGGGGCCTCGGCCGCCTACGCCCTGCCCGTCCTGCTCCACACCACCCCCACCGCCGGCCTGGCCCTCCTCCTCGCCGGAGCCTGCACCGACGTCCTGCTGATCACCTCCTACCAGCTCGTCGACCGCCTCGTCCCCGACGGCTCCCGTACCGAGGCCGGCGCCTGGATCAACACCGCCTTCAACCTCGGTGCCGCCGCCGGCTCCGCCCTCGGCGGCACCCTGCTCGACCGCACGGGCCCGACCACGGTCTTCGCCACCACCGCCGCCGTGATCGCCCTCTGCGCCCTGCTCTGCGCCCGCGCCCTCACCCGGCGGGCGGTGCCGGCCGAGGCGACGCCGACCGAGCCCCGGCCGACCGGCACCGACGAGGAGGCCCGCCGGGGCGCCGAGGTCTGAGCGCACACCCACCGACGGTTCACCCGGAAGGTGCCGGAAGGACGCCGGAGTCCCCGTCCCGGGCCAGCGCGAGCATCAGCGCGTCGTCGGTGAAGCGGCCGCGGCCGACGTGGCGGAGGAGGTCGGTCGCGAGGGCCGCGACCGTGGTGGTGGGATCGGGCGGGCCGGGGTGGTCGGGCAGCAGGAGCGGGAGGCGGTCGAGCAGGGGGTAGGGGTGGCCGTCCTCGTCGCGGTTGTCGGTGACGCCGTCGGTGGTGAGGACCAGGAGGTCACCGGGGCCGAAGGGGAGCTGCCAGGGCGGCGCGGGGTCCCCGGGCGTCAGGGTGCCGAGGCCGAGCGGAAGGCCCGGGTCGGGCGGTTCCACGGCGCGGAGGGTGCCGTCGGGGTGGACCAGGACCGGGGCCTCGTGGCCGCGGTGGAGCAGCCGGAGCCGGTCGGGGCCGAACTCGACGAACAGGGCGGTGACGAAACGGTCCGGGTCGCCGTCCAGTTCGACGGCGGACTCGACCAGCCGGCCGACCCGGTCCAACTCGGGCTCGGTGCGGGCGACCTGACGGAACGCCCCGAGCGCCACCGCCGCCGTCCGTACCGCCCCGAGGCCCTTGCCCTGGACGTCGCCGATCAGCACCCGCACCCCGTACGGCGTCTCGACCGCCGAGTAGAGGTCGCCGCCGACGTCGGCGTTGTCGTCCAGGGCGAAGTAGCGCACGGCCGTCCGTACTCCGCCGAGGCGCTCCGGGGCGGGCAGCAGGATGGCCTGCTGGGCGGCGACCGCGACCCGGGTGACCGAGCGCAGGTGCCTCTCGCGGCGCTGCCGGATGCGGGCCACGTTGGTGCTCAGCGCGATCGCGACCAGGAAGACCACGGTGTTGATCTGGAAGAACCGGTCCGTCGGATCGGGGAGCGTGTCGTAGGTGCCGAGCAGGTAGCGCAGCGGGAGGGCCACCAGCCCGATCACCACCACCTCGCGCGGGCGGCCGCGGACGGCGGCCAGCGCGGGGCCGAGCACCAGGAAGGGGTAGAAGATGGTGCCGGGTCCGGTGGCCAGGTCGACCACGGTGACCAGGGCCATCACCCCGAGCGGCAGACCGGTGCGCCAGAGCCTGGCCCGCCG
Source organism: Kitasatospora albolonga (assembly GCF_039535905.1). Lineage (GTDB taxonomy): Bacteria > Actinomycetota > Actinomycetes > Streptomycetales > Streptomycetaceae > Kitasatospora > Kitasatospora albolonga. The sequence continues at coordinate 58,753 of NZ_BAAAYB010000106.1, read as the reverse complement.
GGAGTTCTCGTCCTCCAGGAGCTCCTCGGCCCCGGTGGCGGGCGTGCGGAGCCACCGTCGGGCCATCCGGGCGCGCCGGGTCGTCACCTGCTGTCCGGTGCCGTCACCTCCCCACCATCTCCCGCCGCCCGCCCGGCCATGCCTGACGGACCGTGCGGTGCCCCCCTTCGGCGCACGCCCCGCGCCCGACCGGCCCCGCCCGGGGGCGGTCTCGGCACCCCTCCGAAAAAATCTTCCCCGGACGTGTCGATCCACCGCGCCCCCGTTCGACGCAGGGGTGAGAGGCGGGGAACGGCCCCGCCGCACCGAGGACCCGAGGAGCACACCATGCCCCGCTACATGACGCTGATCCGCATCGACGAGGAGAAGGCCGCGGGCTTCGAGCCCGACCCCGGTTTCGAGCAGCGGATGGGCGCCCTCTTCGAGGAGATCGCCAAGGCCGGGGCGATGCTGGACACCAACGGCCTCAAGCCGACCTCGGAGGGCACCCGGCTCGCCTGGTCGGGCGGGCGGCTGAGCCTGACCGACGGGCCGTTCACCGAGACCCGGGAGGTGGTCGGCGGCTACATCGTCTTCCAGTGCCGGGACAAGGCGGAGGCGGTGGAGTGGACCCGCCGCTTCCTCTCCCTCCACCCGGAGAGCTGGGAGGTCGGCGCCGAGGTCCGCGAGATCGACGAGATGCCGACCCCGCCCGGGGCCTGACCCCTCGTCACGCGGCGCGCCCCACGACCGGCCCGGGGCGCGCCGCTTTGCCGCGCCCCCGCGCGGCTGCTCTGATGGGTGCCCGTGACGGACGTGACGGAGCGGAGCGGGGCAGCCGGGCGGCAGGACGTGGCGGCGGCGGTCGCGACCGCCTTCAGGATGGAGTCGGCACGGATCATCGCCACCGTCGCCCGGGTGGTGCGGGACGTCGGCATCGCCGAGGAACTGGCCCAGGACGCCGTGGTGGCCGCGCTGGAGCAGTGGCCCGAGGCCGGCGTGCCGGACCGTCCGGGTGCCTGGCTGACCGCCGTCGCCCGTAACCGGGCGGTCGACCTGGTCCGGCGCCGCGAGGTGTACGCCCGCAAGTTGGCCGAGGTCGGCCGCAGTCTGGAGGACGTACCGCCGCCGCCCGACCCCGCCGAGCAGGACGACATCGACGACGACCTGCTGCGGCTGGTCTTCACCGCCTGCCACCCGGTGCTCTCCGCCGACGCCCGCGCCGCTCTGACGCTGCGTCTGGTCGGCGGCCTGACCACGGCCGAGATCGCCCGGGCGTTCCTGGTGCCCGAACCGACGATCGCCCAGCGGATCGTCCGGGCCAAGCGGGCCATCGCCGCGGCCGGGGGTGCCGTTCGAGGTGCCGGGCGGCGCGGACCGGGCCGGACGGCTGGCCTCGGTGCTGGAGGTCATCTACCTGGTCTTCAACGAGGGCTACGCCGCCACCGCCGGGGAGGAGCTGCTCCGTCCGGCGCTCTGCGAGGAGGCGATGCGGCTGGCCCGGGTGCTGGCCGCGCTGATGCCGCAGGAGCCGGAGGTGCACGGCCTGGCCGCCCTGACGGAACTCCAGGCCGCCCGTCTCCCCGCCCGCACCGGGCCGGGCGGCGAGCCGGTGCTGCTGGCCGACCAGAACCGCGGCCGCTTCGACCGCCTGCTGATCCGGCGCGGCACCGAGGCCCTGGCCCGCGCGGGCGTCACCCGCCCCGACGCCGGCCCGTACACCCTGCAGGCCGCCATCGCCGCCTGCCACGTGCTGGCCCCGCGCTGGGCCGACACCGACTGGGCCACCATCACCGGCCTCTACACCCGTCTGGAAGCCCTCAACCCCTCCCCCGTGGTCCGCCTCAACCGCGCCGTCGCCCTCTCCTACGCCCGCGGCCCCGCCGAGGCCCTCGCCCTGGTCGACGCCCTCGCGGCGGAGCCCGCCCTGCGCAGCTACCACCTGCTCCCCAGCGTCCGCGGCGACCTCCTCGCCCGCCTGGACCGCCCGGCCGAGGCCCGCGCCGAGTTCGAACGCGCCGCCGCCCTGGCCGGCAACGACCGCGAACGCGAGCTCCTCCTCGCCCGCGCGGCCGGGCTGGGTGGCTGACCGGCCGTCAGGCCCCGGCCGGCGCGGTGGCCTTGCCGCGCAGGGTCCACGCGACGGCGCCGAGCAGGGCGGCACCCGGGGCGATGCCCGCCACCGTGGCGACCGCGGCCTGCGGGGCGCCCGCCCAGGCGAGCGCGATCCCGGCGGCACCGCAGACGGACAGAACCGCCGCGAGGGCGTTGACGGCGGGCATCCGCCAGACGGCGGCGAGCCCGAAGAAGTGCAGGCCGACGACGAGGGCGATCCAGCCGACGGCGGCCTGCGGGTGGTGCAGGACGCGGGAGATGACGAAGAGTCCGGCCGCGCCCGCCGCCACCTCGACGGCCACCACGAGGCGGTAGCCCCGGCCGAAGGTCGCGGACGGGGCGGAGGGCGCGGAGCGGCGGCGCAGGAGGGTGAAGAGCCGCAGGAAGGCGAGGACCGCGAGGACGCGGATCGGTATGCCGACGCCTGCGGGGAGGGGCCCGGTGTTGGCCAGAACGAAGACGAGGCCGAAGACGGCGCCGATGAGCGGGCCGAGCTGGTTCTTTCGCACGGCGCAGGCTCTCACCAAAGTGGATCATGATGCAACGCACTTCCCGGTCCGCGCGGGCGCGCAGGTGGATGCGGTGATTCACCGTCCGTCAGCTTCCATGCCTGGATAGGGTGTTGACGCCGTGGCCGGGTGGCCGCGGCCGGGGAGGGGTGTGGAATGGCACAGCTGGCCAGAATCGCTCTGGACGGGGGCGGCTCGATCCTGGTGGAGGCGGCGGACAGCGCGGTCGGCCCGGTCAAGGCCTCTCGGATCGGCGACTCCATCCGGGAACTGCCCACCACTCTCTCCGCCGCCCTGGGCCCGGTCACCGGCATGGCCCGCACCGTGCTGACGCACCTGCGCGAGGCGGGCCCCAGTGAGGTGGAGGTCGAGTTCGGCGTGGACCTCTCCACCGAGGCGGGCGTGGTGATCTCCAAGACCGCCGCCAACTGCCACCTGACGGTCCGGATGACCTGGAGCAAGGACGAAGGCCCCGCCACTGCGGGCGGCGCCACGGCTCCCTGAGGCGGTGAACGTGCCCGCCTCGGATCCGGACGACCCCGGACCTTCCCTGGCCCTGGCGGTCGCCCAAGTCCTCGGCCGGGCCGGGGAAGTGGCGGGCTCCGGTTTCCTGGTGGCCGAGGACCTGCTGCTGACCTGTGCCCACGTCCTGGAGGACGGCGGCCACGGGCCGGGCGACCTGGTCCCCCTCGTCTTCCCCCGGGCACCCGGCGGGCCGGAGGGCACGGGGCTGGTGCTGCCCGGCTCCTGGCGCGCACCCGACGAGCAGGACATCGCCGTCCTGCGGCTCACCGACCCGGTGCCCGGTACCGTACCGCTCGCGCTCGGGTCAGCGGTCGGGGTGCGCGAGCACCGGCTGCACGCGCTGGGCTTCCCCCAACAGGCGCCCCCGGCCGGGCACTTCGGCTACGCCGTCGCGGGCCACGTGCTCCCGGCCGGCGACCGGAGCGGCGCCCTGCTCCAGCTGACCGACGCCAACGACCTGACCACCGGCTTCAGCGGCGGCCCGCTGCTGGACGAACTGACCGGCCTGGTGGTCGGCATGGTCTCCGCCATCGCCCCGCCCGACGAACACGGTCGCGGCACGGAGATCGCCTACGCCACCCCGACCTCCGAACTACGCGATGCCTGGCCCGAGTTGACCGAGCAAGCGTTCTCGCCCTACCGGGCCCTGGAGTCGTTCACCGCCGAGCACGCCCGCTGGTTCCGGGGGCGCGAGGAGGCGGTCGAGCGGGTGCTCGCCGGCCTGGCCGGGCGACGGCGGGCCACGCTGCTGCTGGGGCCCTCCGGTGCGGGCAAGTCCTCGCTGGTGGGGGCGGGCGTACTCCCCGCCCTGGCGGCGGGACGGCTGCCGGGGAGCAGCCGCTGGCTCCCCGTGGTGGTCCGGCCGGGCCTGGACCTGGACGCGGCCATGGCGGCGGCGGGCCTGACGGACGTCGGCGCGCAGGGTTGGGACGCCGCCGTCGCCCGGCTGCTGGACACGGACGCGGAGCACGACCGCGTCCTGCTCGTCGTCGACCAGTTCGAGGAGCTCCTCAGCGGGCCCGAGGGCGCACCCGACCCTGCGGCCCTGGACCTGCTGACCGCCGCGGTCGGGTCCACCGCCCCGCTGGGTCTGCTCCTGGTGATGCGCGACGACTTCTACTCGCGGCTCTCCTCGACCGCCCCGGAGCTGCTGGACCTCCTCCTCCCGTCCCTGCTCAACGTCCCGGCCGCCCTGACCCGCGCCGAGCTCACGGCCATCGTCACCGGCCCCGCCGCCGACCTGCGGACCCCCTTCGAACCGGGCCTGGCCGACCGGATCGTCGCCGACGTCCTGACCGCCTCCCCCGGCCCCGGCCCGGACCGGGCCCCGGCGACGGTCCTCCCCCTGCTGGAGGTCACCCTGAGCCTGCTGTGGGAGAGCCGCGCGCAGCACGACGGGCGGCTCACCCACGCCGCCTACCAGGCCCTGGGTGGCATCACCGGCGCACTGGCCGACTGGTGCGAGAGCGCCCTCGCCGAACTCGACACCCCCGGGCGGGAGGTGGCCCGACGGCTGCTCACCGCCCTGGTCCGCCCGGCCGACCCGGCCCTCGACCTGCCCGCCTCACGGCAGCAGCTCCCGCTCGGCCAACTCCGGGACCTGGCGGCCGGATCCGAGGACTCCGGCACGGTGGACCGGGTCCTGACCGTCCTCACCGCCCGACGGATCGTCACCACCCACCGCGGCACCGCACCCCCGGGGACCGCCGACCTGGACAGCGACGAGCCGGTGGCCGAACTCATCCACGACGCCCTCATCCGGGACTGGGCCCAACTCCACGACTGGATCGACCAGGACGCCCGCTTCCACGACTGGCTCCACCGCCTCCGGTCCCTGCACCTGCGCTGGTCCGCCCGCCCGGACCCGCAGGACCTCCCGGCCGGCTCCCTGCTCGCCGAAGGAGTGGAGGCGCTTCGGGTCCGCCGCCTGCCGACGGAGTTGGACGAGTTCGTCCGGGCCGGGCTGCGGCGGCAGCAGCTCGCACTCCGCCGCAGCCGACGCCTCGTCACCGGCCTGGCGGTGCTGCTGGTCCTCGCACTGGCCGCCTCCGCGCTGGCCTGGGGTCGGCAGCGGGCGGCGGTCGCCGCCCAACGCACCGCCCTGTCGCGCCAACTCGCCGCGGACTCACGGACCTTGATGGGTGCCACCCCCGATCTGGCCTCACTGCTGGCCGTGGCCGCCTACCGCATCAGCCCCACCAACGAGTCCGCCGTCGCCCTGAACGCGGCTGCGGACCTGCCGCTCCGTCAGCGCATCGTGATCCCCGGCGCCATCGGCAGCGCGCTCGCGTTCAGTCCTGACGGGAGGACCCTGGCGACCGGCGCCACCCGCTGGTCCAGGAAGCCGAACGACCAACAGCACGTGCGACTGTGGGACACGACGACGGGCAGGCTCCGCTCCGGCTTCGGGACCGACCCGGTGGACGTCATGGCCTTCAGTCCGGACGGGACCCTGGTGGCCAGCGGCGGTCACGGCGGTCCGGCCCACCTCTGGGAGGTGGCCACCGGTACGCGGCGGATCACGCTCACCGGACATGACGGGGACGTCCTGGCGCTGGCCTTCTCCCCGGACGGCCGGACCCTCGCGACGGGCAGCGACGACCGTACGGTGAGGCTCTGGGACGTGCCCGGCGGGACGCTTCTGGCCGAACTTCCCGGCCAGGGCGGTCCGGTGACGGCACTGGCGTTCAGCCCGGACGGGAAGACGCTCGTCAGCCGGGCCGGCGACCACCAGGCAGCCGTCTGGGACACCGCGACCCGCACCCTGCGACGGACCCTCCAAGGCACCCCCGGAGACTTCCAGGCACTGGCGTACGCGCCGGACGGCCTCACACTCGCCAGCGGCACCCCGTTCGGTGAGGCCCTGCTCTGGGACACCAACACCTGGACCCCGCGCACGGTGCTGCGCGGGCCACGCGACGCCGGAGTGAACAGCATCGCGTTCAGCCCCGACGGTCGAACCGTCGCCACGGGCGCCGGAAACAAGCCCCGGCTGTGGAACGTCCGAACCGGCACCCTTCGAGCCACTCTCATCGGCCACGACTCGGTCGTTCGCGCCGTGGCCTTCGATCGGACCGGGCAGTTCCTGGCCAGCAACGCCGACGACGGAACGACTCGCCTCTGGGACGCCAGCGCCACCGACGCTCCCGAAGCAGTGCTCGAACTGGGCTCGGCCGTCGAGGCCGTCCGCTTCACACCGGACGGGAGGGAGCTCACCGCCGTCAGCGCACGGCGCCGTTCCGGCGACCTCGCCATGGGACCGGCCGGCGCCAAGACCCTGCGGGTGTGGGACTCCGTCTCGGGAACCGTCAGCGACCCTGCCTGGAGTCCCAGCTCCGCGGCCGTCAGCGACGACGGTGGAACCATGCTCGTTGCCGACCGCGGGAGGCTCAAATGGTGGGACCCTGCCACCGACTCGGCCCACACCGAGCTCAGGATCGACCCGCTGTCCGAGGTGACCGCGGTCAGCCCCGACGGACGGATCGTCGCCCTCAGCGGCTCCGTCAAGGACCTGACCACGGGCGCCGAGCGCCCGCTCCAGGGGGCCGGCGGCGAATCGAGCGACCCACCGGTCTTCGGCCCGGGCGGAGAGCTCATCGCACGGGCCGCCGCCGGGTCGGTCCGCCTGTGGGACGTGTCCACCGGCAAGAGGCGTGCGGACATCACCGAGAAGGGCGTCATCGCCTTCGCCTTCAGCCCCGACCGGAAGTCGCTCCTCACCGCCTCGATCGGCGGCCCGCTCCGGTTGTGGGACCTCACCACCGGCAGGCAACGGTCCACCTTCGCTCCGCTCATGCCAGGCGTGACGTCCGTTGCGTTCAGCCCTGACGGGACCACCGTGGCCACCGGCGGCCGCGACATGACGGCCCGCTTGTGGGACGTGGCGACCGGCACCCTGCGGCACGAGCTCACCGGCCACACAGAGGCGGTCGACCTGCTGACCTTCAGTCCCGATGGGCGGACACTGGCCACCGGTGCGGGAACCGATCCGACGTTGCGACTGTGGGACGCGGCGACCGGCGCTCCCCGGGCCGCCCTCGTCGGGCTCGGCTCCGGCGCCACCGCGTTGGCCTTCCGTCCGGACGGCCAGGCACTGGCCGCCGGCGCCGACGACGGTACGGTCCGCGTCTGGAACACCCTCTACGCGGCTCCGGCGACGGCGGCCGAGCGCATCTGCGCCAGGGTCGGCCGCGAGCTCTCGACATTCGAGTGGTCGACCTACCTGCCCGGCGAGACGCCCCGGCCGCTCTGCCCCGAGGCCACCGCCGCGCGCGAGGCCGGGACGGCCCCGTGGACCGTGCCGTCCTGACGCCCCTGCGGCGTACACCATCGGGTTGAGGCGGGCCCTACGGCGTCAACTCCCGGGTGGACGACGGAGCCTGGGAACTCGGGCAACATCATCCCCCCGGGCCGTCCGCCCAACCCCCTCGGGTGGTCGGCCCGGTCGGTCAGCCGCCGAGGTGCCAGATGGTGCCGTGGCCCGCGTGCAGGGTGAGGGCGAGGACGGCCAGGTCGGCGAGGCCGAGGGTGAGGCCGAGGAGGGCGCGGGCCGGGCGGGTGGTGCCGCGGGCCAGCGCCACGGCGGCCAGCACCAGGGCGACGGGGCCGAGGACGAGGTTGAAGAACAGCAGACCGAGCAGGCCCAGGACGAAGGAGGCGACGGCCATGCCGTCGGCGTCTCCACGGGTGCGGGTGCCGGCGCCGGTGCGGACGTGAGTGGTCATCAGGTGCTCCTGGTCAGTGGCGGCGGGTGCGGGCGAGGCGTTCGCGGGCGGCGAAGAGCAGCAGCCAGACGGTGATGGCGGAGCCGGCGGCGAGGAAGACCGGGCCGGAGGTGTGGACGGCGGCGCCGCCGAGCAGCGCGAGGGCGAGGAGCATGGCGAGCAGGGACACGGGACGGGCCTCTCGGTCGGCTGTGGGTCCGGGCAGGAGGGCTGACGTGCAGTCAGCGAACAGTTGGGTTCACAAGTGTTCGCCGACATCTCCACTCTACGCTTCCCAAAGTCGGCAAACAGTTGTTTACTGAATGACGTGAGTCACACCCTCGGCCCCCGCCAGGCCCAGAAGCAGCAGTCCCGCCGCGCCCTCCTCGACGCCGGCCTGCACCTGCTGGAGGCCCAGAACCTCAGCAGCCTCGGCGTCCGCGAGGTCACCCGCGAGGCGGGGATGTCCCCGGCCGGGTTCTACCGGCACTTCCGCGACATCCCGGACCTGGGCGTGACCCTGGTCGAGGAGTCACTGGCGAGCCTGCACACGATGGTGCTCGCCGTCCTCGCGGGGCCCGACGACGCGGACGAACTGATCGACCGAGCGGTGCGGGTGGTGGCCGACCACGTCCGCGAACACCGGGCCCACGTACGGTTCCTGGCCCGCGAGCGGCACGGCGGGGTCCGCCCCGTCCGCGAGGCCATCGCCGCCGAACTGGCCCGCTTCGCCGACGAGGTGGCCGCCGCGCTGGGGGCGCAGCCCGCCTCCGAGGGCTGGGACGCGGACGACCTGCGGATGCTGGCCGAGCTCTACGTGGAGCACCTGGTGACCACCGCCGCCGCCCTCCTCGACGCCCCCGAGGACCGCCCCGACGTGGAGGAGCGGATCGGCCTGCTCGCCCGCCGCCAGCTGCAGCTGATCAGCGTCGGCCGCCGCCACTGGCCGGCCGGCGAGAGGCGGTAGGAGAGCGGTAGGGCAGACGCGGCGGACGGACCGTCAGGTCCGCGCGCGTGTCAGGCGAACGGTCTCCAGGTACTCGGAGACGGCGTCCCTGTTGCGGGTCAGGCAGTCGATCCGCCGGCTCATCTTGTCGCGCTCCAGCTCCAGCGCGGCGAGCATCTCCGGGGTGGCGTCGGTGAAGTGGATGACCCTGGGCTGGTCCAGGCAGGGCAGGATCTGCTTGATGATCCTGGTCGGGAGCCCGGCGTCCAGCAGACCGCGGACCTGGAGCACCCGGTCCACCGAGCGCGGGTCGTACTCCCGGTAGCCGTTGGCGGAGCGGGTGGAGAGGATCAGGCCCTGCTCCTCGTAGTAGCGCAGCAGGCGCCGGGAGGTGTCGGTGCGCTCCGAGAGTTCGCCGATCCGCATGTGACCCACCTCACGCCAGCCCGCTTTGACCCTCACACCGGTGTGAGGGTTCGACGATAACCGGCATGACGACAACTCAGCCAGTCACCGACACCCGAAACCCGTCCCGGCAGGGCGGGTTGCCGATGGCGGCGCTGCTCGCGCTCGCCACCGCCGTCTTCGTCACCAGCCTCACCGAGACGCTCCCGGCCGGCGTCCTGCCCGCGATGAGCGCCGACCTGGCGGTCAGCGAGTCCGCCATGGGCCAGTCGGTCACCGTCTACGCCGTCGGCACGGCGCTCACCGCCCTCCCGCTGACCGCCGCCACCGCCGGCTGGCGGCGCCGCGGGCTGCTGCTCACCGCCATGGCGGGCTTCGCCGCCGCCAACACCGTCACGGCGGTGTCCACCGACTACGCCCTCACGATGACCGCCCGGGCCCTCGCCGGGGTCGCGGCCGGACTGGCCTGGGCACTGCTCGCCGGGTACGCGAGCCGCATGGTGACGCCCGAACTCCGGGGCCGGGCCATCGCGGTGGTGATGACCGGCATCCCGCTCGCCCTCTCGCTCGGGGTGCCCGCCGGGACCTTCCTCGGCCGGGTGGCGGGCTGGAGCGCGGCCTTCCTCGCGATGACCGTGCTGGCCGTCCTGGTGATCGCCTGGATCGCGGCCGCCGTACCGGACTTCCCCGGCGAGCCGCAGCGCGCCGGGAAGGTCACCGGCGCCCTGGCCGTCCCCGGCGTGCGGCCGGTGCTCGCCGTGACCCTCGTCTTCGTGCTGGCCCACACCGTCCTGTACGCCTACGTCGCCGCCTACCTGGCCCACCTCGGGCTCGGCGACCGGACCGACGGCGTGCTGCTGGTCTTCGGCGCGGCCTCGCTGCTCGGCATCTGGGCCGTCGGCGCGCACGTCCACCGCGCGCTGCGCCGCCTCACCGTGGCGAGCACCCTGCTGGTCGCGCTCGGCGCCGGCCTGCTGGCCGCCGCCTCCGGGAGCACCCTCGCCGTCTACACGGCGGCCGCCCTCTGGGGGCTCGGCTGGGGCGGCGTGCCGACCCTCCTCCAGACGGCGGCGGGCCGGGCCGGTGGGCAGCGCGCCGATTCCGCCCAGGCGATGCTGGTCACCTTGTGGAACGTGGCGATGGCCGGCGGAGGCGTGCTCGGCGGCGTGCTGGCTGCTGCTCGCCAACCTGGCGTTCACCCCGGACTTCTTCGCGGATCCGATCAAGGACGGCCACCTCTACGGCAGCCTGATCGACATCCTGCACTTCGGCTCGCCGCTGATATCCTGGTGGCGCTCGGCATGACCCTGGTGATCGCCACCGGCGGCATCGACCTCTCGGTCGGCTCCACCGTCGCGATCGCCGGCGCGCTGGCCTGTCTGCACATCAGCCAGGCAGACCGACCCGGGCAGTCCGGGCACGGTGCTCACGGCCGTGGGGCATCGCCCTCGGCGTGGCGGTGCTGCTCGGTGGGGTCAACGGCCTGCTGGTGGCCAGGATCGGGGTCCAGCCGATCATCGCCACCCTGATCCTGATGGTGGCCGGGCGCGGCGCTCGCCCAGCTCATCACGGACGGTCAGATCATCACCATCACCAGCGAGCCGTACAAGCTGATCGGCGGCGGCTACTGGCTCACCGTGCCGTTCTCGATCCTGCTGGCCGGTGCCGTGGTCCTGCTGGCCTCGGCGCTCACCCGGCGCACCGCGCTCGGACTGCTGCTGGAGTCGGTCGGAGGCAACCCGGTGGCCAGCCGCCTGGTCGGCATCCGGGCGGCCCGGCTGGTCGGGCTGGTCTACGTGGTCAGCGCGCTCTGCGCGGCCCTGGCCCGGACTGATGATCAGCTCCAATGTCTCCAGCGCCGACGGCAACAACGCCGGGCTCTGGATCGAACTGGACGCGATCCTGGCCGTGGTGGTCGGCGGCACCTCGCTGAACGGCGGCCGCTTCTCGCTCGGCGGTACGGTGCTCGGCGCCCTCGTCATCCAGACCCTGTCCACCACCGTCTACACCATCGGCATCCCGCCGGAGACCACCCTGGTCTTCAAGGCCGTCGTGGTGATCACCGTCTGCCTGGTCCAGTCGCCCGCCTTCCGGGCCAAGGCCGCCCGACGGCGCTCCCGCGCCAAGCACGGCGCCCCGCCCGGTGGCGTCCGAGAAGTTGGAGGTCGGAGCATGAGCACCGTCCTGAACACCATTTCCCGCGCGCGGCCGGGGTCAACTCCCGGTCCTGGTCACCTCGGTGCTGCTGGTGGTGATGTTCGCCGTCGGCTCGGTGAACTACCAGGGCTTCTTCTCCGGGCAGGTGCTGCTCAACCTGCTGATCGACAACGGCTTCCTGCTGGTGGTCGCGGTCGGCATGACCTTCGTGATCCTGACCGGCCGGCATCGACCTCTCGGTCGGTGCGATGGTCGCCCTCTCCACCATGGTCTCCGCCTGGCTGGTCCAGACGCACGGCTGGCCGCCGCTGGTGGTGATCCCGCTGGTGCTGGCGATCGGCACCGGAGCCGGCCTGGCGATGGGCTGGGTGATCCAGAACTTCGAGATCCAGCCGTTCATCGTGACGCTGGCGGGCATGTTCCTGGCCCGGGGCCTCTGCTACACGATCAGCATCGACTCCATCTCGATCACCGACCCGACGTACACCGCGATGGCCCAGACCAAGATCCCGCTGGGCGAGCTGTTCGTCTCGCCGAGCGTGCTGATCGCGGTGCTGGTGGTGGTGGCGGCGTTCACCGTGCTGCACCACACCAAGTTCGGCCGCAACGTCTACGCGCTCGGCGGCAGCGAGCAGTCCTCGCTGCTGATGGGCCTCCCGGTGGCCCGCACCAAGATCGCGGTCTACGGGGTGAGCGGCTTCTGCTCGGCGCTCGGCGGCGTGCTGATGACCTTCTACATGCTGTCGGGCTACGGACTGCACGCGGTGGGGCTGGAGTTGGACGCGATCGCCGCGGTGGTGATCGGCGGCACCCTGCTCACCGGCGGCTCCGGCTACCTGCTGGGCACCGTGCTCGGCGTGCTGGTGCTCGGCCTGATCCAGACCGTGATCACCTTCCAGGGCACGCTCAGCTCCTGGTGGACCAAGATCGTGATCGGCGCGCTGCTGTTCGTCTTCATCCTGCTCCAGCGCCTGATGACGGCCCGCCGCCGGGTGTAGCCGACGCGGCGTCAGACTCCGCACGCTGGGCCGGCCCCCCGCTTCGGCCCGCCCAGGACGAGCGGCCCCGTCCCCCCACGGGACGGGCAGACCGGCCGCCGGGCCCGCAACGCCGCGGACCCCTCCCGGCGGCCGGTACCAGAAACCTCGCAACGAACGAAGGACGTGAACGTGCCACCAACCACCGACTCCCCGGAGCGCTACGTCGTCGGCGTCGACTTCGGCACCCTCTCCGGCCGCGCCGTGGTGGTGCGGGTCAGTGACGGCGAGGAGCTCGGCACCGGCGTCCACGAGTACCCGCACGGCGTGATCGAGCACCGACTCCCCGGCACCGGCGAGCAGTTGCCGCCCGACTGGGCGCTCCAGCACCCCGAGGACTGGCGCCAGGTGCTGCGCACCGCGGTCCCCGCCGCGCTCGCCGCCAGCGGCGTCGACCCGGCCGCCGTGATCGGCATCGCCACCGACTTCACCGCCTGCACCGTGCTGCCGGTCACCGCCGACGGCACCCCGCTGGCGCAGACCGCGCTCGCCGACCGCCCGCACGCCTGGCCCAAGCTGTGGAAGCACCACGCCGCGCAGATCCACGCCGACCGGATCAACGAACTCGCCCACCAGCGCGGCGAGAAGTGGATCGGCCGCTACGGCGGCAAGATCTCCGCCGAGTGGCAGTACGCCAAGGCCCTCCAGCTGCTGGAGGAGGACCCGGGCGTCTACGCGGCCACCGAGCGGTGGATCGAGGCCGCCGACTGGATCGTCTGGCAGCTCACCGGCACCGAGAGCCGCAATACCTGCACCGCCGGCTACAAGGGCGTGTACCAGGACGGCAGTTACCCCTCCGAGGAGTACCTCGCCGCCCTCAACCCCGAGTTCGCCGACTTCGCCCGCACCCGCCTGGAGCACCCGCTCGCCCACCTCGGCTCCCGGGTGGGCAACCTGACCGCCGAGGCCGCCGCCTGGACCGGCCTGCCGGAGGGCATCGCGGTCGCCGCCGGGAACGTCGACGCCCACGTCGCCGCCCCCGCCGCGCAGGCCGTGGAGAACGGCCAGCTGCTGGCCATCATGGGCACCTCCACCTGCCACGTCGTCAACGGCGCCACCCTGGCCGACGTCCCCGGCATCTGCGGCGTGGTCGAGGGCGGCATCGTCGAGGGCGCCTACGGCTACGAGGCCGGGCAGAGCGCCGTCGGCGACATCTTCGCCTGGTGGCTGCGCCAGGGCCTGCCCGCCGACTATCTCGCCGAGGCCGAGGCCACCGGCGAGGACGCCCACCAGCTGCTCACCCGAAAGGCGGCCGGCCAGCCCGTCGGCGGACACGGCCTGGTCGCCCTCGACTGGCTCAACGGCAACCGCTCCACCCTGGTGGACCACCACCTCTCCGGCGTGATCGTCGGCCTCACCCTGGCCACCCGCCCCGAGGACGTCTACCGGGCCCTGCTGGAGGCCACCGCCTTCGGCACCCGCACCATCGTCGAGGCGCTGGAGCGGGGCGGCGTCCCCGTCACCGAGTTCATCGTCACCGGCGGGCTCAAGAAGAACGCCCTGCTGATGCAGATCTACGCCGACGTGCTGCGCCGCCCGGTCTCGCTCGCGGTCTCCACCCAGGGCCCCGCCGTCGGCTCCGCCATCCACGCCGCCGTCGCGGCCGGCGCCCACCCGGACGTGCGCACCGCCGCCGCCGCGATGGGCCGGGTGGAGCGCGCCGCGTACCGGCCCGACCCGGCCCGGGCCGACGCCTACGACGAGCTGTTCGCCGAGTACCGCGAACTGCACGAGCACTTCGGCACGGCGGCGGACAAGCAGCTGCACCGCCTGCGCCGCATCCGGAACACCGCCCTGACCCAGAACTGTGAGGCATCGTGAGCGACCTGATCGACCTGATCCGCCGTCAGGTCAGTCACCTGCACCAGGAGTTGGTGCGGTACGACCTGGTGGTCTGGACGGCCGGCAACGTGTCCGCCCGGGTGCCCGGCGAGGACCTGATGGTGATCAAGCCCAGCGGCGTCTCCTACGATGAGCTGTCGCCGGAGAACATGATCCTCTGTGACCTGGACGGCGTCGTTGTCGAGGGCGCCCACTCGCCCTCCTCCGACACCGCCGCCCACGCCTACGTCTACCGCCACCTGCCCGAGGTCGGGGGAGTGGTGCACACCCACTCCACCTACGCCTGCGCCTGGGCCGCCCGCGGCGAGGCCGTCCCCTGCGTGCTGACCGCGATGGCCGACGAGTTCGGCGCCGAGATCCCGATCGGCCCGTTCGCCCTGATCGGCGACGACTCGATCGGCCGCGGCATCGTCGACACCCTGCGCGGCCACCGCTCGCCCGCCGTCCTGATGAAGAGCCACGGCGTCTTCACCATCGGCAAGGACGCCAAGGCCGCCGTCAAGGCCGCCGTGATGTGCGAGGACGTCGCCCGCACCGTGCACATCTCCCGCCAGCTCGGCGAACCGCTGCCGATCGCCCAGGCGGACATCGACAGCCTCAACTTCCGCTACCAGAACGTGTACGGCCAGCAGCCGGCCACCGCCGCCAAGGAGACCCACGCATGAAGTCGATCGAAGGCCGCGAGGTCTGGTTCCTGACCGGCAGTCAGGGCCTGTACGGCGAGGAGACCCTGCGCCAGGTCGCCGAGCAGTCCCGGCGGATCGCCGAGCAGCTCGACGGCAACCCCGAGGTGCCCGTCACGGTGGTCTGGAAGCCCGTGCTCACCGACGCCCCGGCGATCCGCCGGATCTGCCTGGAGGCCAACGCGGCCGACGAGTGCATCGGCCTGATCGCCTGGATGCACACCTTCTCCCCGGCCAAGATGTGGATCGCCGGCCTGGACGCGCTGCGCAAGCCGCTGCTCCACCTGCACACCCAGGCCAACGTCCGACTGCCCTGGTCCACCATCGACATGGACTTCATGAACCTGAACCAGGCCGCCCACGGCGACCGCGAGTTCGGCTACATCCAGTCCCGCCTCGGCGTCGCCCGCAAGACCGTGGCCGGCCACGTCAGCGACCCCACCGTGGCCACCCGGATCGCCTCCTGGGCCCGTGCCGCCACCGGCCGCGCCGAGATGGCGACCCTCAAGCTGGCCCGCTTCGGCGACAACATGCGCGACGTGGCCGTGACCGAGGGCGACAAGGTCGAGGCCCAGCTCCGCTTCGGCGTCTCGGTCAACACCTACGGCGTCAACGACCTGGTCGAGGTGGTCGACGCCGCCGACGAGGCCACCGTCACCGAGCTCGTCAAGGAGTACGAGGACGGCTACCGCCTCGCCCCCGCCCTGCGTCCGGGTGGCGAGCGGCACGAGTCCCTGCGCTACGCCGCCCGGATCGAGGCCGGTCTGCGCACCTTCCTCACCGAGGGCGGCTTCCGCGCCTTCACCACCAACTTCGAGGACCTCGGCGGCCTGCGCCAGCTCCCCGGCCTGGCGGTCCAGCGCCTGATGGCCGACGGCTACGGCTTCGGCGGCGAGGGCGACTGGAAGACCTCGGTCCTGCTGCGCACCCTCAAGGCGATGGCCACCGGCCTGCCCGGCGGCACCTCCTTCATGGAGGACTACACCTACCACCTGGAGCCCGGGCGGGAGTTGATCCTCGGCGCGCACATGCTGGAGGTCTGCCCCTCCATCGCCTCCGCCACCCCGTCCTGCGAGGTCCATCCGCTCGGCATCGGCGGCCGCGAGGACCCGGTCCGCCTGGTCTTCGACGCGGCCCCCGGCCCGGCCGTGGTGGTCGGCCTGGCCGACCTGGGCGACCGCTTCCGCCTGGTAGCCAACCAGATCGACGTGGTCGACCCGGCCGAGCCGCTGCCCGCACTCCCGGTCGCCCGCGCGGTCTGGCAGCCCCGGCCCAACTTCCACACCTCCGCCGAGGCCTGGCTGGCCGCCGGGGCCCCGCACCACACGGTGCTCTCCTCCGCGCTCGGCGCCGAGCAGCTCGACGACCTGGCGGAGATGCTCAGCACCGAGCTGGTCCTGATCGACTCCGACACCACGATCCGCCAGTTCACCCGCGAGCTCCGCTGGAACCAGGCCTACCACCGCCTGGCCCAGGGCTTCTGACCCGGCAATCGGGGCGGGGCGGAAGGGCAGCGCCTCAGGGGCGCGAGGAACTGCGCGCGGGGGAACGGCACGTGCTGCAACTGGCTCGCGTGCCCCGATTTAGCGCTGGTCCGCCTTCCGAATCGCGCAGTTCCTCGCGCCCCTGAAGGCCCCTTCGGGGCCCCGGGGTGGCCACCGTCCAGGTCATCCACACCCACGGGGCGGTACCGGGCACCGGTGCCGCCCCACCGTCGTTCCACGAAAGGGAGCACCCAGTCATGACCGGCGACCTGACCATCCACCGGTACCCCGCGGGCGAGCTGCGGGACGGGAGAGGCATCGACCGCTGGGTGTTCGGCACCCCGGGCGGCGTCACCGCCGAGGTGCTCAGCCTGGGCGCCCGGCTGCAGTCGCTGCACGCGCCGGACCGGGCCGGACAGCGCGCCAACGTGGTGCTCGGCGGCGGCTCGGTCGCCGAACTCCTGGGCGAGGCCGCCTACTTCGGCGCCACCGTGGGCCGCTACGGCAACCGGATCGCGGGCGGCGAACTGCCGCTGGACGGCGTCGTGCACAGGCTGGCCACCCAGTCCACCGGCCACACCCTGCACGGCGGCCCGGACGGCTTCGCCACCCGGCTCTGGCACGGCGAGGAGCTGCGCGTGGGCCAGCGGACCGGCGTCCGGCTGACCCTGCACAGTCCCGCCGGTGACCAGGGCTTCCCCGGCGCGCTCGACGTGACGGTGACCTACCTGCTCGACCGGGGCGGCGAGTTGACCATCACCTACCGGGCCGAGACCGACGCCCCGACGGTGGTCAACCTCACCAACCACGCCTACTTCAACCTCGGCGGAGAGGGCAGCGGGCCGGTCCTGGACCACCTGCTGCGGGTCGAGGCGGACGCCTACCTCCCGGTCGACAAGACCCTGATCCCGCTCGGGGCGCCGGAGCCGGTCGAGGGCCTGCCCTTCGACCTCACCACCGCGGCCGGCCTCGGCGGCCGGATCTCCGCACCCCACCCCCAGCTCTGGCTGGCCGGGGACGGCTTCGACCACACCTGGGTGCTCCGCCCCGGCCCCGGACTGCGGCTGGCCGCCACCCTCCACCACCCCGCCAGCGGACGCCGCCTGGACTGCCTCACCACCGAGCCCGGCATCCAGGTCTACACCGGCAACCACTTCGACGGCTCGCTCACCGGCCCCGGCGGCACCCGCTACCGGGCCTACGCCGGCATCGCCCTGGAGACCCAGCACTTCCCCGACTCCCCGCACGTCCCGGACTACCCCTCGACCGTCCTGCGCCCGGGCGAGGTCTACGAGTCGACCACGGCCTACCGCTTCTCAGTGGAGTGACACATGATCAGGAACCGCCTGCTCGCGGCGGCCGCCACCACCCTGGCCGCCGCCCTGCTGCCGGTCGCGCCCGCCCGGGCCGCCGAGCCCGGCTCGCCGGCTGTCTCGTACGGCAACACGCTGATCGAGAAGCGCGCCGACGCGCAGATCTACAAGCACAGCGACGGCTTCTACTACTTCACCGCGACCGCCCCCGAGTACGACCGGATCGTGCTGCGCCGCGCGACCACCATCCAGGGTCTGGCCACCGCGCCCGAGACGGTGATCTGGACCAAGCACGCCACCGGTGAGATGGGGGCGCACATCTGGGCGCCGGAGATCCACTTCATCGACGGCAAGTGGTACGTCTACTTCGCCGCCGGCAGCACCACCGACATCTGGAAGATCCGGATGTACGTGCTGGAGACCTCGGCCGCCAACCCCCTCACCGGGAGCTGGACCGAGAAGGGCCGGATCGCCACCCCGGTGGACAGCTTCGCGCTGGACGCCACCACCTTCACGGTGAACGGCACCCGGTACCTGAGCTGGGCCCAGCAGGACCCGGCGATCAACACCAACTCCAACGTCTACATCGCCAAGTTGAGCAACCCGTGGACCCTGGCGGGCGCCCCGGTGCGGCTCACCGTGCCGACGCTGGCCTGGGAGACCGTCGGCTACAAGGTCAACGAGGGCCCGGCGGTGATCCAGCACGGCGGCAAGGTCTTCCTGAGCTACTCGGCCTCCGCCACCGACAGCAACTACTGCCTGGGCCTGCTCAGCGCCCCGGCCTCCGCCGACCTGCTGGACCCGGCCTCCTGGACCAAGAGCGCCACCCCCGTCTTCAAGAGCAACGCGGGCACCGGCCAGTACGGCCCCGGGCACAACCAGTTCACCGTGTCCGAGGACGGCAAGAGCGACATCCTGGTCTACCACGACCGCGGCTACAAGGACATCAGCGGCGACCCGCTGAACGACCCCAACCGCCGTACCCGGGTGCAGAAGCTCTACTGGAACGCCGACGGCACCCCCAACTTCGGCATCCCGGTGGCCGACGGCGCCACTCCCGTCCGGTTCTCCTCCTACAACTACCCGGACCGCTACATCCGGCACTGGGAGTACCGGGCCCGGATCGACCCGGACGTGACCAACCTGGCCGACTCCCAGTTCCGCACCGTCCCCGGCCTCTCCGGCTCCGGCACCGTCTCGCTGGAGTCCGCCAACTTCCCCGGCTACTACCTGCGTTCGCGCCCCAACGGCGAGGTCTGGGTGGAGAAGAGCGACGGCTCCACGGCGTTCAAGGACAGCGCCAGCTTCCGCCGGCGGGCCGGCCTGGCCGACTCCGCCGCCGTCAGCTACGAGTCCTACGCCCTGCCCGGCCGGTACGTGCGGTACCACGACTACCTGCTGCGGGTCCAAGCCGTGGCCACGACGGTCGACAAGGCCGACGCGACCTTCCGCCAGCAGTAGACCCACCCCACCCCCGGTCCGGCCGTGATCTGACACCAGGTCACGGCCGGACCCGTACCACGAGGAGCACCCCCACATGTCCGAGTTCCGCCACCTCGCCGTAGCCGCGGCCCTCGCCCTGGCCGGCAGCGCCCTGCCGGCCGGCGCCGCCGAGGCCGCCGCACCCCCGGCCGGGAGCGCCACCCGCTACACCATGGCGGCGTTCACCAACAGCAGCGAATCCAACATGAACGTCTACGAGTCCCCGGACGCCACCGGCTACCGGACCGTCAAGTCCTCGGCGTACGTGCCGCCGTCCGGCCTGATCCGGGACCCGAGCGTCATCAAGCGCACCGACGGCACGTACTACCTCACCTACACCACCGGCTGGTCCGGCAACACCATCGGCTTCGCCACCAGCGCCGACCGGGTGAACTGGACCTTCCTCGGCAACCACACCATCCCGCTGGCCGGCCTCCAGCGCACCTGGGCCCCCGAGTGGCACGTCGACTCCGACGGCAGCGTCAACGTGGTCGTCTCGCTCTCCACCTCCGCCTCGGGCGCCGACTTCCTGCCCTACCGGCTGACCGCCACCAACGCGGCGCTCACCGGCTGGAGTTCGCCCACCCCGCTGGCCGGGATCACCGGAAACCACATCGACACCTTCGTGGTGAAGTTCGGCTCGACCTACCACGCCATCACCAAGAACGAGACCACCAAGTACCTGGAGCACGCCACCGCCAGCAGCCTCGGCGGCCCCTACACCTTCACCGGCACCGGGAACTGGGCCGGCTGGGGCAACTGGGTCGAGGGCCCGGCGCTGGTCAAGCTCGACAACGGCGGCTGGCGGATCTACTACGACGCCTACAGCGCCCACAAGTACTACTACAGCGACAGCTACGACGGCCTCGCCACCTGGACCGCCCCCACCGAGCTGCCCGGCCTCAGCGGCGTCGCCCGCCACTTCACCGTGCTCCGGGAGACCGTCTCCGGCGGCGCCACCCTCCCGGTCAACACCGCCCGTTCCCTGCGGTCCGTCAACTACCCCGGCCGCTACGTGAGCTCCGACGGCACGCTGCCCACCGTCGACGCCTCCAGCAGCGCCGCAGCCAAGCAGGCCGCCACCTTCACCGTGGTCCCGGGCCTCGCCGACCCCAACTGCTACTCGCTGCGCGCCGCCGACGGCCGCTACCTGCGCCACTGGGACTTCGTCCCGCGCCTGGACGCCGACGACTCCAGCGCCGTCTTCAAGGGCGATGCCACCTACTGCGCCCGCCCCGGCTCCGCGGCCGGCTCGGTCTCCCTGGAGTCCTACAACTACCCGGGCCGTTACCTCCGCCACTACGACTACAAGCTCCGCCTGGACGTCTACCAGGACAACGACACCTTCCGCGCCGACAGCTCCTTCCAGGACGTCAACCCCTGGGGCTGAGAACGCCGAACGGCCCGGCTCCCCTCCAGGGGGAGCCGGGCCGTTCTGTCTGTCGGAGCGTCAGGAACCGACCTTGCGCTTGTTGTAGACGTCGAAGCCGACCGCCGCCAGCAGCACCAGGCCCTTGATCACCTGCTGGTAGTCGGTGCCGACGCCCACCAGGGACATGCCGTTGTTCAGCACGCCGAGCACCAGACCGCCGATGATCGCGCCGAGCACCGTGCCGACGCCGCCGCTGGCCGAGGCGCCGCCGATGAAGGCGGCCGCGATGGCCTCCAGCTCGAAGTTGATGCCGGCCTGCGGGGTGCCCGCGTTGAGCCGGGCGGCGAAGACCAGGCCGGCCAGTGCGGCCAGCACGCCCATGTTGACGAAGGCGAGGAAGACCACCCGCTTGCTCTTCACACCGGAGAGCTTGGCCGCCGCCTCGTTGCCGCCGATCGCGTAGGTGTGGCGGCCGAGGATCGAGTTGCGCATCAGGTAGCCGAAGCCGACCAGCAGCGCGCCGAGGATCAGCAGCACGATCGGCACGCCGTGGTAGCTGGCCAGCAGCATGGTGAAGGCCAGGACCGCCACCGCGATCGCCGCGAGCTTGACCGCGAACAGCCCGAACGGCAGCAGCTCCAGCCCGTACGAGGCGGCCTGACGACGGCCCCGGATCTCCTGGAGGACCGCGACGGCCAGCACGGCCGCGCCGATCAGCAGGGTCAGGTTGTGGTAGTTGGTGTGCGGGCCGACCTCCGGCAGGAAGCCGCTGCTGATCTTCTGGAACCCGGACGGGAACGGGGCCACCGACTGGCCCTGGAGCAGGATCTGGGTGCCGCCGCGGAAGAGCAGCATGCCGGCCAGCGTCACGATGAACGAGGGGATGCCGATGTAGGCGATCCAGAAGCCCTGCCAGGCACCGGCCAGCGCGCCGATCAGCAGCGCGGCCACCAGGGCGACCGGCCAGGACACCTGGTGCTTGACCATCATCACGGCCGAGGCCGCGCCGACGAAGGCAGCCAGCGAGCCGACCGAGAGGTCGATGTGCCCGGCGATGATGACGATCATCATCCCGATCGCGAGGATCAGGATGTAGCCGTTCTGCTGGATCAGGTTGGTGATGTTCAGCGGCTGGAGCAGGATGCCGTCGGTCCAGATCTGGAACAGCAGGACGATCAGCACCAGGGCGCCCAGCATCCCGTACTGGCGGACGTTGCCCCGCAGGGCCCGGGTCAACAGCCCTACCGTGTCCGGCCGTTCGGCCTTCCCCGGGGTTCGGGGCGTCTCGGTGGTCATCTGGGCCATGCCTTACACCTGCTCGTCTCGTCGGTCCGCGGTCTGGGTCATCAGCCGCATCAGGGATTCCTGGGTCGCCTCGGCCCGGTCCACCTCACCGGTGATCCGGCCCTCGGCCATGGTGTAGATCCGGTCGCAGAGGCCGAGCAGCTCGGGCAGCTCCGAGGAGATCACCAGCACCGCCCGGCCCTGCTCGGCGAGTTCGGCGATCACGGTGTAGATCTCCGCCTTGGCGCCGATGTCGATGCCGCGGGTGGGCTCGTCCAGGATCAGCACCTCGGGCTCGGTGAAGATCCACTTGCTCAGCACCACCTTCTGCTGGTTGCCGCCGCTGAGCTTGCCGGTCTCCGCGAAGACCGAGGGGGCCTTGATGTTCATCGACGCGCGGTACCGCTCGGCGACCCGGGTCTCCTCGTGCCGGTTCACCCAGCCGCGCTTGGCGACCTTGCCGAGGGCGCTCAGCGAGATGTTCCGGCTGATGTCCTCCGCCAGGTTCAGGCCGAGGTGCTTGCGGTCCTCGGTGACGTAGGCGAGGCCGTGGCCGATCGCCTCGGGCACCGTCCGGGTGCGGATCTCCTGACCGTCCAGCAGCACCCGGCCGCCGTCGTAGCGGCCGTAGGAGCGGCCGAAGACGCTCATCGCCAGCTCGGTGCGGCCGGCTCCCATCAGCCCGGCGATGCCGACGATCTCGCCGCGGCGCACGTTGACCGAGACGTCGTCGACCACCTTGCGCTGGTGGTCGATGGGGTGACGGACCGTCCACTCCTCGATCGCGAGCGCGACCTCGCCGATCGACGGGGTGCGGTCGGGGTAACGGTGCTCCAGGTCGCGGCCGACCATGCCGCGGATGATCCTGTCCTCCGTGATGCCCTCGACCGGGATGGTCTCGATGGTCTGCCCGTCCCGCAGGATCGTCACCGAGTCCGCCACCCGGGCGATCTCGTTGAGCTTGTGCGAGATGACGATGCAGGCGATGCCCCGGGCCTTGAGCTCGAGGATCAGGTCGAGCAGCTTGCGGCTGTCCTCGTCGTTGAGCGCGGCGGTCGGCTCGTCCAGGATCAGCAGCCTGACGTCCTTGGCCAGCGCCTTGGCGATCTCGACCAGCTGCTGCTTGCCCACGCCGATGTCGGCGACCCGGGTGTTGGGGTTCTCGGGCAGGCCCACCTGCCGCAGCAGCTCGGTGGCGTGGGTCAGGGTCCGGTGCCAGTCGATCCGGCCGAAGCGCGAGTGCTCGTTGCCGAGGAAGACGTTCTCGGCGATCGACAGGTAGGGCACCAGGGCGAGCTCCTGATGGATGATCACGATGCCGCGCCGCTCGCTGGCCCGGATGTCGCGGAACTCGCAGGTCTCGCCCTCGAACAGGATCTCGCCCTGGTAGGAGCCGTGCGGGTAGACGCCGCTGAGCACCTTCATCAGGGTCGACTTGCCGGCGCCGTTCTCCCCGCAGATCGCGTGCACCTCGCCGGGGGCCACGGTGAGGTTGACGTCGGACAGTGCCCGGACGCCGGGGAAGGTCTTGGTGATCGAACGCATCTCGAGGATGGGTCCGGCCATGGTGGTGGTTCCGTTCGCCGGGGCGGCCCCGGGCCCGTTGGGGCGGGCCCGGGGCCACCGGTTCGGGTGGGTCGGCTACTTGACCTGGTCGGCGGTGTACTGGCCGCCGTCGATCAGCACCTTCCGGTAGTTCTCCTTGTCCACGCTCACCGGCTGGAGCAGGTACGCGGGCACGGTCTTGGCCCCGTTGTCGTACTGGCTGGTGTCGTTGACCTCCGGCTTGCCGCCGGTCAGCACCGCGTCGCCCATCTGCACGGCCACCTTGGCGAGCTCGCGGGTGTCCTTGTAGACGGTCTGGGTCTGCTCGCCCGCGATGATCGACTTCACCGAGGCCAGCTCGCCGTCCTGGCCGGTGACCACGGGCAGCGCCTTGCCGCCGGTGCCGTAGCCGACGCCCTTGAGCGAGGAGATGATGCCGATCGAGATGCCGTCGTAGGGCGAGAGCACCGCGTCCACCCGGGCGGTGGTGTAGGCCTTGCTGAGCAGATTGTCCATCCGGGACTGGGCGACGCCGCCGTCCCAACGCAGGGTGGCGACCTGGTTGAAGGCGGTCTGGCCGCTCTGCACCACGAGCTTCTTGTCGTCCAGGTACGGCTTGAGCACGCTCATGGCGCCGTTGAAGAAGAAGGTGGCGTTGTTGTCGTCGGGGGAGCCGGCGAACAGCTCGAGGTTGAACGGGCCCGCGCCGTTCTTCAGGCCGAGCTTGTCGACGATGTAACTGCCCTGCAGGACACCGACCTTGAAGTTGTCGAAGGTGGCGTAGTAGTCGACGTTCTTGGTGCCGCGGATCAGCCGGTCGTAGGAGATCACCGGAATCTTGGCGTCGGCGGCCTTCTGCAGCACGTTGGAGAGCGAGGAGCCGTCGATGGCGGCGACCACCAGGAGCTTGGCCCCCTTGGTGATCATGTTCTCCAGCTGGGAGACCTGGTTCTCCACCACGTTGTCGCCGTACTGGAGGTCGGTCTTGTAGCCCTTGGCCTGGAACTCCTTGGCGATGTTGTTGCCGTCGTTGATCCAGCGCTCGGAGGACTTGGTAGGCATCGCGATGCCGACCAGGCCGCCTTTGGCCCCGTCGCCCTTGGCCGGGGCGTCGCCGACGCCGTTGGCACTCTGACCGCAGGCGGCCAGGGTCAGGGAGAGGCCCGCAGCCGCGAGACCGATCGAGAGCTTTCGCACAGTTCCTCCAGGAGTGGTCCGCGCCGTTGTGGTGGCGGAGCGGTACCTGAGTGTTAACGCTCACAGGAGGGTCGTCAAGAGTTCAACAGGTCACCGTTGCGTCTCGTGGGGGCGGCTTGACGCGATGATTGTTAGCGTTAACAATTCCTTCTCGTGGACTGCCCGGCCGCCGGAGGTGCCCCCGGCGGCCGGGCGGGTCTTACAACTCCCGGACGGTGAAGGCCGGGTGGAGCCGCCGGGTGTGGTCGACCGGCCGGACCGGACCGGTCAGGCGCAGCGGCACGGCGAATCGGACGTCGGTGCTGGAGGCCGAGATCCGCAGCTCCAGCGCGCCCGGCTCGACGATCCGGCGGCCGTCCCGGCCGGTGAAGGAGGCCAGGTCGGCGGGGAGCCGGACCTCCACCCGGTGGCGGGCCCCCGGCTCGGCGGCTATCCGCCGGTAGCCGACCAGCCGCTGCACCGGCTGGACCACCGAGGCCACCGGGTCGTGCAGGTAGAGCTGGACGGTCTCGCCGCCGGACCGCCCACCGGTGTTGCGCAGCTCGAAGGCGAACGCGAACTCGCCGTCCGTCCCCGCATCCGCCGTCTCCATGGTCAGCCCCGACCAGGCGAACTCGGTGTAGCCGAGCCCGTGCCCGAAGCCGTAGGCCGGGGTCGGGTCGGTGCTGGAGACCTCGCCCGCCTGGGCCAGCCGGGCGGCCAGGTAGGTCGAGGGCTGGACACCCGGGTGGGCGGGGACGGAGACGGGGAGCCGCCCGGAGGGGTTGACCCGCCCGCTCAGCACCCCGGCCAGCGCCTGGGTGCCGGCCTCGCCGGGGAAGAAGCACTGCACGATCGCGGCCGCCTCGGTGACGGCCCGTCCGAGTGCGTACGGCCGCCCGGCCAGCAGGGTGAGCACCACCGGCGTGCCGGAGTCCAGCAGCTCGTCGAGCAGCCGCTGCTGCAGTCCGGGGAGTTCGAGGGTCGGCGCGTCGCAGCCCTCGCCGCTGGTGCCCCGGCCGAACAGACCGGCCCGGTCGCCGAGGGCGAGCACCACGACCTCGGCCTCCCGGGCGGCCAGCACCGCCTCGGCGATACCGCCCGGGTCCGTGCCGTCGACCGTCACCCCGCGCACCACCCGCAGCTCGCTGTCGGGGAACTCCTTCTCCAAGGCCTCGCGCAGGGTGGGCAGTTCGATGCCGAGCGGGACCTGCGGATGCTGGCCGCCGACGTGCACCGGGAAGGCGTAGCAGCCGAGCACGGCGGTCGGCTCGTCCGCGTTCGGCCCGATCAGGGCGATCCGCCGGGGCCGGGCGAGCGGCAGTGAGCCGTCGTTGCGCAGCAGCACCACGGCCCGTTCGGCGAGCTCGGCGGCCAGCGCCCGGTTGGCGGGCGCGGGTCGAGGTCGACCGATCCGCGCAGCTTCTGAGGGTGTGCTCAGGTCGGCGCCGGCCAGGATCTCCCGGCACCGGGTTCACAGTCGGCGTCCAGCAGGCCGAGCCGGACCTTCTGGACCAGTACCCGGCGCAGCGCCCGGTCGATCAGCTGCTCCGGGACGGCGCCGCTGCCGACGGCGTCCAGCAGCGGCTGCCCGAAGGTCTTCACGGTGGGCAGCTCGACGTCGACCCCGCTGGCCAGGGCCAGCCCGGCGGCGTCGGACCAGTCCTCGGCCACGCCGTGCAGCACCTTGAGGAAGGCGATGCCGAAGTAGTCGGCCACCAGGGTGCCGGTGAAGCCCCAGGTGTCCCGGAGCAGTCCGGTGAGCAGGGCCTCGTCGGCGGCGGACGGCAGCCCGTCCGGTGTCGGTGTAGGCGTGCATCACCGAGCGCGGGCGGCCCTCGCGGACGGCCATCTCGAAGGGGGGGCAGGATGGACGTCGGCCCGTTCGCGCGGCCCCATGCTCACCCGGCGCGAGGTTGCGCCCGGCGCGGGAGGCCGAGTAGCCGGCGAAGTGCTTGAGGGTGGCGACGATCCCGGCGGACTCCAGGCCCTGGACGTAGGCGGTGGCGACACGGGTGCCGACCAGGTAGGGGTCCTCGACGATGGTCTCCTCGACCCGCGCACCCAGCGGGCGTCGCGGACCACGTCGAGCACCGGGGCCAGGCCCTGGTGCACGCCGACGGCCCGCAGGTCGCGGCCGATCGCGGGGCCATCATCCCGGACCAGGTCCGGGTCGAAGGCGGCGCCCCAGGAGAGCGGCACGGGGTAGGCGGTGGCGCCCCAGGAGGCGAAGCCGGCCAGGCACTCCTCGTTGGGCGAGGGCCGGGATGCCGAAGCGGTTGGCGGCCGTGATCAGCTGCTGGCGCTGCGCAGGCAGCGAGAGCGCGCGCGAGCGCCGGGTCGACCGGGGGGCGGTGCCGAACAGGGGCGGGTCAGCTGGCCGAGCCCGTGCGCGGAGCAGCTCGTCCAGGTCGGGCGGCGCCTCCATCTCGTGCTGGTGCGGGGCGACTTCGCCACCCTCGTCGCTGGCGCCGACCCAGACAACGACCAGTCTGGGCGGTATTTTTCGCGCAGGGTCATCGCCGCGATCAGGGCGTCGGCCCGGTCCTCCGCGGAGCGCGAGGTGTCGTGCCAGGCTGGCGCGGGATTCTGACGGTGGTTCACTTTCCTCCGATGCCCATCAGCCCCTGGACCAAGGGCCGCGACGGGCGAACAGGTAGACGACGAAGATGGGGAGCACGGACAGCACCCACGGCGCTGAGCAGGCCGGGGACGTCCACGCCGTGCTCGGTCTGGAACTCGTACAGACCGAGCGTGATGACCTTGGTGGAGTCGGACTGGGTGAGGGATCAGCGGGAACAAGAAGCCCGTTCCACGCCTGGGAGGGCGGCGAAGACCACGATGGAGGAGAGACCACCCTTGGACAGCGGCAGCACCAGCTGGCGGAACACCCGGGCCGGGGTGGCTCCGTCGAGGGCCATCGCCTCGTACAGCTCGGGGCTGATGTCGCGCATCGCGCCGCGTCAGCACCAGGGTGCACACCGGGAGGCCAGAACGCGGCGGGTCGGCAGGATGACGCCGATCAGGTGGTCGTACAGGCCGGTCTTGCTGATCAGGTAGAACATCGGCACGATCACCGCCTGGGCGGGGATCGCCAGGCCGAGCAGGAAGAGCCGGAAACACCCAGCCGGTGGCCGGCCGCGGGCGCGGACGACGGCGTAGTGAGAGTGGCGGGACGAGCAGCAGGACGAGGGCGACCACGCTCGCGATGGTGACCACCAGGGTGTTGAGGAAGTCCTGGCCGAAGCCGTTGGACAGGTCGGTCAGGTAGTTCTGGAAGTTCCACGTGGCGGGGCAGGCTGAGCGGCCCTCGGTGGAGTAGTCGGAGCGGGTCCGGACGGTGGCGATCAGCAGCACGTACAGCGGCAGGCCGACCAGCGCAAGCCAGACCAGGGAGCCGAGGCCGGCCAGGTGGTTGGGGCGTCGACGGGGCATCAGATCCCTCCGCGGTGGAGCGCATCTCGTCGTAGCCGGTGAACCGGACCACCGCGAGCGAGATCAGGGTGGCGACCACCACCAGGACCAGGGCGATGGCCGAGCCGGCGCCGAAGTCGAAGCCCTTGAAGGCCTTCTGGTACATGTAGTAGGCACTCACGGTGCTGTCGGTGCCGGGGGCCGCCCTGGGTGAGGATCAGCACGGTGTCGAATGTGGTCAGGCCGCCGACCACCATCAGGACCGTCGAGGTGATGACGGTGTTGCGCAGCTGAGGCAGCGTCACGTGGAGGAACTGCCGCGCCCGGCCCGCCCCGTCGATGGCGGCGGGCTGGTAGAGCACCCGCGGGATGGCCCGGGCGCCGCCCTGGTAGATCAGCGCGTGCAGCGGGGTGAACTGCCAGACGCCGACGAAGGCCAGCACGCCGATCGCCCCCGCTCCGGGTGCCGAGCAGGTTGCCGTCCCCGAACAGCCAGGTGAGCTGGGACGGCACGCCGAAGTTGGGGTCGAGCACGGCCCGCCACACCACCGAGACGGCGGTCGCGGAGAGCAGCAGCGGGACGAAGTAGATCGCCGAGAGCACGGCCCGGTTGCGCTGGTGGCCGGCCGCCCAGACCCCGAGCAGGATGCTGACCGGGGTCTGGGCCGCCACGCCGAGCGCGGTGAGCAGCAGGGTGGTCCAGATCGACTGGATCATCACCGGGTCGTGCACCAGCGCGGTCCAGTTGTCCAGACCGTTGAAGGTCGGTTCGTTGATGCCGTTCCAGCTGGTGAAGGAGAGCACGGCGACCAGCAGCAGCGGCACCAGCGCGAACAGGGCGAAGAAGACGGCGGCGGGGCGCCGCCCAGGCGAAGCCGGGGCGGGTCACCCCCACGCCTTTCTGCTGGGCCGTCATGAGGTCGGCAGGGCCTGCATGGCCTTGACGAAGCCGTCCGCGTCGAGCTTGCCGTTGAAGAACTGCTGGATGGCGGTCTGCAGCGGCGTCATGGCGCTCGGCGGGTAGGCCTGGTCCCAGGAGAGCTGGAACGAGGGGGCAGCCTTGACCAGCTCGAACTGGTACTTGGAGTACTCCGGGCTGGCGGCGGTGTCGAGGAAGTTGACGGTGTTGGTGGTGGTCGGCAGGTTGCCGACGGCGAGCTGCGCCTTCACGAACTCGTCCGAGTACATCAGCTTGAGGAAGGCCGCGGCGGCCTCGGGGTGCTTGGTCTTCTTCAGCACCGAGTAGAAGTTGTTGGTGTTGCCGACCACGGCGGTCGCCTCGCCCTTGCCGCCGGTGACGGAGGGGAAGCGGTGTAGCCGAGGCCGTTCTTCACGAAGTCGGGGTTGGCGTCCTGCTGGGTCGAGTAGTACCAGGAGCCCATCAGCTCGAAGGCCGCCTTGCCCTTGGCGACCCAGCGCGGGGGAGCCGCCGTCGGTGAACTTGACCGAGTCGAAGTTGGTGCCGAAGGCGCCCGTGTCGGTCAGCTCCCGCAGGGCGGCCAGCGCCTTGCGGCTGTCCTCGCCCGCCCAGGCCGCCTTGTCGCCCTCGACGGCCTTCTGGAACAGGCCGGGCCCGGCGACCCGGTCGTAGAGGTACTCGAACCACATCAGGGTGGGCCACTTGTCGGCGCCGCCGAGCGCGATCGGGGTGATGCCCTTGGCCTTCAAGGCCTTGGTGGTGGTGAGCAGTTCGTCCCAGGTCTTCGGCGGGGTGAGGCCGGCGTCGGCGAGCACCTTCTTGTTGTGGAACAGCAGCACCGGCTGGGTACCGCGCATCGGGACGCCGTACGGCTTGCCGTCCACCACCGCCGAGTTGAACACCGACGGCAGGAAGTTGGTCTTCAGCCCGGGGTCCTTGGCGATGAACTCGTCCAGCGGGAGCAGCAGGTCCGCCTTGACGAACGGCTGGATGGAGCCGCCGCCCCAGTTGAAGAAGACGTCGGGGGCCTGCGGGGTGTTGATGACGGTTTGCAGCTTCTGCTGGTAGTCCGCGCCGGGGACGGTGTCCAGGACGACCTTGACCGGGGAGGTCTTGTTGAAGGTGTCGACGAGCTGCTTCTCGACCTTGTTGGTGGCGTCGCCGTAGACCATCACGTGGATCGTCCCGGAGTCCCCGCCGGAGGCGCCGCCGCCGGATCCGCAGGCGGCCGTCATGGCCAGAAGAAGCACGGTGGCCGCGGTGGTCGCGACGAATCTGGAGCCCATACCTTGCCCTCGGTTTCGAATGTTTCGAGTGGATTACCGAATGTTGTGGGAAACCTAGGCCCGTGCTGACCACCCGTCAAGGGGTCCGGCGGGATCCGATCGGAGCCTGCCGAGGGCTAGTATTCGGGCCGTACACAGGCTGACAACGGCGTTCGCCCAGCAGGGGCGGTACAGGAGGAAGTCGTGACCAGAGCAGCCACGCTCGCCGAGATCGCGCAAGAAGCGGGGGTGTCCGCCCCGACTGTTTCGAAAGTCCTGAACGGCCGGGCCGACGTCGCCCCGGCCACCCGGGAGCGGGTGGAGGACCTGCTCCGGCGGCACGGCTACCGGCGGCGGCGCGGCACCGCCCAGGCCGCCCCGCTGCTGGAGCTGGTCTTCCACGAACTGGAGAGCGTCTGGGCGATGGAGGTGATCCGCGGGGTGGAGAACGTGGCCCGGGAGGAGGGCCTGGGCATAGTGCTCTCCGAGTCCTCCGGCCGGCTCAGCCCCGGCCAGTCCTGGGTGGACGGCGTGCTCGCCCGGCGTCCCACCGGTGTCCTGCTGGTGCTCTCCGGCCTGGACCGCGCCCAGCAGCAGCAACTGGCGGGCCGGGACATCCCGTTCGTGGTGCTGGACCCGGCGGGCGACCCCGGCCAGGGGGTGCCGGCGGTCGGCACCACCAACTGGGACGGCGGCCTGGAGGCCACCCGCCACCTGGCCGACCCTCGGCCACCGCCGGATCGCCCTGATCGGCGGACCGCGCCGGATGATGTGCAGCCGGGCCCGCGCCGACGGGTACCGGGCGGCGCTCGACATGGCGGGCCTCGCGTACGACCCGGAGCTGGTCCGCGAGGGCGACTTCCACCACGAGTCCGGGCGTCGGCTCGGCCTCGAACTGCTCGGCCTGCCGGATCGGCCGACCGCCGTCTTCGCCGGCAACGACCTGCAGGCGCTCGGTCTGTACGAGGCCGCCCGGGAGCTGGGCCTGCGCATCCCGGAGGACCTCAGCGTGGTCGGTTTCGACGACCTTTCGCTGGCCCGCTGGGTCGGCCCGCCGCTGACCACGGTGCGCCAGCCGCTGACCGAGATGGCCGAGGTGGCGACCCGGATGGTGATCGACCTGGCCCGGGGCGGGCAGCCGGGCACGCTCCGGGTGGACCTGGCCACCAGCCTGGTCGAGCGCAGCAGCACCGCCCCGCCCCGGTCGGCCGGACAGCCTGACGAGGTGCGCGCGAACGGTTGACGGGGGGACGGACCGGCCCTAGGGTCACCGATCGGAATCGGGCCGAGCAGCGAAACTTTCGAAGCCTCCGCCTTCGCCGCTCCGTCCGAGGACGTTCCATGCCCCACCGCACGTCCAGCTCTTTCCCCCACCCGAGAAGAGAAGGGACCACGCTGGTGCCCGTCCGTACGCTCCGCGACCCCCGCCCCGAGCACTCCCGCCCCAGGCACGCCCGACGCCGCGCCCTGGGCGCCGCGGCCGCCGCCGTCACCGCCGCCGCCCTGGCGGCGGCCGCCCTGCTGCCGGCCGGCCAGGCCGGCGCGGCGGGGCCGAGCCTGCGCGGCCTCGCAGAGTCGAAGGGGATCTACTTCGGTACCGCGATCTCCCAGTTCGACCTGGGCAACGCCACCATCACCGGCCTGGCGAGCAGCCAGTTCGGTGTGCTGACCCCCACCAACGAGATGAAGTGGGACACCGTCGAGTCCTCGCCGGGCAGCTTCAACTTCGGCCCCGGCGACCGGCTGCTCTCCTTCGCCCAGGCCAACTCCATGAAGACGCGCGGCCACACGCTGGTCTGGCACAGCCAACTCCCTTCCTGGGTGAGCAACCTGCCGAACAGCCAGGTGCAGGGCGCGATGCGCAACCACATCACCACCACGGCGACCCACTACAAGGGCAAGCTCTACGCCTGGGACGTGGTGAACGAGATGTTCAACGAGGACGGCAGCTACCGGAACTCCGCCTTCTACCGCGCGATGGGCACCGGCTTCGTGGCCGACGCGCTGCGCACCGCCAGGGCTGCCGACCCCGGGGTGAAGCTCTACCTGAACGACTACAACACCGAGGGCCTGAACGCGAAGAGCGACGCCATGTACAACCTGGCGAAGTCGCTCAAGGCCCAGGGGGTCCCGCTGGACGGCATCGGGTTCCAGGGGCACTTCATCCTGGGCCAGATCCCGTCGAGCCTGAAGGCCAACCTGGAGCGGTTCACCGCGCTCGGCCTCGAGGTCGCCATCACCGAGCTGGACGTCCGTATGCAACTGCCGGCGGACAGTGCGAAGTTGGCCCAGCAGGGACGTGACTTCGCGAGTGTGACCAATACCTGCCTGGCCGTCAAGGGCTGCGCCGGCATCAGCCAGTGGGCCGTCGGCGATCCGGACTCCTGGGTCCCCGGCACCTTCCCCGGCGAGGGCGCCGCCACCCTGTACGACAACAACTACCAGCCGAAGCCCGCCTACACCGCCACGGTGAACGCCCTCGGCGCCGCCACCTCCAGCCCCTCGCCGTCCAACTCGCCGAGCCCGAGCCCGAGCCCGAGCTCCAGCCCGAGCCCGAGTTCGAGCCCCAGCCCCACCCCGACCCCCACCCCGACCGGGGGAGCGGGCTGCAAGGTGACCAGTGAGATCAACGCCTGGAACACCGGTCTGACCGAGAACCTCACCGTCACCAACACCGGGGCCACCACCGTCAACGGCTGGGCGCTGTCCTTCGCCCTGCCCGGCGGCCAGACCGTCACCAACAGCTGGAACGCGACGGTCAGCCCCGCCGCCGGCCAGGTGACCGCCAAGAACCTCGGCTACAACGCCACCATCGCCCCCGGCGGCTCGGTCTCCTTCGGCTTCCAGGCCACCCACTCCGGGAACGCCGCCCCGGCCGGCCAGTTCAGCCTCAACGGCATGGCCTGCACCACCGCCTGACGGCCCCGCAGCGCCACCGTCCTACCCTCCGCCCCGTCGCCCCTGCGGTGGGGCGGAGTCATTGCAGTCATCGGATCGGCTGCCGCGCCTGATCCTCGCGGCTGGCGTGGAGGCTGCCGAGCAGGGAGAACGCCTCGGCGCTGGGACTTTCCGGCTGGTTCCGGTACACGACTAGGTCGTTTCTTTCGGATCATCGCGCTGACCAGATGAAGATGGCGGCGAGGTGGAGTCCGGCGAGGTAGATGGTGGCGGTCTTGTCGTAGCGGGTGGCCAGGCCGCGCCACTGCTTGAGCTTGTTGATGCACCGCTCGACGGTGTTGCGGCGCTTGTAGGTGTCGTAATCGCATGCGGGTGGTCTGCCTCCGCGTCGGCCGAGGCGTTTGCGGTTGGCGACCTGGTCGGCGGGTTGCGGGATGACGGCCCGGATGCCGCGCCTTCTCAGGTGGGCGCGGATCGCGCGGGAGGAGTAGGCCTTGTCCGCCAGGACCGCCTCCGGCGTGGTTCTCGGTCTGCCGACGGGTCGGGGGACGCGGATGCGGGCCATGACGTGTTCGAACTCCGGTGCGTCGCCGGCCTGTCCGGGGGTGAGGACGAAGGCGAGCGGCCGGCAGTTGCCGTCAGCGGCGAGGTGGATCTTCGTGGTCAGCCCGCCGCGGGAGCGTCCGAGGGCATGGTGGTGGGGCTCGTCGGCCGGAGCCCCTTTTGACGGGCTCCGGCCGCGTGCTGGTGAGCGCGCACGACGGTGGAGTCGACCGCGACGACCCAGTCCAGGTCGCCGTCGGCGTCCGCCTGGGCGAGCAGAGCGGTGAAGACCTTCTCCCAGGTGCCGTCGAGCGCCCACATCCGCAGGCGGTTGTGGGCGCCCTTCCAGGACCCGAACCGCTCGGGCAGGTCCGCCCAAGGCGTCCCGGTGCGGTACTTGAACGCGATCGCGTCGATCACCTGCCGGTGATCACGCCACCTCCCACCCCGCTTCGGTGCCCGGTCCGGCAGCAACGGCTCGATCCGCGCCCACTGGGCATCAGTCAACGACACATCAGATCCAACGATCCGATGATCTGAAAGAAACGGCCTAGCTGCTGGCCGGGCGCGCCGCACGCCTCGAAGGTCTGGTAGGTCAGGGCCGGGCGTCCCGCCTCGGAGTGGATCAGGTTCTTGGCGGCGGAGCTCTTCCCGTGGACGGTGTGCGAGGACCACAGGCGGGCGAACTCCTCGCTCGTGGCCGAGAGTTCACGCACCAGAGACCGGAGGCGGCGGTATTCCGGGTAGAGGTCACTCGCCCGGCGCAGTCCCGCGACGACGCTCCCGGTGGTCTCGGTCCGGTCCGTGAAGAGGTCGCGGGCGGCGGGATCGAGGAAGGTCATCCGGGCGAGGTTGTCGGCCGGCCGGAACGGTGAGAACAGGGCGTGGACCAGGGTGTTGGAGGCGAGCAGGTCCATCGCGGGGTTGAGGACGAACGCCGGGGTGCCCGTCCAGGCGTCCAGCAGCTGGCGCAGCGCTGCGCCGACGTGCTCCTGCGGCTGCGCCGGCCGGCCGCCGGGCGGGGCATCCGCGAGCCGGAAGAGGTGTGCGCGCTCCTCTCCCTCCAGGCGCAGGGCCGCACTGATCGCGTCCAGGACCTGGGGGAGGGGCCGCGCTCGCGGCCCTGTTCGAGGCGGCCGTAGTAGTCGCTGTTCATGCCGGCCAGGACGGCGACCTCCTCGCGCCGAAGACCCGTTACCCGCCGGGCGCCGCAGGAGGTCAGACCCACGTCGGCCGGCCGCAGGCGGCCGTGGTGGGCGCGCAGGAAGTCCCCGAGATCGTTGTCGTCACCCTCTCACCCCAGGGTCCGTCGCCAGGCCGTGCCTGGGTGCGGCGCACCCAGGCACGGACCGTCCTGGCTGCCTCCCTCGGACTCCCACAGGCTGGCCGAGGCCCGGGGACAGGGCCGCACCGGAGCAAAGCCGACCCAGGGAGACGACGATGACGAAGATCACCAAGACCGTGGCGATCACGGGGGCGAGCAGTGGGATCGGCGCGGCGGCCGCGCGCAGGCTCGCCGCGGACGGACACCACGTGATGCTCGGCGCACGCCGCACCGACCGGCTCGGGCAGCTGGCGCAGAGATCAGCGCCCGGGGCGGCGCCGCGGCTCACCGGGTGCTGGACGTCACCGACGCGGCGGACGTACGGGCGTTCGTCGAGGCCACCCGGTCCGAGTTCGGCGGGATCGACGCCCTGGTGAACAACGCGGGGGTGATGCCCCTCTCGCCGCTGGACGCGCTGAGGACCGAGGGGTGGGACCACACGATCGACGTGAACGTACGCGGCGTCCTGCACGGCATCGCCGCCGCCCTCCCGGCGATGCGCGCCCGGGGCCACGGACACATCGTCAACATCTCGTCGGTCGGCGCGTACGAGGTGTCCCCGACCGCCGCCGTGTACTGTGCCACGAAGTTCGCCGTCCGCGCCATCACCGAGGGCCTGCGCCAGGAAGCGGCCGCCACGCTCCAGGTCACGCTCGTCTCCCCGGGCGTGACGGAGTCCGAGCTCGCCGACGGCATCACCGACCCCACGGCGCGGCAGGCCATGGCGACGTACCGCTCGGTCACGCTCCCCGCCGAGGCCGTCGCCGACGCCATCGCCTACGCGATCTCCCAGCCGCCCACGGTCGACCTGAACGAGGCGATCGTCCGTCCCGCCGCCCGCGCCCGGTAGGGCGGCCACAACAGGGAAATCCTCACTTCGCCTGCCAGGGTGCGAAGTTGACGCTCTGCCTGGTTGGGAAACTCATTGCGGCGAGAGCGTTGACGGCGCTGCGCTCTCCCGCCACGATGGTGGCTGCGCTGGGGCGCCCAGTGGATTGTTAACGCTCACAGTACCTCACAGCCACCCCTCTGGAGACCCTGTGTTCCGATTCCGCACGCCCCTGTCACGCCTCTGGGGTGTGGTCGCCGCGGTCGGCCTCGCCGTGGGCCTGAGCCTTCAGGCCGCCCCCCAGGCCAGTGCCGCCTCGCTGACGCAGATCACCGACTTCGGGACCAACCCGACCGGTCTGCAGATGCACCTCTACGTGCCGGCCACCGCCAAGGCCAACCCCCCGATCCTGCTGGCCCTGCACGGCTGTCAGGGCTCGGGGCCCTACCTGCACTCCAGCCAGGACTTCTCCTCGCTGGCCGACCGGTACGGCTTCCTCGTCATCTACCCCTCGACCAACCCCGGCGGGAGCTGCTGGGACGTCTCCTCCGACCAAGCGCTGACCCGCAACGGCGGCAGCGATCCGGTCGGGCTGATGTCGATGATCACCTACGCCCAGCAGCGCCACGGCGGCAACCCCAACGCCGTCTACGTCACCGGCCAGTCCTCCGGCGCGATGATGACCAACGTGATGCTCGCCGACTACCCCGACGTCTTCAAGGCGGGCGCGTCGTTCATGGGGGTGCCCTACCGCTGCTTCTACACCGGCACCGTCCGCGGCTGGAACTCGGCCTGCGCCCAGGGCCAGGTCAACCGGACCGCGCAGCAGTGGGGCGGTTCGGTCCGTACCTCGGGCTACCCCGGGTACACCGGCCCGCGCCCGCGCGTGCAGCTGTGGCACGGGACCAACGACACCATCCTGAGCCACAACAACCTCGGCGAAGCGGTCGAGCAGTGGACCGACGTCCTCGGCGTGAGCCAGACGCCCTCCACGACGGACAGCCCCGTGACCAACTGGACCCGCACCCGGTACAGGACCAGCGCCGGCACCACCCAGGTCGAGGCCTACAGCCTGGCCGCTTCGGGGCACGAACTGCCGGTCAAGGGCTCCACGATGGCCGCCGAGGCGATCCGCTTCATGGGCCTGGACGCGACCGCCCCCGGCGGCACCACCGGCGCGTTGCGCGCGGTGGGCGCGGGCAAGTGCCTGACCGACGCCAGCACGGCGTTGGGCACGCAGCAGCAGATCAACACCTGCAACGGCGGTGCCAACCAGACCTGGACGCGCACCGCGTCCAACCAGCTGACCGTCACCGTCGGCGGCAGCACGCTCTGCCTGGACGCCAACGCTCACGGCACCACCAACGGCACCAAGGCGGTCGCCTGGACCTGCAACGGCCAGGCCAACCAGCAGTGGCTGCTGAACGCGAACGGCACCGTCACCGGGGTGCAGTCGGGTCTCTGCCTGGACGTGGCCGGCCTGGCCACCACCGAGGGCACGCAGGTCCAGCTGTGGGCCTGCAGCGGCGGCGGCAACCAGCAGTGGACCCTGGCGTGACGCCGCGAGCGCACCGGTCCTGAGGACGGCCGAATCCCCGGAGCGGGCGTGCTCCGGGGATTCGGCACGTCATGTCACGTGCGCAGCGAGTCAGTTGCGGCGACGGGCGGCGAGGAGGACCAGGACCGCACCGGAGAGCACGAGACCGGCCGCTGCGCCCGCGGGCCCCGCGAGGCCGGTGGCACCGGTCTCGGGGAGTGCCGGTCCCTGTTCGGTCGGCCGCGGCGAAGCCGTCGGAACGGCGGTCGGCGTCGGCGTCGGTGTCGGGAGGGGCGTAGGCGTGGGGCTCGGTGACGGTGTCGGTGACGGCGGCGGGGGGTTCTGTCGGGTGTTGGTGACGGTGCAGGTGGCGCCACCCGCCGGGAGGTCGAGGGCGAAGCCGTCGGTGGAGTTGGTGGCGGTCGCGCCCTGGCAGGAGACCGTGCTGAGCGACCAGCCCTCCGGGAGCGCCTCGGTGACGGTGTGTCGGCCGGGCGCGAGGTACGTCGTCCCGACGTTGACCGGAGTGTCCGGCCGGGTGGTGCTGGCCGTGCCGAGGGTGGTGCCGTCCTCGGCGGTGAAGCCGAACGGTCCGCCCGCGCCGCCGGTGGTCTGCTTGAGCAGGGTGAGCGGGGCGACGGTGTCGCTCGGCGCGTCGGTGTAGACGCAGGTGACGGTGTCGGCGGCGGCCAGGGTGACGGAGGCCCGGGGGCCCGAAGTCGTAGTCGTGCTGGTGCCGTTGGCGGAGGTGCAGGCGAGGTCGGTCATGGTCCAGCCGGCGGGCACCTGCTCCTGCACCGTCCACGGTTGCCCGGTCTCGGCGCTCGGTGCCCGACGGAAGGACTGCTCGCCGTCGGCACCGGGGCCGGCGGTCAACTGGAAGAGGCCGCCGGGGTTGTAGGAGAGGTCGCCGTCGAAGGCGAACGGCCGTGCCGCGGCGGTGCCCAGCACGTGCTTGCGCACCACGACGGTCCCCGGCTCGGCGGGTTGGCGGACGGCGTAGTAGTAGCAGAAGACGTGGCTGGAGCCGGTCGGGTAGGCGGCCCGGTCCACGTTGTCGGCGCGCTGGTTGTCCACGGCGCAGCGCAACGTCGCGAACGAGTAGGTGTTGCCGAGCAGTTGCTGGTTGAGCGGGTCGGTGGGAGCGCCGCCCTGGATCTGCAGGCGGCGGTTCCGGGCGACCGCGATCAGGCTGTCGTCCAGGTCCACGGTGACCGCTCCCGCCAGGATGCGGCCGGTGTCGTTGCGGTTGGCGTCCAACTCGGGCACGGAGGCGAGGGTGGTGGCCCGGGTGAGCCCGTCCGGTGCGGGGGTGACGGTGGACAGGCCCTGCACCTCGCCGCCGATGCCGCTGCCCAGGCTGAACCGCCAGCCGGTCAGCGGCGTGCAGTTCGGGTCGTTGGCGGCCTCGACGTCCGGGGCCACGGGCTGGCCCTCGGAGTAGACCGAGTCCTTGCCGAGGTTCTGCAGGGACTGCATGTTGTCGTCCCGCTGCCGGTTGGCCATCACGTCGGAGTAGCTCGCGCAGACCCGGGCCACCAGGGTCAGCTTGAGGTCGCCGGTGGCTCTCGGCGCGGCGGCGGCCGGGTCCGCGCCCAGCGAGGCCACGGCCGCGAGGGCCGCCGCCGCACACCTCAGGGCGGCGCCGTGCAGGGGTGTCATGCGCATCAGCCTGGCCGCTCGGCGGCTGACGCATGATCAGACCGGGCTGCGCCGTGGCGCGTTCCACTCGATCGGCCCCCGTGGCTTCGGCCCCGCCAGGCCGGCTCAGCGGGCCGCCAGGACCAGCGCCAGGGCGATCAGGGCGGGAACGGTCTGCACGAAGACGATCTTCCGGCTGGACGTGACGGCACCGTAGGCGCCGACCACGGCGACGGACACCAGGAAGAACACCTTCGCCTGGAACCCCACGGGGTCGGAGGCGACGGCACCCCACACCAGGCCTGCGGCGAGGACGCCGTTGTACAGGCCCTGGTTGCCCGCGAGCGTCTTGGTCGCGGCGGCGAACTCGGCGGTGGTGCCGAAGGAGGACCTGGCCTTCGGGCCGGTCCACAGGAACATCTCCAGGACCAGGATGTAGGCGTGCACGGCCGCGATGAGCAGGACCGCGACGGTGGCGGTGATCGACATGGGGCCAGGCTCGCACAGGAGGGCCGCCGTCGCCCTGAGGCGGCCGACGGCCCGTCACCGGCGTGGCGGGACCCCGGCCGAGGTGTGGCCGGGGTCCCTCGGAGTGGCGCGCGCCGGTCAGCGCTGGAGGGTCAGGACCCCCGGACGCCACGGCAGTTGGTCGTAGGGGCCGCTCGCGTTCGGGGCCTTGCCCTGGTACAGGAGCTGCAGGTTGCAGGGGTCGATGGTCATGGTCTGGTCGGGGTTGCTGCGGACCAGGTCACCGTGGCTGATGTCGTTGGTCCAGCCGGCGCCGCTGTTGGCCTTGCCCGCGAAGGGGCTGCCCTCGGTGGCCGCCTGCGGGGTCCAGGAGCCGTTCAGGCTGGTGGCCGTGAAGGAGCGGAAGTAGCGGCCGCCCGATCCCTGGGCCTCGACGATCATGAGGTACTGGTTCTGGCCCTTGACCTTGTACACCTGCGGGGCCTCGAACAGGTTGGCCGCCGTGTCGCTCATGATCGTGGTGTACGAGGAGCCGAAGCTGCCCGGGAAGTTCCCGATCGGCATGCTCGCCCGGTAGATCTTGCCGTTGTCACCGGCGAAGAACAGGTACATGTTCTGGTCGTCGGCGATCAGCGTCTGGTCGATCGGGCCGGTCCCGGAGCCGGAGATGCTGCCGGTGAACAGCGGCTGCGGCGCGGACCAGCCATTGGGGTTGGTCGGGTCGCTGGAGGTGCGGTAGATGAACGGCCACTGGCCCCACTGGTAGGCCAGCACCCAGATGTTCTTCGGAGCGAAGTAGAACAGGGTGGGCGCCACCGCGGCCTGGCTCATCCCGGTCTGGCCTGCCGACGCCATGTCGGACCAGTTGGTGAAGGGACTGAAGGCCATCGAGCCGTACGTGGACCCGTTCACGTTCGAGGCGTAGACCAGGTGCTTGCCGTTCACCGTCACCGTGGTGAAGTCCTTCACCGCGGCCCAGCCGTTGGCCGGCTGCGCCAGCGCACCGTCGAGGACCACCGGTACGAGGACGGGAGGGGCGCAGGTGCCGCCGGTCGGCGTCGGGGTGGGCGTCGGGGTCGGCGTGCCGGTCAGGCCGGTCCACTTCTGGTTGCCGCCGCCGTTGCAGGTCCAGAGCTGCACCGCCGTGCCGTTGGCCGTGCCGCCGCCGGAGACGTCCAGACAGAGGCCGGACTCGACGCCGACCACGGTGCCGTCGTTGTTCACCCGCCACTGCTGGTTCGCTCCGCCGCTGCAGGCCAGATCTGCACCCGGGTGCCGGCGGTGGTCGCGTGGTTTGGGGACGTCCAGGCACTTGGTGCCGTTACAACGGTGAGCTGGTTGGTGGACGTCGCCGTCCACTGCTGGTCGCCCCGCCCCGAGCAGTCGTAGATCTGCAGGGCCGCGCCGTCGGCCTGACTGGCGCCCTGGACGTCCAGGCACCGGTTGGAGCCGGTGCCGCGCAGTGGGGGCCGCTGGTGGCGGCCTGGGCCGGGGCGGGCGACGAGCATCGCCGCCAGGGTCGCCACGGCGACGACCGCGGCGGCGAACGCCGCGGACAGCTGTCGGCGGCTGGAACTCCGTGTGTGCATGGGACCTTCTCTGTGGGTGGGGGAGCTGCGATCCGAGTCTGTTAGCGCTAACATTTTCGAGCGCGCAGAGCCGCTGAGCTCGTGACGAGGGAGGGTCGGTGCGGGGGTCAGCTCGTGGTGCAGGAGACCGTCGGCCAGGCGGAGCTGCCGTTCTTCAGGATGGTCATGCCCCAGTTGTCGCCCGCGCCGTTGGGGGTGGCGACGAGGGTCTGGGCGTCGGGGTAGGTGGCGTTGACGTTCCAGGTCGAGCCGACCTTCTCCGGGGAGGGGACCTTCACGGTCACCTTCCAGGCGCTCGATCCGGTGACCGAGACGTTCAGGTTGTAGCGGTCGCCCCACGAATCGCCGGCGGAGAGCGCCGCGGTGCAGCCGCCGCCGGGCGGGTTGCCGCCGGTGGTGCCGAGGGTGATGTTCGAGCTGCCGCTGCTCTGGTAACCCTCGGTGGCCATGATCTCGTAGTTCATGGTGCCGAGTCTCATCCCGGCCCGGGCCCAGGCGTCGAAGTGGTTCCCGACGGTGATGGTCCCGCCGGTCCGCCGGGTCTGACGGACGCTCCAGTACTGGTTGAAGGTCTTGATGCCTTCGATGGAAGGCGCGTTGTAACGCGTCGTCTGGTAGATGTCGTACGTCCCGCCGTCGCTGGTGACGGTGCCCTTGTACGTCCCGGAGGGCCGGTACGAGCCGTAGTTCTCGACGATGTAGTACTCGACCAGCGGGTTGGTGCTCCAGCCGTACAGCGCCAGGTACGCGTTGCCGTTGGTGCTCCAAGTCCCGGAGTACGTCACGGGGTTGCGCGATCCGGTGCGCCAGCCCTTGCCGGCCACGAAGTTGCCGACCTTGCTCCAGGAGGTGCCGTAGTTGCCGCCGCCGTTCAGCGACATCGAGGACGCTCCGACGCCGTCGCTCCAGAACGAGTAGAAGTACCCGCCGTCGGTGCCGGTCCGGTTGGTGGTGACGGTCGCGGCCTCGGCGGTGCCGGGCAGGGCCAGGACGACCGCGAGGGCCGGGGCGAGGACGCGCACCGCGCTGACGGTCCGTCGGGCGCGGCAGGGGGTGCGGCTCTTGGGGTGGGGAGAGTTCACGAGGGTGTTCCGTCCTGCGGG
The DNA here is from genome assembly GCF_039535905.1 of Kitasatospora albolonga. Taxonomy (GTDB): domain Bacteria; phylum Actinomycetota; class Actinomycetes; order Streptomycetales; family Streptomycetaceae; genus Kitasatospora; species Kitasatospora albolonga. Next base: position 16,666 of record NZ_BAAAYB010000106.1, on the reverse strand, counting down.
TGGGGTGGGGGTGGGTGCGGCCCCGCGCCACCGACGACCGCATGGGGGTGGGTCGGACGGACGGTGTCGCGCAGCGCCGCACGGAGCCGACGGGTCGTCAACATCGTTGGGGGCGATGCCGATGGGTGGGTGCGACCTTGTCGACGGCGCCAGTGTTGGGCCACGCTCGACGGGCTGTCAACACTTTCGACTGGAGCGGCGACAGATTCGCTCGCGCTCGGATCCGGCTTGTCCGGCAAAAACCCTGTTCCGTGGCACGGGTGACGCGGAAGACGGCGATTCGATCGTCAGATGACCTACTGCGCCCCGAATTTGAGCGAAATGATGGAGCTCATTGGGCGAAAGTTTCGGCGACTCGGCTCGGATGGAGCGGTGCTCGCTCCCCGGCCGGCACGGGTCAGGTGGACGTCCTGATCCGGGGCTGAAGTGGTCGGGTGAAGAGCCCGTCCGGAGAGCCGGGCCGCGCCGTCGCTGCGGCCCGGCTCCCCGGTGCTCAGCGGGCGCCGAGGAGGTGTTCGAGGGCGAGCTGGTCGAGCTGTTCGAAGGCCATGCCCCGGGAGGCCGCGGCGTCCATGTCGAAGTCCTCGAAGGCCGAGCGGTCCGCCAGCAGGCCGGCCAGGCCGTCTTCGGCGGTGGGGAGGGCGAGTTCGAGGAGGCGGGAAGCGGCGAGGGCGGCCTGCACCTCGGGGTCGGAGCGGAAGGCGCGGGAACGCTCGGCCAGCAGAAGGTAGTTGCGCATGCAGGCGGCCGCCGAGGCCCAGACGCCGTCGAAGTCCTCGGTGCGGGGCGGCTTGAAGTCGAAGTGCTTCGGGCCGTCGTAGCCGGCGTTCTCCAACAGGTCGACCAGCCAGAAGGCCTGCCGCAGGTCACCCGCGCCGAAGCGGAAGTCTTGGTCGTACTTGATGCCGGACTGGCCGTTCAGGTCGATGTGGAACAGCTTCCCGTGCCACAGCGCCTGGGCGATGCCGTGCGGGAAGTTCAGCCCGGCCATCTGCTCGTGGCCGACCTCCGGATTGAGGCCGACCCGGTCCGGGCGCTCCAACTCGTTGATGAAGGCCAGGGCGTGACCGACCGTCGGCAGCAGGATGTCGCCCGCGCGGCTCGTTCGGCTTGGGCTCGATCGCGAAGCGCAGGTCGTAGCCCTGCACCTCAACGTACTCACCCAGCAGGTCGAAGGCCTCCTTCAGCCGGTCCAACGCCACCCGCACGTCCTTGGCCGCGCCCGACTCGGTGCCCTCCCGGCCGCCCCAGGCGACGTAGGTGGTGGCGCCGAGCTCGGCCGCGAGGTCGATGTTGCGGATCGTCTTGCGCAGCGCGTAGCGGCGCACGTCGCGGTCGTTGGCGGTGAACGCGCCGTCCTTGAAGACCGGGTGGGTGAAGAGGTTGGTGGTGGCCATCGGCACCTTCAGCCCGGTGGCATCCAGGGCAGCGCGGAAGCGCTTGACGGTCTGCTCGCGCTCGGCCTCGCCAGCGCCGAACGGGATCAGGTCGTCGTCGTGGAAGGTAACGCCGTGGGCGCCGAGGGCGGCCAGCCGCTGGACGGTCTCGACCGGGTCGAGCGCGGGCCGGGTGGCGTCGCCGAACGGGTCGCGCCCCTGCCAGCCGACGGTCCACAGACCGAAGGTGAAGCGGTGCGCGGGGGTGGGGACGAGCGGGTCGATGGACATCAAAGGGCTCCGGATCGGTGCGGGGGGTGTTTGTTATGGCTCTCAACAAATTAGTATGTCGCAACGCCAGAAGGAACCCCCCGGAGGAACGCATGGCTCAGCAGCGCGTCGTGATCGGCGTGGACAGCTCGACGCAGTCCACCAAGGCCATCGCCGTCGACATCGACACGGGCACCGTGGTCGGAGAGGGCCGGGCCGGACACACCGTCAGCTCGGGAACCGGCCGCGAGAGCGACCCCGAGCAGTGGTGGCGGGCACTCGGCGAGGCCGCCGCCGCCACCGGCTGGGCCGACCGCGCGGCCGCCGTCTCGATCGCCGGCCAGCAGCACGGACTGGTCACCCTCGACGCGGCCGGGGCGCCGGTCCGTCCGGCGCTGCTCTGGAACGACGTCCGCTCCGCACCCCAGGCGGCCGAGCTGCGGGACGGGTTCGGCCCCGAGGAGCTCGCCCGCCGGACCGGCAGTGTCCCGACCGCCGCCTTCACCGCCGCCAAGTGGGCGTGGCTGCGCGCCAACGAGCCCGCCGCCGCCGACCGGGCCGCCGCCGTCCGCCTGCCGCACGACTACCTGACGGAGCGTCTGACCGGCGAGGCCGTCACCGACCGCGGCGACGCCTCCGGCACCGGCTGGTGGGGGCCGGACGGCTACGACAAGGACCTGCTGGCCCGGATCGGCCTCGACCCGGGCCAGCTGCCGCAGGTCCTCCCGCCGGGCGCCCGGGTGGGCGTGGTCCGCCCCGGGACGCCGCTGCGCGAAGGCGCGTTGGTGGCCACCGGCACCGGCGACAACATGGCCGCGGCCCTCGGCCTGGGCCTGGAGCCGGGCCGCCCGGTGCTCAGTCTCGGCACCTCCGGCACCGTCTACGCCGTCGGCCGGAACAGGCCCGCCGACCCCACCGGTACCGTCGCGGGCTTCGCCGACGCCCTCGGCGCCTGGCTGCCGCTGGCCTGCACCCTCAACTGCACCCTGGCCGTCGACCGGATCGCGGCCCTGCTGGGCCGCGGCCGGGAGGATGTCGAGGACGGGGGCACCGCCGTCGTCCTGCCCTACCTGGACGGTGAGCGCACCCCGGACCTCCCGGCCGCCTCCGGCCTGGTCCACGGCCTGCGCCACGACACCACGCCGGGGCAGCTGCTCCAGGCCGCCTACGACGGCGCGGCCCACGCCCTGCTGACCGCGCTCGACTCCGTGCTGCGCGCGGGCGGTAACGACCCGTCGGGCGAGGAGCCGCTGCTGCTGATCGGCGGCGGCGCCCGGGGCCGGGCCTGGCAGCGGACCGTGCTGCGGCTCTCCGGCCGGGCGGTCCTGGTCCCCGAGGCCCAGGAGCTGGTGGCCCTCGGCGCCGCCGCCCAGGCCGCCGCGCTGCTCACCGGCGAACCGGCCGACGCGGTCGCCCGCCGCTGGCGCACGGCGGAGGGACCGCTGATCGAACCGGTGGCGCAGGACCACGACGCCCTGGCTCGGATCGGGGATACCCTGCGTCGGGCCGGGGCCTTGCAAGGTGCCCCGGCCGGGGACCGGTAGGAAGGGCGGCACGTGGCAGCGGTCGGCAGGACGGGCATGGGCGCGGAGAACGGGCCGGCCTGGCAACAGGACATGCGGCGGCAGAACCTCGCGGTGGTCCTCGGCACGGTCGCCGCGCACACCCCGCTCTCCCGCGCCGACGTGGCCGGGCGGGTCGGGCTGACCAGGGCGGCCGTCTCCTCGCTGGTCGACGAGCTGATCGCCCGCGGCACGCTGACCGAGGGCGTGGCCACCGCCAGCGGACGGGTCGGGCGGCCCGGCCGGGCACTGGCGCTGAACGGCGAGGGCCCGGCCGGCCTCGGCCTGGAGATCGGGGTCGCCCACCTCGGCGCCTGCGTGGTGGACCTGCGCGGCGAGCCCCGGGTCTGGTGCCGGACCGAGCGGCCCAACGCGGGGCTGCCGGCCGGGGAGGTCCTGGCGCGGGCCGCCGCGTTGGCCGCCGAGGCGGAGGCCGAGGCGGCCGCCCTCGGACTGCGGGTCGAGGGCCGGGTGCTGGCCGTTCCCGGTGTGGTCCCGAACGAGCCCGACGGCCTGGTCGAGCGCGCGCCCAACCTCGGCTGGCACACCGTCAGGATCGCAGACCACTGGCCCGACCCGGACACCGTGCCCGAGCCGGAGAACGAGGCCAACCTCGGTGCGCTGGCCGAGTACTGGAGCGCGGAGGAGAGCGCCGAGACCTTCGTGCACGTCTCCGCCGAGGCCGGGATCGGCGCCGCCTTGGTCCTCGACGGCCGCCTGTTCCGCGGGGCCCGGGGCTTCGCCGGAGAGCTCGGCCACGTGCCGGTCCACCCGGACGGCCCCGGCTGCGTCTGCGGCTCCCGGGGCTGCCTGGAGCAGTACGCGGGCGAGGCGGCGGTCCTGCGGGAGGCGGGCCTCGCGCCCACCGACCTCGCGGGGGCCGACCGGGGCGACCCGGTGGTCCTGCTGGCTGAGCGGGCCAGGGCGGGCCACCCGCCGACCGTACGGGCGCTGGAGCGCGCGGGCCGGGCCCTCGGCCTGGCCCTGGCGTCCGCCGTCGAACTCATCGACCCGGACGGCCTGGTACTCGGCGGCACCTATGCGGAGCTCGCCGAGTGGCTGCTGCCGGCCGTCCGCGCCGAGCTGGCCGACCGGGTCACCGTGCGCCCGTGGGAGCCGGAGGCGCTGCGGCCCTCCGCCCTCGGGCGGCGCGGGCCGCTGCTGGGCGCGGCGCTGACCACGGTGCACCGGATCATGGCGGACCCCACCCTGCTGTCCGCCGACTGACCCCCCGGTGTGGCAGGGCTGCCACTCGCGCTGTTGCATCGGATGAATGTGCGGTGACGGCGGCGCGGGACGGTGCCGTCGTGCTCCACCTGCCGGAGGGCGCGGACCGTACGGTCCTGACCGACCCGGCCGGCGAGGTGATCGCCCGCGCCTGTGACGTCCGCCGGGAGTTCGCGTTCCCGCTCCGGGCCGGCGGCCGGTACCGGCTCTCGTTCGAGGGGTGACGCCGCGCGGGGCCGGCCGTCCTCGGACGACCGGCCCCGCGGGGTGCTGACGGGCGATCAGCAGGTGCTGTTGGTCTGGGTCAGCAGGCCCATCCGGTAGGGGAGCTTGATGTAGTCACCGGAGGCGCTCGGGTCGAGGCCCTGGTAGACGTACTGCAGCTTGCAGGGGTTGATCGGCAGGGTTTGGTCGTTGCCCGAGCGGACCAGCTCGCCGTGGCTGAAGTCCTGGGTCCAGGCGGTGCCGGAGAAGGTGACGTTGTTCCGGCCGGCGAACGGCTCGCCCTCGGTGGCGGCCAGCGGGGTCCAGGTACCGGTGAGGCTCGGGGCCGTCCAGGAGCGGAAGTAGCGGCGGCCGGTGCTGCCGATCGCCTCGACCACCATCAGGTACTCGTCCTTGCCCTGGACCTTGTAGACGTTGGACGCCTCGAACAGGTTGTTGGGGGTGTCGGACATGATCATCTGGGTGTTGCCGTAGCCGTTCGGGAAGTTCGCCAGGGTGGTCTGGGCCCGGTACATGTGGCCGTTGTCGTCGGCGAAGAACAGGAAGCAGTTGGCGGCGTCACAGATCGTCCAGAAGTCGATCCAGGTGCCGTTGCCCTTGTTCTGGGTCACGATCGCGGGCTCGGTGGAGATGAAGGTCTTCGGCGCGGTCCACAGCGCCGGGTTGCTCGGGTCGGTGCTGGTCGAGTAGGACGGCGGCCCGGTCTGGAAGACCATGTACCAGAGGTTCTGCGGCGCGAAGTAGAAGACCTGCGGCGCGGCCCGGTAGCCCTTGCCGATGCCGGAGCCGGTGTCCAGGTAGGTCGGGGTCGCGGCGGCGGCCTGGGACCAGTCGGAGAAGGTGAACTGCTCCAGGTTCCAGCCCGCGGTGCCGCTGGCGGTGGTCGCGTAGACGATCCACTTGTCGTTGTGGCGGATCACCGAGAAGTCCTTGATCGCCGCGATGTCCGGGTGTGCGGAGTCGGGCTTCGGCCCGGCCAGTACACCGCTGGAGCTCCATCGGAAGGTGGACGGCAGCGAGCCGCCGCCGCTGCCGCCGCCGCCGACGTCGCCGACCGGGACGAGCTGCCACTGCTGGTTGGTCCCGCCCCAGTCGGCGTACTGGACCACCTTGCCGCCGTCGGCGGTGGAGGCACCCTGCACCTCCAGGGCCTTGCTGCTGTGCTTGTTGATCAGGCGCACGTGGCCGTCGGGGGAGTCGGCCAGCCGGAACTGCTGGTTGGCCGCGTTCAGGTCGGACCACTGGACGACGTCGGCGCCGTCGGCGGAGGACCAGTTGTAGTTGTCCAGCACCTTGCCGGACGTGCGGTTCTGCAGGCGGAAGTAGCCGCTGCCGGAGTCCAGGAACCGCCACTGCTGCACGGAGGCGTTGGTGCGCGTCCACTGCACGACCGAAGCGCCGTTGCCCGTACCGCCGTTGTAGTCGTCCAGGGCCTTGCCGCTGTTGCGGTTGACCAGGACGTACCACTTGGCGGTGTCGACCGTGGCGGCCGCGGCGGTGGTGGTGTTGACCGAGACCAGGAAGCCGGCCAGGAAGACCACCGAGAGCACGGCGGCCAGGCGCGAGCGCCAACCACGTGCGTTCATGTGCACTCTCCTACGGGTGGGGTGGGGAGCGCCGGAGAGGTTATTGTTAACGCTAACAACTTGAACGGTGAATTTCCGGCGTGTGGCAGGGAGGTAATCAGGGCCTGCTGGGGCTGTCAAGACCTCGCGCAGGAATCCGTCTGCACCTGACCACCTGCCAAGATGCTTGACCGTATGGGAAGTTCAGGCGCGGATCGGCGGCGGCGTAGCGGAGTGGGCGACCGGGTCGGAGGGCCCGGCCGGCCGTTCGGTTTGAGAGCGCTAACAGACCGTCAGCTCTCCCCGGGCCGCCAGCTGACCTCGGCGACGACTGGCGGGACGGTGAGTATCGCCGCGCGGTCCGCCTCCCAGCGGTCGATCGGCCGGGCGTCGGTGGAGCGGTATCGGCGCCGGTTGGCGATCTGCAGCCAGGCCGTCAGCTGGGTGTTGAAATCGTCGGGGCCGGTGAAGACGCGGTCTACCGGCGGAGCGGGACGACCCCGCCGCCGGGGCCACGCAGTTCGGACTCGCCGCAGCGGCTTGGCAGCGGATCGGCCGTCCGTTCGAGGCCGCCCGGTGCACCGACTCGGCCACCCGGTCGGGCGCGGCCGCCGCAGTGAACTCTCGCCCCGCGAACGCCAGGTGGCCGAAACTCCTCGCCTGCGGGTGCGACCAACCAGGAGATCGCCCGGGCCCAGGTGCTGTCGCCGCGCACCGTCGAGCGGTACGCGGCGCAGGTCCTCCGGAAGCTCGGGGTGAGCCGGACGAACGTCGGACACCCGCTGTACAGGGAGACCTGACGGCCCGGCCGGGTCCGCGCGCGGCCAGTGCGCTCGGTGGGCCGCCAGCACCTGTGCCAGCGCGGCCAGAGCCGGAAGGGTCCAGACGAAGATGACCTTCCGGCTGGCCGTGGCGGCACCGTACGCGCCGACCACGGCCACACGCATCAGGAAGAACACCTCCGCCTGGAAACCCCCTGGGTCGGACGCGACGGCACTCCACACCAGGCCCGCGGCGAGGAAGCCGTCGTACAGCCCCTGATTGGCGGCGGGCGTCTTCGTCGCGGCGGCGAATTCCTCGGTGGTCCCGAAGGCCGCTCGGGCTTCCGCGCCGGCCCACAGGAACATCTCCAGGACCATGGTGCAGGCGTGCACGGCGGCGATGAAGGACCGCGACGGTGGTGATGATCGACATGGCCAAGGCCCGCACTGGGCTTGATCCGCTTTGACGGACACCCCTGATCAGGGGCCTTGATCCCGGAGGGATGATGTCCGTCATGGGGAGCATGGGGAAGAAGAAGCCGCGTCCTCGCCGCTCGTTCACGCCGGAGTTCAAGGCTGAGATCGTCGGGCTGTGCCGGCAAGGCGACCGCTCGGTCGGCCAGGTGGCGAAGGACTTCGACCTGACCGAGACCGCGGTGCGGGCCTGGGTGAACCAGGCTCAGACCGACGCCGGCGAACGCGACGGCCTGACCAGCGACGAGCGCGAGGAACTGGCCCGGTTGCGGCGGGAGAACCGGCGCCTGCGCGAGGACGTCGACATTCTCCGTCGTGCAACGGCTTTCTTCGCGAAGGAGACCCGGTGACGGTGCACCCGTTCATCGAGGCGGAGAAGCGGGCAGGCCGCAACGTCAAACGGGCGTGCGAGCTGTTGAAGGTCTCCCGAGCCGCCTTCTACGCCCGCCGCACCGCAACTCCCGGTCCCCGCAAGGTCCGTGACGCCGAACTCACCGAGAGGATCACCGAGGTTCCGGGGAATCGCGCGGCAGCTACGGCGCCCCGCGCGTCCACGCCGTATTCCAGCGCCAAGGTGAGCGGTGCGGCCGGCGCCGCATCGCGCGCCTGATGCGCCAGGCCGGCCTGGCAGGGCTGCACCGACGGCGGCGGCAGCGCACCACCGTCCCCGGCCCGCACGCCGCCGCCCGGCCCGACCTGGTCCTGCGGGACTTCGAACCCAACCCGTGGGCCACCGACACACGTTGGTGCGGCGACATCACCTACATCCCGACCGAGGAGGGCTGGCTCTACCTGGCCACCGTCATCGACATCGCCTCCCGCCGCGTGGTCGGCTGGGCCACCGCCGACCACCTGCGGACCGAACTCGTCGCCGATGCCCTGCGCACCGCCTGCCACCAGCGTCGGCCCGCCGGACACGTGATCTTCCACTCCGATCGCGGCTGCCAGTACACCAGTAGCGAATTCGCCGGCTTGGCAAGCGAGTTCGGCATCCGCCTGTCCGTGGGTCGTACCGGGCAGTGCTGGGACAACGCCCTCGCCGAGTCCTTCTTCGCCACCCTCAAACGGGAGTTGACCGACCACCGGACCTGGCCCAGCCGGGCAGCGGCCCACTCCGCGATCTTCGAGTGGATCGAAAGCTGGTACAACATACACAGGCTGCACAGCAGCCTCGGCTACCGCAGCCCCGCCGAGTACGAGACCGTCCTCGCAGCCTGACCACCACACCGCAGGTGTCCGTCAAAGCGGAGCAAGCTCACACCGACTGTCCGGGGCAACAGCAATCCTGCCCGGAGCTTCCAGGCCAGACACTACGACGCACACGCACGTCGGTGGCCGGCCTCCTGTCCCGCGCTGCGCTCCCAGCACATTCGACGCGCCACGCCCTGGCAAGCAAACGCCGCGCCCGGCCCAGCCAGCCTCGCCACGCCCCGGACGGAGTTGCCATCGCGTCCGGCGCCGGGTCGGAGCTACACCTGCTACCCGATGAGTGACGGCGCCGTCGGAGGCGACAACCGCACCGCCCGCCGCATCCGCCTGTTCAAGAACACCACCTGCCAGGGCTACGCCACCGCCGTCATCGAGCCCGGCTACTCCTGGCACGACCGCAGCAGCGTCTACCTGTCCTTCGCCACCGTCTGACCCAGCCCGGCGCCGCGGACCCGGCCTCGCGTCGTGCGCCGGCGTCGGGTGCGGGCACCCGAAGGGCTCCGGGTGCCCGCAGGCATCGGTCAGGCGACGTCGAGCCAGAACTTCTCGTGCTCGCCGCCGATGGCGTTGGTCTGGCAGTTCACGGTGCCGCCCGGGCCGGTCTCGGCGGTGACGCCGCTGCCGGTCACCAGGCGCAGGCAGATGCCGGGGAAGGCCTGGGAGGCGAGGGAGAAGGACCCGTCGGGCTGGGCGATCAGGAGGAACTTCTCCCACGGGCCCAGCCCGAACTGACAGTTGACCGTGCCGCCACCGGCCATGGTGGAGGGGACGCCGTTGCCGTCCATGCGCAGGAACACGTTCGCGGACACCGCCGACTCGAAGGAGAACGAGCCGTCCGCGTTGGCGTGGACCTTGAAGGCCGTCAGCGGACCGGGCCCGTACTGGCAGTTGACCTTGCCGCCACCGTTGTCCGTCGCGGTGCTCACGCCCGCGCCGTCCAGCCGCAGGAAGACGTTGTGGAAGAACGTCGACTGGATGCCGATCGGCTTGCCACCGAGCTTGGTCAGGTCGGCTGCTGACAGTGCCATGAGGGATGTCTCCTTCTGCCCGCATGTGCCGCGGACGCGGTCGGGTCGCCGCCCAGGGGTCCCTGGTGGCGCACGCTGCCGGGGCCGCTCCGGACACCGGCTCCGGCACGGCGCCGCCCACGGGCGGCAGGGCTCACGGGGCGCCGGCCGGGTCCGCCGCAGTCCCGCATATGACAGCGACACGTAGCATCAGCGCGGTCACCCGCCGCTGTCGACGGTGCCTGCGGGACGAGCAGCCGGAACCAGCCACGATCCCCAACCACCCCACCAGTAAAGGCAGTTGACTGCCATATCCGCCTAGGTTCTGTCCGGCGGATCGGGTCTGGTCCATAGGCGGATCGAGGCGACGGTGACGGTCCCGTGGAAGACGTAGGCCCGTTTGTCGTAGCGGGTGGCGACGGCGCGGAAGGTCTTGAGGCGGTTGATGGTGCGCTCGACTTCGTTCCGGCGCCGGTAGGTGTCCGCGTCGAAGACGGGTGGCCGGCCTCCTTTGCTGCCGCGGCGCCGGCGGTTCGCCCGCTGGTCCCGGGGTTCGGCGATGGTGTGCTTGATGTGGCGTCTGCGCAGGTAGGTGCGGTTGCGGCGGGAACTGTAGGCCTTGTCCCCGCTGACGTGGTCGGGCCGCGTGCGTGGACGCCCGCCGCCCGGCCGTGGGACGCGGATGCGCTCCAGGACGGCGACGAGCCGCGGTGCGTCGCCCCACTGACCCGGTGTCACCAGCAGGGACAGGGGGCGGCGTCCGCCTTCGCCGGCCAGGTGGATCTTCGTTGTCAGCCCGCCCCGGGAGCGTCCGAGACCCTCGTCGGGGCGGTGCTGCCGGGGCGTTGATCTTTTTTCGGGATCCGCGGTTCCCGGTGGGGCGCCCCGGCGGCGTGCTGATGGGCGCGGCACGAGGTCGAATCCACGCCCACCAGGCTCCAGTCCACGCGGCCCTGAGCGTCGGCGTCGGCCTGGACCGACTGGAGGATCCGGTCCCAGGTGCCGTCCGCGCACCACTGCCGGTGTGAAGTAGGCCGCCGGCGAGGTGCTCGTGGCGCGAGTCCTTTTCCGACGGCCCCTTCCCGAACGGTGCGGGCTAGTTTCCCAGCACACCGCTCTCCAGTGACGCTTTTCGAGTGGACGAGGGAGCCCGTCCTGCGTGGATTCCGTTGTGACATGCTTGGCAGACCACCAGGGTCTTTCGCCTGCGCGACGCCATAATCAGCGCCCACACTGGACGGGTAGGCCGACCCGGCTTGTTCAGGTCTGCGAGCCTGCGGATATGGTGGACTGAGCTTGCTCCGCTTTGACGGACACCTGCGGTGTGGTGGTCAGGCTGCGAGGACGGTCTCGTACTCGGCGGGGCTGCGGTAGCCGAGGCTGCTGTGCAGCCTGTGTATGTTGTACCAGCTTTCGATCCACTCGAAGATCGCGGAGTGGGCCGCTGCCCGGCTGGGCCAGGTCCGGTGGTCGGTCAACTCCCGTTTGAGGGTGGCGAAGAAGGACTCGGCGAGGGCGTTGTCCCAGCACTGCCCGGTACGACCCACGGACAGGCGGATGCCGAACTCGCTTGCCAAGCCGGCGAATTCGCTACTGGTGTACTGGCAGCCGCGATCGGAGTGGAAGATCACGTGTCCGGCGGGCCGACGCTGGTGGCAGGCGGTGCGCAGGGCATCGGCGACGAGTTCGGTCCGCAGGTGGTCGGCGGTGGCCCAGCCGACCACGCGGCGGGAGGCGATGTCGATGACGGTGGCCAGGTAGAGCCAGCCCTCCTCGGTCGGGATGTAGGTGATGTCGCCGCACCAACGTGTGTCGGTGGCCCACGGGTTGGGTTCGAAGTCCCGCAGGACCAGGTCGGGCCGGGCGGCGGCGTGCGGGCCGGGGACGGTGGTGCGCTGCCGCCGCCGTCGGTGCAGCCCTGCCAGGCCGGCCTGGCGCATCAGGCGCGCGATGCGGCGCCGGCCGCACCGCTCACCTTGGCGCTGGAATACGGCGTGGACGCGCGGGGCGCCGTAGCTGCCGCGCGATTCCCCGGAACCTCGGTGATCCTCTCGGTGAGTTCGGCGTCACGGACCTTGCGGGGACCGGGAGTTGCGGTGCGGCGGGCGTAGAAGGCGGCTCGGGAGACCTTCAACAGCTCGCACGCCCGTTTGACGTTGCGGCCTGCCCGCTTCTCCGCCTCGATGAACGGGTGCACCGTCACCGGGTCTCCTTCGCGAAGAAAGCCGTTGCACGACGGAGAATGTCGACGTCCTCGCGCAGGCGCCGGTTCTCCCGCCGCAACCGGGCCAGTTCCTCGCGCTCGTCGCTGGTCAGGCCGTCGCGTTCGCCGGCGTCGGTCTGAGCCTGGTTCACCCAGGCCCGCACCGCGGTCTCGGTCAGGTCGAAGTCCTTCGCCACCTGGCCGACCGAGCGGTCGCCTTGCCGGCACAGCCCGACGATCTCAGCCTTGAACTCCGGCGTGAACGAGCGGCGAGGACGCGGCTTCTTCTTCCCCATGCTCCCCATGACGGACATCATCCCTCCGGGATCAAGGCCCCTGATCAGGGGTGTCCGTCAAAGCGGATCAAGCCCAGCCCGGCCCGGCGCAGCCGACGGCTGTGCGACCGACGCCGCGCACCTTCGGCGTCTTGAGGACGTCCACCGGGCGGGCCCACAGTCTCCGGGCCGACCTCGCCGCCGCCGTCGGCCCGGATCACCCGAGCACGCTACAGGTGGACGCACTGCTCGCGGACCTCGCCTGGCTGTCCGGTGGCCACAGCCTGGCGGTGGCGCGGTGGACCTCGGTGGCCCTCGCCCGGGCAGGAACGGAGGGCTCTGACAGTCCCCAGGCACGCTTCGCCGCTCGGCAGGCCGCAGCAGCCTGGAAGCACGTGCCCGACGCGAGTGCCGCCGACGTGGGCCGTCCGCTGTTGGCGATGCTCCTTCAGATCGCGCCCTTGCCCGAGGTCAACCCGATCGTCCGCACTGTCCGCCGGCGTGTCGAAGAGCTGGACTGACCGAATCCGCAAGTGACTGTCGTCGTCATGGCCTGGGGCCGAGGCCGTGGGCGTTCGGGCTCACCCGCCGGTCAACGTGCCTCTGCGCATTGCGGGTTCGTGCATCGTCCAGGGGTCCACGATTCCAACCGTCGGCCGTCCGCGTCGGTGACGGTGCCGGCGTGGTCGGGCTCGACGGCTGAGTTGCACCGGGGGCACGTCATGTCTTTCGGCTTCCTCGTGCCAGTGCGGCGCTCGGCCATGTCATGTCTCCTTGCTGGGCCCAGGGCATGCCTGAGTCGGTGGAACGGGTGCGAGCTCCCAAGGTGCACCTAGGAGTAGACGATGGCAGAGCTCGGGTGGCGCATCGGTGCGGCGCCAGGCTCCTTCCGTTGAATCCGGTGCGCTGTTGAATCGGATTTCGGGGTGGAGCAGGGGTGAGGTCTGCTCGGTGACGTAGCGGAGCTTGCCGAGGCCGCGGATGTCGGGCTCGCCTCGTCGGGAGATGGCGGGCAGAATCCGACGGCGGGTCAGCTCCAGGGGGACATGCTGATTGTCGCAGTCGGCGGGCCAGGCCGTAGGTGACCGCGCCGAGCATCGCTCCGCCCAGGGCGAAGGCGACCGCCGCACCGGCAATGGCCGACAGCTCCACCGAGAAGGTGGAGCCGAGGACGTCGTGCGCCGGAGTCGCTGTCTGAGGACCGGGGCCGGGGTCGCGGGGCAAGTCCGAGAACACCGGGGGTGGGGACCCCGGCCACGAGGAGACCTCCGGGCGGCGGGCGTCGGTTCCACCGTGGCGGGACGCCCACGGCCGTGTCGCCGGCAGTGCGGTGGCCGCTCCGGGACGGTCCGGAGCGGCCACCTGGCGAAGGCCGCCGCGGTCAGCGGGTGGTGTACCCACCGTTCGCGAACAGGGTCTGTCCGGTGATCCACCCGCCCTCGGTGGCGAGGAAGGTGACGATGGGGACGATGTCCTCGATCTTCGTGAGTTCGTTGCCGAGGGCCTGGGACTTGTGGAAGGCGACCCGCTCGGGAGTCTCCTGTCCGTAGAAGAACGGGGTGTCCATCGGCCCGGGCGCGATGTTGTTCACCGAGATCCCTCGTGCCGCGAACTCCTTCGCGGCCGCCCTGGTGAAGTGCTCCACCGGTGCCTTGAGCCCGGCGTAGGTGGAGTACCCGTCGGTGAAGGCGGCCAGTAGGGAGGTGACGATGGTGATCAGCCTGCCGCCGTCGTTGAGCTGTCGGCCGGCCTCGCGGATGAAGAAGTAGGCCGCCTTGGCGTTGACGTCCGACATCCGGTCGTACTCCGCCTCGGTGGTGTCCACAATCGGCTTGCGCAGGACCATGCCGGCGGTGTTCACCGCTACGTCGATCCCGCCGAACCTCTCCTTCACCACGGCGAACACCCGCTCCACCTCGGCCACGTCGGACAGGTCGGCCTGCACCGCGAGGGCTTCACCCCCGGCCCGCTCCACTGCCTCGACGGTGGCCTCCGCGTCGGCCTTGGCCGCGTCCGAGTGGAAGTGCACTCCCACCTTCGCCCCGTCGGCCCCCACCGTCCGGCTGATCAGTCCGCCGAGGTTCTTCGCGCCCGCGCCGACCAGGACGACCTTGCCGGCAAGGCTCTTGTTGTCGCTCATGATGCTCGTTCCTCCGCTGTCGGGTGTCGGGGAGTGCCCCCGGACGCCTGCGGTGTTGATCGTCACATATGGGCTGGATTGTCCGGAATGTCCATGCGCGGATCGGCTCCGGAAACAGGACCAAGGTCCCGCCGGACCCCCGCCGAACTGCGGGCCCGGCGGGCCCGTCCGGCCTCCGGCCCCCGCCGGTCGGCGGGGTGGTCACCCGTCCGCCCCGTTCCGGCGGTGACGGGTGGCCGGCGCTGCCTACGGTCGGAGGGCACGCCCGGCGCACCCGGGGAGTGGAGCGACGGCGAGAGGCAGGGCCCTGCGGTGGATCCGGTGACCGAGTCCCTCGGTGAACTCCTGGGGCGGTGAGCGCCCTGAAGGGCGGCGAGGTCGCCTCCTACATCCCGCAGCTGGCCAAGGCGGACCCGGACGACTTCGGGATCGCGATCACCAGCATGGCCGGCCGTCGCTACAAGGTGGGGAAGGCCGACACGCCCTTCACCATCCAGTCGGTCTCCAAGCCCTTCGTCTACGCGCTGGCGCTCTCCGACCTGGGCCCGGAGGAGATGCTCCGGCGGGTCGGTGCCGAGCCCAGCGGCGAGGCGTTCAACGCGATCAGCCTGGAGCCGCACACCGGGCGGCCGGCCAACCCGATGGTCAACGCCGGCGCGATCGCCACCACCGCCCTGGTGCGGGCGGCCGACCCCGGAGCCCGGTCGGCCCGGATCCTGGACCGGCTGTCGGCGTTCGCGGGCCGCCGCCTGGACCACGACGAGGAGGTGTACGCCTCCGAGTCCGCCAGCGGTGACCGCAACCGCGCGCTCGCCTACCTGATGCGGGCGGCCGGATCACTGGTGGACGACCCGTACGCGGTGACCGACACCTACTTCCGCCAGTGCGCCGTCCGGGTCACCGCGGCCGAACCTCGCGGTGATGGCCGCGACGCTGGCCACCGGGGGGCTCAACCCCGTCACCGGCGAACGGGTCGTCAGCCAGCTGGTGGCGACCCGGACGCTGGCCGTGATGGCCACCTGCGGAATGTACGACGGTGCCGGGGAGTGGCTGTTGAACGTCGGGCTGCCGGCCAAGAGCGGTGTGGCGGGCGGGCTGATCGCGTGCAGCCCGGGCCGCTTCGGCGTCGCCGTCTACAGTCCGCCGCTGGACGCGGAGGGCAACTCCGTCCGGGGCGTGGCGGCGCTGACCGAGATGTCCTCGCGGTACGCGCTGCACCTCATGCACGTCCCGGTGCACATGACCGCCACCGTGACCGACACGGTGCGCGCGGCGCGCTCCGGCCGTGAACACGATCCCGCGCGGACCGCCGTCCTGGACGCGCGGCCCATCGTGGTGATCGGCGCCCAGGGAGACCTGGAGTTCACCGAGACCGAGCAACTGCTGGCAGCGGTGGAGCGGGCCGCCGAGGCCGCTCCCGGCGCGATCGTGCTCGACCTCACGGCGGTCACCGCCGTCGGGGCGGGCCCCGCGACCATGGTCGAGGGGACCTTGAAGGACCTCGAACGACGCGGTCTGCGGGTCGCCGTCGCCGTCCAGCAACCGTTCCTGGACCAGGTCGACGGCCCTCCCGGCCGATGGACGGCCACGCGCGACGAGGCGGTGGCCTGGTGCGAGGACCGGCTCCTGGAGGACGCGGGCTGACGGTGCGTCGGCAGTGCGGGTGCGGGTGCGGGACGCGGAGAGCGGGAGGCGGCCGGTGGTTCAGGACGGTGCACCACAACCGATGTGACGACCCGTCAACCGATCGGCCCTGCAGGCCGCCCCGCAGGAGGCCGGTTCCGTGGTGATTGCGTAGGCGGGCCCGCTGGCCACGGACGTGCGCAGGCCGGAGGCCCTCAGCCGGGCCGCGACGGCCAGTGCCTCCCCGGCCCCGGGTGCCAGGAAGACGCAGGTCGAACCGGCTCCGCACACCAGCGCCGCCAGTGCCCCGGCCTCCAGGCCGGCGTCCAGGGTCCGCCGTAGCAGGGGGAGGAGGGAGAGGGCGGCCGGCTGCAGGTCGTTGGTGAGGCGACGGGCCAGTGCCTTGACGTCGCCCCGCTGCAGGGCGGCGAGCAGCCTGTCGTCGGCACGGTCCGGACTCCCCTCGGAGCCGCGTGGTGGCCGGACCTTCCCGGCTGCCCGGAGCTCGTCCCAGCGGCGGAACACCTCGGGGGAGCGAAGCGGGCGGTCCGCCGGAGCCAGCACCCAGTGGGTGTCCGTGCCCACCGCGACCGGCACCAGCCGGTCTCCCCGGCCGGTGGCCAGCGCCGCGCCGCCGTGCAGTCCGAACGGCACCTCGGTGCCCAGGGTGCGGGCCAGCCGGGTCAGGACGGAGGGCAGGGTCGCGGTGCCCCACAGGAGGTCGCAGGCGAGCAGGGCGGCGGCGCCGA
>NZ_BAAAYB010000105.1:0-23663 GCF_039535905.1 Kitasatospora albolonga | reverse complement strand
GCGGAGGCGGACGCCCTGAGGCACGGCCACAGCGCCGGCCGGCAACTCCGGACCACCGGTTGCCGGGCCACGGCGCCCACAGGCTGAGCGGACCGAGCGGACGAGCAGCCGCACGGGCCGATCCAACCCCTCGCCCCTGCGATAAGACGCGTAGAGACCCCACACCGCGCTCCCGCCGGAGGCGAGTGAGCAATCACCCCGCGGAGACGGCGAGCTCACCCCACGACGGGACGAGGCTGGCATCCCCAGCGCCGGCCGACCCCCGACGGAGGGCGAGTGAGCACCGCCACAGGCTGACGTCTCCGCCAGGGAATGGGCGGTCAGGACCGGACCGGGATGACAGTTGACGGCGGAGCGATGATAGGGCTGCTGGCGTGCGGGAGCTTGAGTGATGGGACAACCGGTGCGGGGCGCCGGAGGGGTTCATCGGCGTACGGGAGGAGCTGGAGGCGCGCCCGGGGGCGGACTCGGGATTGACGAGGCCGTGACGTACCGGCGTGGCACGGGTTGCGGTGCGTCATGTGGCTCTGGTGGTGTCGGAGTTCGCTCCTGGGCGGGTTCGTTCGGGGTGGCCACCGCCTGAGCGGATCACCCGGGCGGTGGAGCGGGCCAGTGTCCGCGCGGCTGCCGTGCTGGCGCTGGCCGGTCTTGGGCGGACCAGGTGCAGGAGGGCACCGCGGCTTTCCTCTGCATGGTGCTGTCACCGCCGCCGTCCAGGCCCACCGTGCGGCCGTCTGCGCTACTGACTTACCTGCGCAGCCCGACCATGCGGGGTGTTGCCTTCCTGGGCACCCTCGGCATCTGGTGCTGGCCGAGCCTGTGGGCCGGCTGGGCTTTCCTCGGGCCGCGGGTGTCCGTGAGCTGCGGCGGGGTGAAAATAAATCTTCCCGAAGGTGATGTTGCAGGGGCCGAGACCCTGGGTGCCGCACGGTCTGGCGACGGCGTCGTCCCGCCGGAGCGGCTGGGCGCGGACGTGGCCCCGGGCCCTCGCGTCTCGCCGACCCCCCGGACCAGGCCGGCTGCCCGACCCGGAACGGCCGGCGGAGCCTGGACGCCTGGGAGGCCTCGTGCTCCGCAGCGCGCCGCCGTACCGCCCGGGACGGAGGCCGTGCTCGCGGCCGCCGACCTCGGCCTGCCTGGAGCTGCCGCGCCGGACGTCCGCGTGGTCCGGTCGCTGGCACGGTTTCGGCGGGCACCGCCGTGGTCCGTTGGGGCAACGGGCCGGGCGCCGGAGCGGCCGTTCACCAGCCGCCCCCCCGGAAATCTGCCGCAGCGTGTCGCCGGACCGCCCGGCTGTCTCGAAGCAGGCTGGGCCTGCCGCTGGTGGCGCGGTTGACATCGGGGGCCGAACTCTCCGTCAGGCCGAGCTGGACGCCTGGCGCTGGATATCGCTCGGACCCTGGAGACAGCTGTCGCCACTGCGCACACCCCCCAGTACCGTCTGGCGGTGCTGCTCGGCCAGGGTTGCGGGCGCGTGTCCTGGCCCTAGCTGCCGGCCGACACCGTGCTGGCGGCGGCCGCCAGCGGCTGGCTGGCCCGTTCCCAGCCGGAGGGCGCCTCGGCGATCGTGCACCGGGACGGCAAAAAATGGGCACATCCGCGGAGCGGCCCGCGCCCAGGGCATCGGGTCGGGGCGGCCGACCTGGTCGCGGCGGTCCTGGTGGACGGGTACTCCGGAGGGCACGACGAGGGCCCCGGCACCGCTTCGCCAACCGGGTCGGCCCACAGCCAATCGGTATCGAGGCCTCTCCGACGCTGACGGCCCGTTCCGGACGAGGAGTCTGCCTGGGCGCCCGCGCCGCTCCGCCACCGACGCCTCGCGCACGGCCTGAACCCACCCCCGACCGTCGCCGTGTCACACCCGGCCGGGTACGGCCCGTCCGGACGCGCGCCACCGGCCGTCGCCCACTGCTTGCCCGGTCCACCCGCCACCTCCAGACCGCCCGGCCCCGCTACCCAACGCCCCGAAGGCTCGACCGCCCCTCCACACCCCCTCGTTGACGGAACGTCAGGCCCCGGTCGCGGCCCGCCCTCGCCCGGTGAGGATGGCCGTGGTGACGGCCGAGCCGGTGGGAGTGGAAGAGGTACGGTTACCGGTATTCGCTGCCGTCGGAGCGCGGGTTGAGGAGCTCCTCACCGCAGCAACCCCACCGCAGCAGCCCCTCACCTCCGGCGGACCGGGCCGGTCGGCCCGGTCAATGCCCGGCTGGCCGATGCTGGCCACCACGCCCAAGGGCCCCCGGCGGCGTGGAGTGAAGTGGCCTTGCTGGCCGTGAACACAGCGAGCGCCAGGACGTCACCGACCGCCACGCCGGTCCGGCGGCTCCGCCGGCGGTGAGGACGGAGGCGGCGGCCACCAGGCGGGACGGGTCGAGGCGGCCGAGGCGGGAGGCGCCGGGGGGGGACTGCGAGGTGGCGGCCCGGGCCGCGAGGGCCCAGGTGGGTGCGAGCGCGCATGGGAGAAGCCTCTTCCTCGTAGGGGCGAGAAGTGAACTTTCCAGGCGCCCGAGACTTGGGGGCCCTCCGGACGGGCGTCCCTAGCGTTGTCGGCCCGTGTCGGTGGCGGGCGTCAACCCTTGCTGACGAACTGCACTACGCCTCCCCGATCGGCAGATCCAGTGACTGCCTCCCGCGGAGTAAGCGACCTGCTTCCCCGACGTGGGCCGTCAAACCACAACCACTGTCTCCCCGCTCGAGTCGATGCCTCTCGCCCGCCCCCCCGGGGGGGGGGAAAAAAAAAACGAAAAAAAAAAAAGCACAGGGCTGCTCCAAAAAATGGCCGGACGTGGAATCGCAGTGGGAGATCGAAATCCGTAGATCATCGACCATCCGGACCAAACCCGGGACGTTCGCTCGATAGAGAAGGTCAATGCCCCTGACTTCCGTCCCGCACCACCCCGCCCGCGCCGAACGTTTCGCGGCCTCGTCGAGTCGCCGGGTGGACGTCGGAGATGGTCTTGCGGGTGGTGTCGAGCTTCTTCAGGACGTGGGCGACGTGCTGTTCGACGGTGCGCGGGGAGAGGAAGAGCGCCTGGGCGATCGCCTGGTTGGTGGCGCCCTCGACCAGGAGGTCGGCGACCTGGCGTTCGCGGGGCGAGAGGCGGGAGCCGTAGCCCTGGCGGCCGCGGGCGGCGGGGCGGGTGAGGCCGAGCTCGCGGAGCAGGGGGCCACAGCGGGCGGTGTCGGCGGTGGCGCCGAGGCGGGTGAAGGAGTCGACGGCGTCGGTGAGATGTGCGGCCGCCCGGTCCCGTTCGGTGGCCGCCAGGGCGCGGGCCAGCAGTTCGGCGGCCCTGGCGGCCTCGTAGGGGCGGCCGACGGCCCGCCAGATGTCCCGGGCGGTGGTGAGGTGCTCGACGGCCAGGGCCGGTTGGGCCTGCGCCTGGATCAGGCCGTGGGCCAGGTGCAGCTCGGCCCGCGCCCCTGGTCCGTCCCGGCCTCGCAGGCCCTCCCCCGCCTGCTCCACCAAGGCTGTCGCGGCCGCCTCCTGCCCGCAGGCGAGGCCCGCGGCCACCGCCACCGGCAGCAGGCCGGTGGCCCGCGCCCACGCACCCGCCCGGGCCAGCAGCCGCACCGCCGGGGTGACGGTGGCCCAGGCGTCCTCCGGAGCGCCCTCGGCCAGCCGGACGGCGGCCAGGCCGACCGCGGCACGGACGGCGGAGGTCACCTGGGACTCCCGTTCGCCGTACTCGGCGGCGGCCCGGTAGTGGCGCAGGGCCTCGGCGGTGCGGCCCCGGGCCGTGGCCAGCCGGCCCAGGGTGAGGCTCTGCTCCGTCCCGGCCATCGCCATGTCCGGGTACTGGTCGGCCAGTTCGGCGAAGCCCCGTTCGATCCCCTCCCACCGGCCGGCCACCCCCGTCCAGCCGCAGCAGGGCGATCCGGCTGTAGCACTCCAGGTAGGGGATGTCCGCCCGGCGGGCCAACTCCCGGCTCTCGGCCAGGAGTTCGGCTGCCCGCTGGTCGTGTCCCAGTTCGATGGCGAGCTCGCCGACGTTGTAAACCGCCCGGGTGGTCTGGCGCAGCAGGTCGGTGTCCTCCGACTGCCGCGGCAGGCGGTCGAGTTCGGCCCAGACCGCCGGGTCGCCGTCCCGGGCCAGCAGGGTCAGCCGGGTGGCCCGGGCTGCCGCCCGCACGGCCTGGTCGGGGCTCGCGGCGAGGGTCTGCTCGGCGCGTTCCAGCCAGGCCCGGGAGTGGGCCGCCGCCTCGTCCCGTTCGTTCATCGCCATCGCGATCATCGCCCGGGCGGCCTTCTCCGGCTTGGACTCCAACTCGCCGATGGAGCGGGCGATCTCCTCGTAACCCGAGCGGTCGCCACCGTGGTTGACCATCAGCAGGCCGAGGTCCATCCGGATCTCGCCGCAGGTGGCGGTGGGCAGCCGGGGGTCGGCCAGGATGGAGCGCAGCACGGCGGCGTTGGCCAGGTGGTCCGGCCCGTTGACCGCGATCCGGCCGAGGGCCAGGGCGGTGCGGGAGCGGTCGTCGGCCGAGAGGTGGGGCTGTTCCAGCACCTGGTGGAGCAGGGCGGCGGCGGTGCCGGTGTCGCCCAGCGCGATGGACTGCTCGGCCGCCTCCTCCACCCTGGGCAGCCAGGCCTCGCGGTCCCCGGCGGCCAGCGTGTGGTGGGCGATCTGGACCAGCGGAGGGGGCGTCAGGGCTCGCAGCGCCTCGACGGCCTGGCGGTGCAGCCGGGCCCGCTGCGGTCCGGGCACGTGACGGTACGCCACCTGCTGGGCCAGCACGTGCCGGAAGACGTACTGCCCGCCGTGCCCCGCCCCGTGCCGGACCCCGTGCGGCGGGGGCACGTCCTCCCGCTGCGGCGCCTCGCCCCGCGCCCCGTCACGGTGCCCGGTCTCCCGCAGGACGGCCGCCTGGAGCGCCTCGGTCAGCCCCTGCGCGCCGCGCTCCGCGTCGAGCCCGGCGACGGCGGCGAGCAGCTCCTCGCCGGCGGGGACGGCCAGCACGGCGGCCGCGTCCACCACGGCGGCGCCGGTCTCGGAGAGGGTGGCCAGGCGTTCGGTGACGGCTTCGCGCAGGCCCCGGGGCACCTCGGCGTGGGCCAGGTGGGCGGCGGCCTCGGCCGCCCGGCCGTGCAGGCTCTGCTCGGCCAGGGTGATCAGGTCCTCCTCGGCGACCAGCGGCAGGCCCTCGCTGCGCTGGTAGAGGGCGGCGGTCAGGTCGGGGGTGGCCTGCCCGCCGAGGGCGGCGGCGGCCAGTTCGCCGATCGCCGCCTCGGAGAGCGGGGCGAGCCGGATGACGGCGCCGCTGGTGCCGGGCGGGCGCCGGTAGGCGGCGCCGAGGACGGGGGTGCGGGGCGGCAGGTCCTCGGCCCGGTAGGTGCCGACCAGGCCGAGCCGCTCGGGCAGGTCGCGGGCGAGCAGCAGCAGGAGCTCCCGGGTGGCCTCGTCGACCCAGTGCAGGTCCTCGACCACCAGCACGGCCGGGCCGATCGCGGAGAGGAACGCCCTTACGCCGTGGACGAGTTGGTACCGCTCGGCCTGGGCGTCGCGGGCCCGGGGCGGCGGGGAGGGCAGGCGGTCGGCGAGGTCGGGCAGCAGCGGGGCGAGGGCACCGGCGGTGGGTGGGACGCCCTCGGCGGGGAGCCAGCGGCCGCCCTTGCGCAGCGCGTCCATCACCGGGCCGTAGGGGAAGGGCTCGCGCAGCGGGTGGCAGTGGCCGGTGAGCACCCGGTGGCCCTCGGCGGTCAGGGCGAGCGCGGCCTCGTGGACCAGCCGGGACTTCCCGATCCCGGCCTCCCCCTCGACCAGGACCACGGCGGGCGGGTGCCGCACGGCCGCCAGCAGGAGCCCGAGCTCCCGCTGACGGCCGACGAACTCGAAGCTCCTGCCGGGGGCCGGTCGCCCGGGGCCTGCTGCCACGCGATCACCTTCCCTGTCCTGGCCACGCTAGATCGGCGCAGGTCAGGGGGCAAACGGCAGGGCCGTCCAGTGAGGCCTTCCCGTACCGCCGGCGCGGAGATTCAGCAGGCCCGGCGGTCAGCCAACCCGGGGGTGCGGCCGGCCCGGTGGTCAGCCGTCGTCGCGGCAGAGGCAGAAGGGGTGGCCGGCCGGGTCGAACAGCACCCGGACGTGGGCCTGTGGCTGGTGGTCCGCCAGGGTGGCGCCGAGGGCGAGGGCCTCGGCCACCGAGTCCTCCAGGTCCCCCACCTGGAAGTCGAGGTGCATCATCGGGCGCTGCGCGCCCTCGCTCGGGGGCCAGACCGGGGGCCGGTAGCCGTCCGCCTGCTGGAAGACCAGGAAGGGGCCCTGGGGCGAGGAGGCGACCACGGCGGTGCCGGGTTCCTCGTGGCCGAGGTGCCAGCCCAGCAGGTCGACGTAGAACCGTGCCAGCGCGGAGGGGTCGGGGGCCTCGACCGTCGTGCCCCACCACATGCCCTTGGTGCGTGATCTCATCCCGGCAGCTTCGCACGCGGCGGTGACGTGCTCACGCGGCCTCGGGCACCAGCAGCTCGGCCGTCACCTGGGTGCCGGTGGCGGTGCGCCGGATGGTGCAGCCGGCCGCGTAGGCCTCGACCAGCATCAGGCCGCGGCCGGTGCAGTCCTCGGGGCCGGTGGTGGCCTGCGGGCGCCAGTGGCCGTTGTCCCGGACCTGGACGACCACGGTGAGGCCGTCGCTGGCGAGCAGCACGGCCACCTCGGGGCTCCCGCTGTGCCGCACCGCGTTGGCCACCAGCTCGGTCACGATCAGCGCGAGGGCCTCCTCGACGCTGTCGGGCACCCCCCACTGCCGGGCCAGCACCTGGGCGAAGTGCCTCAGGGCCGGGACGGCGGCGGGATCGGCCGGCATGGCGCACGCTGCCGATCCCTCGCGTACCGCGAGGTCGGGGGCGGTCTGGTCGATGGCGATCATCTGCGACTCCTGAAGGCGTGTGGGGCGGGCCTCCTGCCGGACAGCCTCGCCCGAACCCGGCGCCGGATCAACCGGGGGTGCCCAAGTCACGGGTACCTATTTAATGGGCGGAGTCCCGCCTTCCGGGCCGCCCCGGCCCTCCCCTCGTCGGCCTCCGGCCCTGCTCAGCCGTAGGTCCGCGCCATCCAGGTCTGGAAGTGCGGGGCCCGGCTGATCAGCTCCCGGTAGGACTCCACGGCCGAGCGGTAGAGGGTCTCGGCCACCTCCCCGGCCCGGCCGTCCCGGCGCCAGACCAGCAGGTACCTGGTCCACAGCGGGGTGCCGGTCAGCGGCTTCACGATCACCCCGGGGATCGGCTGGATGGTGGCCTGCACGACGGAGACGCCCAGGCCCTCGGCGATCATCCGCTGCAGCTGCACCTGGTCACCGAGGAACTCGTGCACCACCGCCGGAGTGAAGCCGGCCGCCGCACACGCGGCGTGGAAGAAGCCGGGCCAGCCGGCCCCGTCGTCCGGGGTGAGGAACCAGGCCTCGTCGGCGAGCTCGGCGAGGGAGACCTCGGCCCGGTGACGCAGCCGGTGCCCGGCGGGGAGGGCCAGGAAGACCGGTTCGGTGATGATGCCGCGGTGCTCGACGGCGGCGGAGTGCGGGAGCTCCTGGCCGGGGTAGTCGACGGCCAGCGCGGCGTCGATCTCCTCGTGCTCCAGCAGGTCCACGATGGCGGACGAGGCGTAGACGCTGCTGACGGTCAGCGGGACCTCGGGCAGCTGGCCGCGCAGCCGCCGGACCAGGCCGGGCAGCACGGGCGTGTTGGTGGCGGCCAGCCGCAGGGCGCGCCCGCTCGGCGCGGCCGGGGCCTCGTCCTCCCGGCGACCGATCCGCTCCACGGCGGCGAGCACCTCGCGGGACCGGGCCAACACCTGGGCGCCGTACGCGGTGGGCTTCACTCCGGTGGGCGTGCGCAGGAACAGGTCCTCGCCGAAGTGCCGCTCGATCCGGCCGAGTTGGGTGCTGACGGCCGGTTGGCTGTGGCCGAGCACGGCCGCCGCCCGGCCGAGGCTGCCCGCCTCGGCGATCACGCACAGGGTGCGCAGGTGCCGCAGCTCCAGTTCCACGCGCGGTCCCCCATCTCCTCGGGTGAGCACCACTGCTCCCGCCGGGAGGTTATGGGAGATCCGCCGTCCCGCCAAGAGCCGGGGGCGAACCCGTCGAGCGCGGCCGAAACCGGTCCCGACCTGCTGAAACACCGTCCGGAGATTCCTGTTATCCGGCCCGCTCCACTTGCTCTCCCAAGGGTCGGATGCGGCCGGAGCGGGCTCCCGCCGGGGCCGGACGTGCCGGACGGCCCGGCCCACCGTGCTGGGCCGGGCCGTCCTGCGTACCGGGCGGTGCGGGTTACCCACTCCCCGCTCCGCCCGGGGTCCCGCCGGTCACGCGGGGGTCGGTCAGTACGTGGTGACGACCGACGCCCCGCTGAACCCCTGCTGGGCGTAGAGGCTGATGTAGTTCCAGCCCGCCGGCGGGTTGCTGATGGTCAGGGTCTCGGCGTTGGTGGCGCCGGTGGACCTCGCGGTGTACGAGGTGCTGGTGGCCCAGCCGTTGGCGTTGTAGTACAGGTCGGCGTTGCCGGTGCCGCCGGTGCTGGTGATGGTGAGCTTGGGGGTTCCGGCCGGGAGGTAGATGTACAGGTAGGCGAGGTTCCCGGTGGTGGCGGAGAGGTTGGAGCGGCCGCAGTTCTTGTCGAGCTGGCGGCTGTCCGCGTTGGTGCACTCGTTCGCCGGCGGGGTGGTGACGGTCCCGCAGTTGCCGGCGTTGCAGGCGGTGAGCCAGCTGTTGAAGTCGGCGTCGTAGCGGGTGCCGATGGTGGACTTCAGGTAGGTGTAGGCGCCCGCGTAGTCGCCGGTGCGGTACTTGGCGAGCACGGCGTCCACGTCGGAGCGGTGCGACTGGAGCATGTAACGGGTCGCCAGGTAGCCCCAGTTGTAGGTGCGGGTCTGGTCGGTGTTGTCGTAGGTGGTGTCGAAGAGCGTGGAGAGCGCGTAGCGGTGGGTGCCCGCCTCCGTGATCGCGTCGTCGTACTTGACGCCGCGGTAGTGGTAGGAGACGTACTCGGCGAAGCCCTCCACCCACCAGATGATCGGCTTGACCTGGCCGGCGTCGAAGTCGCCGTAGGTGTCGAAGCGGCCGTCGAGGTAGTGGGTGTACTCGTGGTTGAGGTTCCAGATCTGGAAGGCGGGGCGGACCCACTCGGCCTCGTACGCGATGAAGCGGGCCTGGTTGCCCACCGTCGCCGGGTTGCCCTCCAGGTACATGCCGCCGTTGTCGGTGTCGATGCCGAAGATGACGCCGGCGTAGGTCTGGTAGTCGCTGCTGGAGTCGAAGACCGAGACCTCGAGGTTGGTGTTGTTGTCACCGGCGACGGGGCCGTTGTCGCGCACCAGGTTGTGGAAGAAGGCGTCCTGGTTGGCCAGGCTGGTGCAGGTGGCGCTGAGCTCGGCGGCGCTCATCTGCTGGGCCTGGATCTTCAGGCTGGGGCTGCAGGTCTGACGCACGGTCAGGATGGCCGCCTTGACCCGGTTGGGCAGGTCGCAGGTGCCGTAGTACGAGCAGTTGGCCTGGTCGTACTGGTCGGCCATCTCGGCCACGCCCATCCAGAGCGCGGAGGTGCGGCCGGTCAGCTGGCTCTGGTCGAGCAGGTGCTTGGCCAGCGGGCGGACGGTGGGCTGGAGCGGCGCCTCCTGGAGGAAGCGGCCGAGCTCGCGGCCGGCGTTGGAGACCAGGTAGCCGGTGTCGGAGCCGAGCTTGGCGTTCCACTTGGTGGCGAACGAGTCCAGCTGGGTGAGCACGCTGGTGTCGTTCTGCACGGCGGTGACGAACTCGGGCACCTGGTGGCCGCGCCAGAGCACCGTGTAGACGTTGTTGACGGCCGCCTTCATGCCCCAGTACGCGTCGTACGAGGTGCCGTAGCCGTTGAGCAGGCGCTTGACGACGTACAGGTAGCGGGCGTTCTCGCCGGAGCTGTCGATCAGCGTGACGGCCTCGCTCAGGATGTCGCCGTTGGCGTCGGTGACGTCGCTGGAGCGCGGGGCCGCGTAGAAGGCGTCCAGCGCGGGCCGGATCGCGTTCTTCAGCGTGGTGCCGTAACTGCCGACGGCGCCGGAGTTGTAGAACTGCACGTAGTACCCGGCGCGCAGGTAGAGCACCAGCTGCGCGGTCGACGTGGTGTTGTTGCCCGGGTAGTTGACGGCCACGTCGCGCAGCGCGTTGGCGATGGTGACCATCTGGGCCTCGCGGAACGCCTTGTTGGCGTCGGTGCCGGTGAGGGTGAACAGCGTGTTCACGCAGTCCACCGTGGCGCCCTTGACCGCCGTCACCAGCGCGCTTCCGGTGCGGGAGGTGAAGTCCGAGGTGTTGCAGGCGGCCGCGGCCTGGGCGCTCGGGGCCTGCTGCGTCTTGGACTTGACGTCCACCGCGTCCTGGGTACGGGGCGCGGTGCGCGGCGCCCGCAGGCTGAGGTCGAGCTTGGCGTCCTCCTTGGCGTGCGCCGCCTGCTCCTTGGCCACGGTGGCCGCGGCGGGCTGCGGGGCCGGGCGGCTGGGGCCGGCGGTGCTCGCGCTGTTCGCGCTGCTCGGCGCCTGGAACGGGCTGTTGGGGACAGCCTGGCTCTGGGCCGAGAGGGCGCCGAGCGCCATCGTGCAGGTGAGCGCCGCTGTGAACAGTGCTCTGGGCATGCGTGTGAAGCGCATGGTGAAGGTCCTCCGACAGCAGTGGGGGGTGCTGGGTGACATGTACCATTGCACGCCCATTGGCTGTTCAGGAAGGGGATAACCCCCAACTTGTCCGGGCCATAACAGCGTTAGCCCTCGACCGGGACCAGGCGTGGCCTCCCACCTCCGGGCCCTCCGTGTCCCTAGGATCGTCCGGTGCCGTCGCACCGACGGGCGGAGGAGGGGAGTGCCGGATGAGCACCGCGGACGAGGTGGCCCGGGCGTACGGGCTGGTGCCGCTGCCCGCCGAGGGCGGGCGGTTCGACCGGATCTGGGCCGGGCCCGAGGACGCCGCCGGCCGTCCCGCCGGTTCGGTGATCCTCGCCCTCCTCGGCCCCGGACCCGGAGACTTCTCCGCCCTGCACCGGCTCCCCCGGGACGAGGTCTGGCACTTCTACCGGGGCGATCCGCTGGAGCTGCTGCTCCTCCACCCGGACGGCACCGACGAGTTGGTGCTCCTCGGTGGCGACGGCCCCGCCCCGCGCGTCCAGCACGTGGTGCCCGGCGGCAGCTGGATGGGCGCCCGGGTCGCACCCGGCGGCGGCTGGTCACTGTTCGGCGCCAGCATGGCCCCGGGCTTCCTCCCCTCGGACTACCACGGCGGCACCGCACCCGAGTTGGCGGCCGCCTACCCGCAACGGGCGGAGCTGATCCGGCAGTTGTGCCGCCCTGACGGGCCGCTCACCATGGCGACCGACGACCACTGGAAGGGCCGCCGTGACTGACCCCCGCCACCCCTCGGGCTCCGGCGGTGCCGACCCCCTCGGCCTGGCCGGCCTGGCCGTCCTCGTGGTCGGCGCCACCGGCGGGATCGGCGCCGGCGTCGCCGAACGCTTCGCCGAGGTCGGCGCGGCAGTGGTCCTGCACGGCCGCCGCTCGACCCCGGCGCTGGCCGGGATGGCCGACCGGATCACCGCCCGGGGCGGCCGCGCCGCCACCGTCCACGGCGACCTGGGCAGCGAGACCGAGACCGCCCTTGCCGTCCAGCGCGCCGCCGAGCACCACGGCCGCCTGGACGCCGTGGTCAACTGCGCGGGCATCCAGCCCGTCACCGCCCTCGACCAACTCACCGACTCCGACTGGCAGTCGGTGGTCGACACCGACCTGCACGGCCCCGTCCGCCTCACCCGGGCCGCCGTACCCCTCCTCCCCCCGGGCGGCTCCATCACCCACCTGGCCTCCATCGAGGGGAGCCGGCCGGCCGTCGGCCACGCCCACTACGCCACCGCCAAGGCCGCCCTCCTGATGTTCGCCCGCGCCGCCGCCCTGGAACTCGGCCCCCGCGGCCTGCGGGTCAACACCGTCTCGCCCGGCCTCATCGACCGCCCCGGCCTCACCGAGGCCTGGCCCGACGGCGTCACCCGCTGGCGGAGCGCCGCCCCGCTCACCCGCCTCGGCACCCCCCGCGACGTCGCCGACGCCTGCCTCTTCCTCGCTTCCCCCCTCGCCTCCTGGATCACCGGCCACGACCTGGTCGTCGACGGCGGCGTCGGTGCCCGTCCCGGCTGGTGACCGGACGGCCGTGCCCCGGTCACCCGACGGTGCTCCGGGACGGACGGCCCGCCGCCAGGACGGGGCTGTCGTGCTGGTACGGCAGCCCGACGGGTGCCAGGTCGCCCGGGTCGGCACAGCCCACGTGGGCGAGCCGCACCACCCGCAGCCGGTGGAACGCCGAGGCACCGGCCGGAGCCGTGTACGGTCGCAGACCGGGCACGCGCCGGCTCGGCAGGAACAGCACCGGCGCGTCCGGGCGCAGCAACACGTCCAGGTCCAGCAGGAGTTGTTCGGTGCGGCGCGGTGAGTAGCCGCTGACCAGCGCGAGGGACAGCCGCGGCAGGCCGAGGGTCGGCAGGAGCAGCGCCTCGGCACCGAGGTCGGCGGTGTACGGCCCCCGGACGGCGGACGCCGCCCGGCCGATGCCGAGCGTGAAGGCGGGCGTGTGGCGCTCGGCCAGCCGGTGCGCCAGGCAGGCGGCCCGCTCACCGACGGCCAGGACGGCCGCGGTGGGTCGCCACCCGGTGGACTCGGCGACGGAGCGCCGCAGGAGCAGGGCGCACTCCTGAGGGTGGCGGCTGCCGCAGCGGATCGGGACGGGCACGGGGGCGGGCGTCACGCTCGGGACTCCTGGACGGGTGTTCGGCCCCGCGGCGGCGGATCGCACTCTGCCTTCGGTACCGGACCGGATCCCGCGGGGCCGCGGACTGCCCAGGCCGGGCTCCGCCGCGTACGGCGTGGTCATCGGACGGTGAGGGTGCCGCCCATGAACGGGTGGATGTCGCAGAGGTACGGGTAACTGCCGGGGGCGGCGGGGGCGGTGAAGGTCGCGGACGCACCGGCCTCGACCCGGCCGGTGTCGAAGGCCTTGCCGGTGGCGGAGACGGTGTGCGGAGCACTGTCCTGGTTGGCGACCACGATCCGGGTCCCCGGGGCGACGGTGAGGTCGGCGGGGGCGAACGCGAAGTCCTTGATCGTGAGGTTCACGGCCGAGGCGGTGGAGGTCTCCCCGGTCGGGGGCGAAGTGCTCACCGTGGCGACCGGGTTGACCCGGGTGGGACCGGTCGAGCCGGAACAACCCACCGCGAGCATCAGCAGGACGGTGACCGCAGCGGCGATCAGGGCACGGGCGGGGGATGTGTGCACGGGCGTGCTCTCCAGGTGCAGGGCCGGGGCAGGGTCGCGCGATTCCCGTCCGCGACCCTGCCCCGGAGTCGTCAGACCGTCAGGAGGCTGGGGCTGGCGGCCTTGTCGACGGGCAGGAAGTCGGCCGGGACGGGGTACTCGCCCAGCACGTAGTGCAGGATCGCGGCGTGCATCGCCTCCACCGGCGCGATGGTGGCGGCGGTGGCGATCCCGGCCGGGCTGGTGACGTTGTAGGTCGCGAAGAGGTAGGTCTGCGCGGCCTGGTCCTCCAGCTGCAGGGCCAGCTTGGCGACCGACCCGACGTCGGTGACCTTGCCGAGCGCCGCCGTGACGTCGGCCTGGTTGGACAGCGGCACGTTGGTGACGGCGGGCTTGCCCGCCCCGGTGAGCACCGCGTTCCAAGCCTTGGCGTGGTCGGCGTGCTGGGCCATCGCGGTGGTCACGAAGGTGGCCACCGCCGACGGCACGGTGCCGAGCTTGCCGGCCTTGGCCGCGTCCAGCGCCGCCTGGTAGGCGCCGACCGCCTGGTTCTCCAGCGCGGTGGCCAGCGCCACCACTTGGAGGTCTCCGGTGTACTGACCGGACGCGGACGCCGACGGCTTCGCGGATGTGCCCGAGGCGGACGGCGAGCTCACCGCGTTGGTGGCCTTCGGGTCGCTCGAACAGGCGGCCAGCACCAGTGCGGCTCCCACCCCGCCCACGCCCAGCAGGAAGCGGCGGCGGCCCTGGTCCGCCAGGCCCTGATCGTGGCGGCGGGTACGGATCTCCTCGGCCAGGTCCACCGCACTCGCCCGCATCGCGGGCAGGGTGTCCTGGTGGGCCTGCTCCATGTCCCGCGTGAGGCGGGCCAGTTGGCCCTCCGTGATCGGCAGCTCCCAGCCGCCCTTGGCCTTGCCCGTCACTTGACGGCTCCTTCGCTGATCGGGGAGGCGTCCTTGGTCGGGTAGAACGCGTCCGGGAAACCGACACTGCCGGCCGCCGCGGGCAGCTTCGCCGGGTCGACGGGGATGGTGATCAGGTCGGCGGCGTTGCCCGCCAGCAGCGCCTGGACCGCAAGCAGGGTGGCCCGGTGCTGCGCCTCCACCGGCGCCACCGAGGCGAACAGCTTCCGCAGGTCCGCGTTGCTCACCTGCGCGACGTTCTTGGTGTAGGTCTGCGCCGCCACGTCCTCCAGCGTGATGGCCAGCTTCACCACGTCCGCCGGACCCTTGATGGTCGGCAGCGTCTGGTCGACCACCGCCTTGTACTTCGGGTCAGGCCCGGTCTGCGCCTTCCCGCCCGCCTGCGTGGCGGCCGAGTTGAACGCCTTGGCGTGCGCCTGGTGCTGCTCGGTGGTCTTGGCGATGAAGGCCGCCACCGTCTTGTTGCCGTCCTTGATGAACGGCAGCGTGGCGGCGGTCTGGTAGACGCTCACCGCCAGGTTCTCCAGCGACGCGGCCGTCTGCAGCGCCATGATGTCGTCGGCCGTGGCGGTGGCCGCGAAGGCCCGCGCCGAACCGAACAGCGCGGCCGCCCCGGCCACACCCGCCAGGACGCCGCCGCGCCGCCACCAGCGCCGCCCGGCGGGCTCGGTCTCCTGCCCGAAGTCGGTCAACGCGCCCCGGGTGATCCGCAGCGCGTCGCTGTTCAGGTCCTGCGACTGCTCGGTCAGTTCTTCCAACAAACGGGTGTCGATGCGCTCTGCGGCCATCACGCCCCCATCTCCTCCGATGCCCGCACCACGCGGACACATCGCAGGCACTTCGGCGCACCGCTCCGGCCGGCTTGCTCCGTCGGCCGCGATTCACCCCTGGGAGCCAACGCGTGGCGCGGCGTTGACGACCGGAGCCGCACGCACCGGGACCGGCGGCCCTCACTCCCGCCCGTTCGACACGTACCTCCGGTCGCCGCCGAGTTCGACGTAGAGCTCCGCCCAGCGCCGGTCCTCGGCGGTGGGCGCCGCACCGTCGCAGAACGGCTTGGTGCCGTTGGCGGTGTAGTAGCGCATCATCTCCAGGACCGCGCGCGGCTCCGCTCCCTGCCCGGAGGTGTACCGGGGGCCGGGGCGTTCGGCCTGGTGCGCGAGGCACGTCGGGGCGGGGGCGGCCGGCCCCGCGTCGAAGCTTCCGTCGGCTGCGGAGGTGCAGGCGGCGGCCAGGGGTGCGAGCAGCAGGGCCAGGCCCAGGGCGGTGGCGGTGCGGGTGGTCACGGTGGTCCGGTCTCCGTTCGGGGTGGTGGTCACAGGGCCGAGGGCAGGCTGCGGACGACGAGCCCGACCCCCACGGCCAGCACGAGGAGCGTGGCCAGGAGGCCGCTGTACGGGGCGAGTTGACGGAGCGTCCGGGCCACCGTGCCCTCCTGCACCGCCCGCAGCCGGTCACCGACCTTCACCAGCAGCAGGCCGACGGCGGTGAGGGTCGCGGCCATGCCCAGGCCGTAGGCGACGACCAGCGCCGCCCCGAAGAGGGTCCGCCCGAGCGCGACCGCGCCGAGCAGCACCACCAGCGCGGACGGACTGGGAACGAGGCCACCGGCGATCCCGAGCCCGATAAGCCGCCCGCGTGAGGGGGCGTCAGGGCCGTGGTGGTGCCCGCCGAACCAGCCGTGGTGATGGTGCCCGTGGTCGTGCCCGTGCACGTGGTTGTGCCCGTGCCCATCGTGATGCCCGTGGTCGTGGTCGTGGCCATGGTCGTGGTCGTGCGGGTGCGGGTGCTCATGCAGGTGCCCGTGGCCGCCGCCGTCGGCCGCCGCCGCGTGGACGAGTTCCCTGCGCGGCTCCTCCAGAGCCTGGGGCTGATCTCCGTGCCGAGCACGGGAGTTGGGCAGGCGTCGGACGGCATCCCGCAGCAGGCTCACGCCGACCACGGTGACCAGGAGCCCGCTGAGCACGCCGAGCCACCCGAGCAGCACGTCCCCGGCCAGCGAGGAGAAGGCCGTCAGGCACAACCCGACGACCAGCACCCCGGCCGTGTGGGTCGCGGTGACGGTGGCCCCGACGGTGACGGCGTCCCGGGTGCGCCCGTGCCGCCCGGCCAGGTAGGCCGCCATCACGGTCTTCCCGTGACCGGGCAGGAGGGCGTGTCCGGCCCCCAGCAGCAGGGACAGCAGGACGGCCAGCAGACCGAGCGGGACGGTCAGCCGCTCGGCAGCCCCGAGTGCGGCGAGCCTGCCGTCGAGGCGTGCCAGCCAGGCGGCCGGGCCGGAGGACGGTGCCGCCCCCGCCACTGCTCCGACCTCCCCGCCGTCCCCGGGCCGGGCCCGGAACCGGGCGTGCGTCACCCCGCTCGGACTTCCGAGCAACTCCCGTGGGTAGTCCCGCAGTTCTCCGGAGATCGAGCCGGCCGGCACGTCCGAGTCCGCCACGACGGCGCCCTCGCCCCGCACCACGATCTCGTTCCAGCCCACCCGCGTGGCATCGATCCCGCTGACCACGTGCACGCCCGCACCGCCCTCCGGCAGCCGGAGTCCGGCCCGCAGCCGGCACTCCAACCGGCCGCTGCGCAGACCGGCCGCGCCGTCCTGGTAGTCAAACCGTGCGGAGCCGGTGGTCCACCGCAGCGGCGCGGCATCGGCGTCACTGGTCACCCGCAGGCGCTCGGCGACCCGGGTGCACTGCTCGGCGGCCCAGGCGGCGCGCTCCCCCTCGTCCACCGTGCCGTTCCCGTCGCGGTCCACCCGGGGCTGCTCCTGGAGGGTGGGGATCTCGGCGGCGTCGACGACGGCGAGGAGGTCGAGACGGTCCGGGTGGACCGTGAACCCGAGGTAGTGGTTGACGGAGAAGTTGCCCAGGGGATGGGCCTCGGCGGCGGGAGCGGCCGGGCCGGTCAGCAGCAGGGCGCCCGCCGCCACCGCCGCGGTCCGGGAAAGAGGTCGTGGGACTCGCACGCTGGTCCTCCGGTGGGTCTCTGACGCCGGGTGCTCGATCCCGGTCCGGTTCGGGGCGGGCCGGCACGGGCCCGCGCTCACATTCGTGGCAGCGGGCCCGCGGATGGCCGCCACCACCCCAACGGAGCCGGAGGATCACCTGAGCGGCGCAGGAAACGGGCGGACATGCCGATGCATCGCACTCCCGCCCGACCGGGCGGCGGCGGCTCGGGCTGCGCGGACGCGCGGACGCGCGGACGGTCCCCCCGACGGGGCCGTACGGGTGGCTCCGGTGCTCCGTCCGGGTGGCCTGGCCAAGCCGTGGTCCGCGCACGACCGAAGGCGCCACGGGACGCGGTCCACAGTTCGGACCGACCGGGTTCGCCCGGGTCCCCGGTTCCGCGCACCCACGGCCCGGAGCCGACGTTCCGTCAACCGATCGAGAAACGGACCCACATGAGCGTCAAGCGCCAACGTGCCCGCACCAGCTCCGCCGCCCGCTCCGCGGCGGTGCTGACCGCCATGGGCCTCGCGCTGGCAAGCACCGCCCTCCTGGGCACCGGTGCCGGCGTCAGCACCGCCTCCAGCCACCGCGAGGCCCCGCTGATCGCCGCCGACCCGCAGGTCGACAACACCGACCTCTACGCGTTCACCAGCCCGGACAGCCCGGACACCGTCACGCTGATCGCCAACTGGCTCCCGTTCCAGGAGCCCAACGGCGGCCCGAACTTCTACCCCTGGGCCGACGGCGCGCACTACGACATCAACATCGACTCCCAGGGCACCGGCAAGCCCGACGTCACCTACCGCTGGACCTTCCACACCGAGGACGCGCGCGGCACCGGCACGTTCCTCTACAACAACGGGCCGGTGAACAACCTCAGCGACCCGACCCTGCTCTTCCGGCAGTACTACACCCTCCAGGAGCTCCGCCCGGACTGCGACCCGGTCACCCTGGTCGACCGCGGCCAGGTCGCCCCCTCCCACACCGGCCGGGCCTCCATGCCGAACTACGGCATGCTCCGCGACCAGGCCACCGTGCAACTCCCCGGTGGTGGACAGACGGTGGCCACCCAGGCGGCCGACCCGTTCTTCCTCGACCTGCGGGTCTTCGACCTGCTCTACGGCGGCAACCTCTCCGAGGTCGGCCAGAACACCCTCGCCGGGTACAACGTCAACTCGGTCGCGCTCCAGATCCCCAAGAGCCGCCTCGCCTACAAGGGCGACGCCACCCGCAACCCGGTGATCGGCGTCTGGTCCAGCACCGAGAAGCAGACCCTCAAGCTGAGCCCCGGCAAGGCCGACCCGGTCGGCAAGTTCGTCCAGGTCTCGCGCCTGGGCAACCCCCTGGTCAACGAGGTCGTCCTCCCCTCGGGCCTCAAGGACGCCTTCAACTCCCTTCCCCCGTCCGAGGACCACAACCAGCCCGCCGTCGTCGCCCGGGTCCTCGAACCCGAGGTGCCGAAGCTGGTCCAGGCGATCTACGGGCTCCCGGCCCCGGCCACCCCGCGGACCGACCTCCAGGAGATCTTCCTCACCGGCATCGCCAAGGCCGCCAACGGCCCGCTCGCGGTCGACCTCAACTCCCAGCTCATGAACCAGGACATCGACCCCGGCAAGTTCGTGCCCGCCGAGGAGCTGCGCCTGAACATGTCCACCCCGGTCACCCCGAACCCCGACCGCCTCGGCGTCCTGAACGGCGACTTCCAGGGCTTCCCCAACGGCCGCCGCCTGGGTGACGACGTGGTCGACATCGCCCTCCAGGTGGTCGAGGGCGCCACCCCGGGCAACTTCGTCGCGGCCCTGGCCGCGGGCGACAAGGTGAACTCCACCGACAAGCCCTTCGGCGCCACCTTCCCGTACCTGGCGCTGCCCTACGACAAGGCCGTCAACCAGGCCAACTGACCCACCGGCGGTGCGGTCGGCCCCACCCGACCACCGGCCGACCGCACCGCCACCGCCGTGCCTCCGCACCTTCCGCCTGCCTGCCCCCTGCCCCCTGCCCCCTGCCCCGAGAGGCTCCCGTGCGCCGACTGCCGCTCCTCCTCACCACCCTCGCGCTCGCCGCCGGCCTCACCGCCCTCGGCACCGTCGACCGACCTCCCGGCGGCCGGGCCGGAAGCGGCACCGCAGTGCGCCCACCCGCGGCCGCTCCCTCCCCCACCGATCCGCTGGGCCGCGCCATCGCCGCCGACCAGCAGCGCCTGCGCGCCCTGCCGGAAGACGCAGGCACCTGGGCCAAGTTGGGATCCGAGTACGTCGAACAGGCCCGGCTCACCGCCGACTCCGCGTACTACCCCCGGGCCGACGAGGCCCTGCGCCGCTCGCTCTCCCTCGCTCCGCAGGCCAACGCCGCCGCCCTCACCGGGCTGGGCGCCCTGGCCAACGCCCGCCACCTCTTCGACCAGGCCCGCGACCACGCCGAACGGGCGATCGCCGCCGACCCCGCGCACTGGCCCGCCTACGCCGTCCTCGCCGACGCCCGCACCCAGCTGGGCGACGACCTCGGCGCCACCGAAGCCGTCCAGCAGCTCCTCGACCGCAGGCCCGGCACCGCGTCCTTCACCCGGGCCGCCTACGACCTCGAACAGCACGGTCGCACGGAGGACGCCCGGGCCGCCCTCGGTCAGGCCCTGGCCTCCGCCCACGCTCCCGCCGACCGTGCCTTCTGCCACCACCAGATCGCCGAACTCGACTGGAACGCCGGACAGTTCGACCGATCCCTGACCGGCTACCGGGACGCGCTCACCGCCGACCCCTCCTACACCCCGGCACTGGCCGGCCAGGCCCGCGCCGAGGCCGCCCTCGGCCGGACCGACGACGCCGTCCGCGACTACACCACCGCCATCGCCCGAGTCCCCCTTCCCCAGTACCTGCTCGAACTCGGCGAACTGCACGAGTCACTCGGCCACCGCGACCAGGCCCAGCAGCAGTACCGGGTACTCACCGCCGAACAGCGGCTGGCCGCCGCCAACGGCGTCAACGACGACCTCTCCCTCGGCCAGTACGAGGCCGACCACGCCGATCCCGCCGAGGCCGTCCGCCTGCTCCGCGCCGAATGGGGCCGCCGCCGGCACGCGCTGGTCGCCGACGCGCTCGCCTGGGCACTGCACCGCACCGGCGCCGACACCGAGGCCCTCGAACTGGCGGAGACCAGCACCCGACTCGGCTGGAAGAACGCCCTGTTCGACTTCCACCTCGGCGAGATCGAGCTCTCCCTCGGCCACACCCCCCAGGCCCGCACCCACCTCACCCGGGCCCTCGCCACCAACCCCGCCTTCCACCCCCTCCACGCCACAACCGCCCGAACCGACCTCGCCTCCCTGCCCGACTGACCACTGCCCCGCCCCTCCCCGCCCCGGCTGCACGAGGAGGGCAGCCGGCTCACACCAGCGTGGGCGCGAAGTAGTCGCGCAGGCGGGCGATCTTCCCGTCCCGGAGACGGAACACCTGTACCAGCGAGACGGTCTCCTCCTCGCCGTCCTCCCCGTCGAAGGCGGTGTCGATCTCCGCGATGAAGACGTCCGGGTCGGCGGTGAGGTGCAGCACGTACCCCGACTTCTCGAGGTTCGGAGTCTTCGGGCCGCCCACCGGTCGCGCGTAGTACTCCGCCAGCGCCGTCCGGATGGCCTCCCGCCCCACTGTCCGACGCGGGAACGCCGAGCCCTCCGCCAGCAGCGGAGCCTCCAACACCCCGTCCTCCGTGAAGAGTTCGGACAGGGCATCGGCATCGCGCGTCATCGCACCGGCGTACACGTAGCGCTGGAAGACTTCCTGCGGCGTTGCGGACACGGCGGGCTCCTCGTCTCGTACGGTTCGTACCGGCAAGGCCCCAGCCAACCACACTCAGGCCCCCGCCACCGGGTACCCCTTCCAGAGCGCGACGTGATCGGTGAGCGGTTCGCACGGCGCGTACTCGCGGTCGCGCTCCAGGCTCAGCGCCGTGCCGTCCGCGAACAGGACCACGTGCAGCCCGGCCTCCGGTGTGAGCCAGACGTCCGCCGCGCTCCGGAACTGCTGCCCGGTCAACCGGAGGACGACGACCGCGTGCCCCTCCCTGAAGACGAGCACCACGTCCGCCCCGGGCCCGGGGATCACCGCCAGCTCGCCGGCCACCGCCCAGAACTCCTCGAACGGCACACCACCCGCTGCGGATCCCGCTCCGACATCACCACGGGCGCCGCAACCGCCCGCGCCGCTTCGACCACCACCGGCCCGAGCTCCTCCAGCCCCTCCGGCTCGTCCTTCTGCACCGCGCCCAGCAGGCGGAACGGGGTGTCGAAGTGCTTCGCCCACCACTCCGCCAGGCCCTCGACCGTCCGCAGCCGCTCGTGTTCGCGCTGCATCGCGGCCATCCTCGCCTTCACCGCCGCGCGGTCGATCCCCGGCTTCCGCCCTTCCACCGCTCCGCCCACCTCCTCGATCGCTCCACGGACCGCCATTCTCACCCGGCCCTGGCCCCGATCCCTGCCTTCGCCTCCGTCACGCGGGTACTGTGGTCCCATGACGCTGCGTCAACTGGACCCGCTGCTGCTCGACGCCGACCTCGCGGACTGGCTGGAAGCCACCGCCGCCAAGGCCGGCCTCAGCA
The DNA here is from genome assembly GCF_039535905.1 of Kitasatospora albolonga. Taxonomy (GTDB): domain Bacteria; phylum Actinomycetota; class Actinomycetes; order Streptomycetales; family Streptomycetaceae; genus Kitasatospora; species Kitasatospora albolonga. The sequence continues at coordinate 1,958 of NZ_BAAAYB010000105.1, read as the reverse complement.
CGGCCGAGTACCTGACCGGCCTCGTCGCAGCCGACCGCCACCACGGCGACGCCCTGGACCGCGCGCACCGCCTGGCCTCCCCGGCCTACCGCAGCTGGGTCGACGCCGGCCGCCCGACCGCCGACGGCCTCACCCCCGACGAGGTCTTCGGTCCCTGACCGCCCCGCCTCACTACTCTCGGCCGACCCGCGGAGCGGCTCCCGCAGCGCATCAGCCGGCAGGCTCCCGCGCAACCACCTTCCTCCTCGGAGCGCACGGGGCAGCCCGGGACGGCCCTCCGCCGGTCCGTGGCCGGGTGAAGGGCTGCTCCCGGACCGGCCGTTCAGGTCTCCGAGACCGCATTCGAGATCCGAGGCGGCGGCCATTCCGCAGCGCCGAGCCCCCCACCCCCGCCCGGCCACTCCGCGCCGTCAGCCCCACCCCCGGCAATCCGGTCCGCCACCCCACCGCTCGTGCCGCTCCACCTGGGAATTCCCGCCCATGAACCGTCCCCGAACTGCCATGCTGTCCGGGCACCGCCGTCGCACCCACCGCGCGCGCCCGCCTGAGGAGCCGTCATGTTCCGCAGCTCTGCCCCGCCCCCGCTCCCCGAGCTGCCCAACTGGCCCTCACTGCTGCGGGAGTTCGGCTGCCCGGCCGCCGCCCTCGCCCGCCCCCGCCCCACCTGGTTCCACCGGGCCGACGCCTCCGGCACGAACGGCGTCACGCACCAGCTCAGCCTGGACTACTACGAGGACCACACCGTCCTGGCCCGCGTCACCACCCACCGCGTCCCCCCCGCCCCACCTCCGCGTTCCCCTCACCCCCGACCCGACCGCCCTCCTCCTCGACTTCCTCGCCACCACCTCCCCCTCCGAGGTCCTCGCCCCGACCACGGGCACCGGTTGGCTCTTCGTCGACGGCAGCGCGGTGGAGGGCCGCCGCCTCACCCACGGCGACCACGTCCTCACCATCGCCACCATCGCCGCCGAGACGGTGGCCGTCGCCAGCACCGCCGCCCTCCACGACGAAGCCGTCCACCTCACCCTCCACACCCCACCGCTCCACAACTGACCGGCGTCCCGCACGCGTCCGGGCGTTCGTGCCCGTGCAGTTCGTCGAAGAACCGACCGGGGAGTGGACCGCCGTCGGACACGACACCGCGCGGGATCTCGCCGATGGCGCCGACCAACGCCCGGCACCCGCCTCACACCAGCGCCGCGCCGCCGTCCACCGCGAGCGTGGCGCCGGTGACGTAGCCGTTGCCCATCGCGAAGAGGTAGGCCGCCGCAGCCTCCTCCGCGGTGCCGACCCGTCGCGTGAGCAGCCCGGACCCGGCGCCTCGGAGGAAGGCCACCGGGTCCGGCACGCTGCCGTCCACCAGCTCGGTGCGGATCACCCCGGGCTGGGACCCCCCCCCCCCCGCCCCACCCCCCCCACGCCCCCCCCTCGCGCGCCACCCCCCCCCCCCCCCCCCCGCCCCCCCCCCCCCCCCCCCCCCCACCCCCCGCCCCCCCCCCGCGCACCCCCCCCCCCCCGCCCCCCCCCCACCCCCCCCCCCCCCGGACAAAAAGCGTTGACGAGAGGGCGCAGGCGGGGGCTAGTGGTCGGACGCGAGGGCGGCGTGTGTCAGGGCCCTCCCGAACCCCGCGCACCGGTTGATGGCGTGGCCGCGAGCGCGGGTGCCGCCCTTGCAGCGTTGTGCTATGGACCGGGCCCAGGGACGCCGTAGCTGAGGAATGTGATGCGTAGCCGGTGGACCCTCAGCGTGCGAGGACCTCGGTAGGGCGTTGCGTATCATTGCGGAGTGAGGAACGCCCCACGAAAAACCAGCCTTGTCGAAGACCGCGCTTGGCCAGTCGCTGCGGGGCAGTGGTCGAGTGCACGGGCGTGTCTGATCAGCAGGTAGCTCACCCCAGACAACCGGGGGCGCTGGTGTAGGACGCGGTGGGTTCCACACTCCCCCAGCGGCGCTTCCG
>NZ_BAAAYB010000104.1:0-29777 GCF_039535905.1 Kitasatospora albolonga | reverse complement strand
ACCCGCCGGGCGATGTTCACGAACGCCCGCTGCGCGGACTCGCGCAGACCCTCCTCCGCGTCCACCGCCTCCAGCACGGTGCGCAGCACCGCGTGGCGGGCCTGCTGGAAGCCGGCCGAGCCGGTGCCGGAGCCCGACTCGCGCAGCACGTCCTCGAGGAACTCTCCGCTCTGCAGCCGGGCCACCGCCTTGGGCAGCGCCTCGGCCAGCCGGGCGGTCTGCTCCTCCTGATCGGCCAACTGCTGCCTGAGCTCGGCCTCCTGACGCTCCGCCCGCTCCTGGAAAGCGGTCAGTGCCCGCCCCCGGCGAGTCGACTCGGCGGCCACCACCGCGACTATCAGGGTGGCCACTCCCCCGCACCAGCCGACGGCCCAACGCGCGGTGGGCTCCATCAGCACGGTGGCCGCGGCGGCGGCTGCGGCGGTCAGCGCGGTGGGCAGGAGCCATCCCAGCCCGGCCGCGGGGCGCCGATCCCCGGATGACGATCCAGCACCAAGCATCAGCGTCCTCAACTGTCGGAAGGTGTACGGAACATCGGACCGCGTACCGGCCTTGGAAGGGGCCCTCTCCGGCCCTTCCACCCGTTTCTGACATGGGCGGGGCGGGCCGGATCGAAGGAAGCATAGCCGGTTTTGCCGATCTCCCTGACGGAGTCTCAATACACCATCGACCTACCAGACTTGGGGCTTTCTCGCGGCTTTTTGGGCACAGATCACACCCGAGGAGAGCGCGCCGACGCTCGCGCGCCCCTAGGAGCGCGCGCCGCGCCAGCCCCTCGCCCGCGGCCTTCCGGTGCCGCGCCCGTGCCGCATCCGTGCCGCTCCCGTGCCACGCCCGTGGCCCTTCCGTGCCGGCGCCCGCGGACTGTACGGACCGTACGTACCAAGGGCATTGCCGCCGGTCGCCCCGCCGAGGGCGCCGCCGTACTCACCCAGGTCGTCGCACCTGTGGGGCGTCCAACACCGCCGCCGCCACCGTCTCCGGGCGGTCCCACATCAGCAGGTGTCCAGCAGGCACGGCCTCCCGGTACTCCGCTCCCAACAGGTCCGCCAACTCCCGCTGCCGGGCCAGCCAGCGCCCGCCCGGACGGGCCGCAGCCGCCAGCACGAGGGCGGGCGCCCGCAGCGCGGTGGTGCGCCGGAGCGCGTCCAACTCGGCGGCCACGTCCAGGTAGCGGGTGTTCTCGGCCAGCACCGAACGGAGCATCCGGCCCGTCCGGTAGCAGCGCCGCACCAGCTCCGCCGGCGCCGGGTCGCGGTGCCCCAGCGTGGTGGCGGCGGCCATCGCCCGGCGGGCCGACGGGCCCAGCAGGTACGGCAGCCCCGCGGCGGCCAGCACCGCGCCGACCGTACGGGCCGTCAGGTCCCGGACGGCCCGGGCGGGCGCGGGCCGCGCCCCCGGCTCGGTCGAGCCGTCCAGCAGCACCAGGGCCGCGGTCCGCTCCGGGTGCAGCCGGGCGAAGGCCTCGACGTGGAAGGCGGCGATCGAGTGCCCCACCACGGTGACCGGAGCCTCCGCGTCCGGACCGTCCACCACCTTCTCCCGGACCAGACCGTCGAGCAGGGCGGCGATCCGGTCCGCCTCGCCGCACGCGGTGGGCGGCTCCGGCGAGGGCTGGCTGAGCCCGTGCCCGGGGCGGTCGAAGCGGACCACCGTCCGGTGCGGTTCGAGCAGCGGCACCACCGCGTCCCAGTCGAACCAGCAACAGCCGAGCCCTCCGCTCAGCACCGCCAACGGCCCACTCCCGGAGGCCCGGACGTGCACGGCCCGGCCGTCCACCCGGACGAACCGCGCCTCCCCCTCCTGCCGCTCTCGCTCCCGCTCCCTCTCCCGCCCCTGACCGGTCACGGCTACCGCCCCTCCACCTTCTTCTCCTCGACCTTCTCCGCCGTCTCCACGTTCTCCACCGACTCCACTCTCTCCGGCGTCTCCGTCTCCTTCTCCAGGCGCGGGTCGGCCCGGCCGGGCGAGTGGCCGGGCGAGCGGCCGACGCTCACCGCGAGCACCGCCAGCCAGACCGCGATCAGCAGGATCTGCGACCGCTGGCCCGCCCCCAGGGTCCAGGTGCCGCGGCCGGCCTCGAAGGCCGCGATCGCGGCCAGGCTCCAGGTGGTGGCGAGCAGCTCGGCCACCACCAGCCACGGCCCGTACCGGGCCAGCGGCCGCCACCAGCCGTACCGGCGGGCCGCCACGGTGAGCAGCACCACCGCACCGATGGCCCCGACCATCGCCAGGCTGCTGCTGATCGCGTGCGCGGTGTGGGTGGCCGGCACCAGACCGGCGGTCTCGCGGGCCGCGCACTCGGGGTCGGCGGTCGGGGTGCAGCTCAGCGGGAGCCGCGAGTCCACCGCCGTGGCCAGGCCGAACAGGGCCAGCGCCGCCCAACCGGCCACCGACCAGGGCCGCCGCTCCAGGCACCGCAGCGCCGTCCCGGCCCCGGCCAGCACGGCGAGCCCGGCGACCAGGTCGGTGGCGCGGAAGAGGCCGCCCAGCGGCTGGTCCTCGGCGGCGAGCTCGCTGACGTAGGTCTGCACGGGGTCGAGCCCGGTGCTCAGGACCACCTCCAGTACCCAGGCGGTGTAGGCGAGGGCGCTGAACAGGAGGAGGTCTCGGACCACACGGACGGCGCGGACGGCGCGGACGGAGCGGGCGGCTGCGCTGCTGGACATCTGGTCAGCCTAGGGCCGGGCCCCGGCGAAACCGATTCGGTGGTTCCGGGTCGACCGTGTAATGTTCTCTTCGTCAGCAGGCGCCGCTAGCTCAGTTGGTTAGAGCAGCTGACTCTTAATCAGCGGGTCCGGGGTTCGAGTCCCTGGCGGCGCACAGACAGCCGGAAGGCCCTTCATCTTCGGATGGAGGGCCTTCCGGCGTTTCCGGATTCACCCCTCCGTGCGACCAAGTGGCCTATATCACCTGATCATTGAGCAACCAACACAGATAAGCCCGTTCTCATCAAAATCGGGACAAAGGTCCCTAACGGGAGCCCCGTGCCCCGGGGCAGGCTGGCACGGTTCTCCGTCCGCCCAGGAAAGGCCCTTCCGTTGCCCCGCCCCGCCCCGAACGGCCGTCCGCGCCCGCAGCAGACCGGCAAGCGACGGCCCCGCCGGACCGGGTGGCGCCGGCTCGTCCCCACCTGGCGCTTCACGCTCTTCACCACCCTCGGCCTCGGCGTGCTCGGCGTCGGCCTGTTCGCACTCGGCCTGGCCCTGGTCCAGGTGCCCGACGCGCACGCCCAGGCGACCCGTCAGAGCAACACCTGGCTCTACTCGGACGGCTCCCTGCTGACCCGGACCGGCGAGACCAACCGGCAGAGCGTCCCGCTGGACAGGATCTCCGAGGCCGCCCGCAACGCGGCGATGGCCGCCGAGGACCGGAGCTTCTACCACGAGGGCGCGGTCAACCCGAAGGGCATGCTCCGGGCCGCGGTGAACACCGTGACCGGCGGCTCCACCCAGGGCGGCTCGACCATCACCCAGCAGTACGTCAAGAACGCCTACCTGAACCAGAAGCAGACCGTCTCGCGGAAGGTGAAGGAGCTCTTCATAGCGGTCAAGGTGGACGCCACCGAGACCAAGGACGACGTGCTCGCCGCCTACCTGAACACCTCGTACTACGGCCGGGGCGCCTACGGCATCCAGGCCGCCGCCCAGGCGTACTTCGGCGTCGACGCCTCCGAGCTGAACGCCGCCCAGGGCGCCTACCTGGCCGCCCTGCTGAACGCCCCGAGCGCCTACGACGTGGCCACCGCCACCGAGAACGGCAAGAAGCGGGCCACCGACCGGTGGAACTACGTGCTGGACGCGATGGTCCAGGAGAAGTGGCTCTCCGCCGAGGACCGGGCCGCGACCGCCTTCCCCGAGGTCCAGGCCCCCAAGAGCGCCCCCGGCCTCTCCGGCCAGGCCGGCTACCTGGTGAACGCCGCCACCGAGTACCTCACCTCCCACAACGTGGTCACCGACGCCCAGTTGGCCCAGGGCGGCTACACGATCAAACTGAGCATCGACCCGAAGAAGCAGCAGGCGCTCCAGGACTCCGTCCAGCAGCAGCTGACCGACAGGCTCAAGCCGGACTCCCGCAAGGTCGACGCCGCAGCCCAGGCCGGGGCCGTCTCGGTCGACCCGAAGACCGGTGCCGTGGTCGCCCTCTACGGCGGCACCGACGCCACCAAGCACTGGGTGGACAACGCCACCCGGCAGGACTACCAGGCGGGTTCGACCTTCAAGGCCATCGCGCTCGCCGCCGCGCTGGAGAACCGCGCGTCCACCCAGTCCGGACGGACCATCACCCCCGGCACGGTCTACGACGGCACCAGCCGGCGCCCCGTGGTCGGCGGCAAGGGCGCCCCGTACGCGGCGCCGAACGAGGGCGACCGCAGCTACGGCCAGATCACCCTCCAGCAGGCCACCGACTGGTCGGTCAACTCCGCCTTCACCCAACTCGCCCAGGACACCGGCCTGGAGAAGGTCCGCGAGACGGCCGTGGCACTCGGCCTCCCGGCCGACACCCCCGACCTCGCCGCCGTCCCGTCGATCCCGCTCGGCACCTCGACGCCCAGCGTGATGGACATGGCCGGGGTCTACGCCGCCCTGGACAACGGCGGTCGGCAGATCTCCCCCTGGCTGGTGCAGTCCCTCGACCACGGGGGCGAGGGGATCGGCCTGCCCGAGCACAAGACCAACCAGGCCGTCAGCGAGCGGACCGCCCAGCAGGTCACCTCGATGCTCCGGGGCGTGGTGAGCGACCCGGGCGGCACCGGGTACCGGGCCAAGGAGCTCGGCCGACCGGCTGCGGGCAAGACCGGGACCACCGACGACCACCGTTCGATCTGGTTCGCCGGGTACACCCCCGAACTGGTCACCGTGGTCGGCATGTTCGGACAGGACCCGACCACCGGCAAGCAGGTCTCGCTGAGCGGCACCGGTGGCGTGGCCGGCGCGGCGGGCGGCGGGTTCCCGGCGCAGATCTGGACCTCCTACATGAAGTCGGCGCTGGCCGGTCAGCCCGTCTCCTCCTTCTCCGACTCCGCCGTGGACGACTCCTCCTCCTACGGCTCGGGCGCCGGGACGGCGTCCCCGACCCCGTCGGCCACCCCGGACGGCACCGGCTCGACGCCGTCCGACACCCGGTCGACTCCGCCCACCCCGTCCACCCCGTCCAGCCCGTCCTCCTCGGCCACCTCCCGGCGGCCCGACCCGACGCCGACCCAGGACCCCACCTCCTCCTCCCCGACACCCACCCCGAAGCCCACACCCACCCCCACGCCGAAGCCGACGCCCACCCCGACGCCGAAGCCGACGCCCACCCCCAAGCCCACGCCGAGCGGCGGGGCGGTGGAGGAGGCCGGTGCGGGCACCCGCTCCGGGACCGGGCAGGGGTAACCCCTCCCCGGGGGCTCCTCCCTGGGGGCTCCTTCTTGAGTGGGTCGTCCCGGGCTGGGACTTACCCGGGAAGCCCCTCCCGCGCTGAGCAGGGATTCCACTCGGCGGACGGTCCTGCCGGCCACGATCGGCGGCAGGACCGTCCGGCATGGACAGCCCTTACCGAAGTGGTGCCCGACTGACAGAATGCGTCGGTGCACAGCTCATCGCCCCAGCCCTCCATCCCTCAGGCTCCCCTCCGCCGGCCCCGGCGCGCTTCGGCCCGGTCCCTCGGGCTCTCCCTCGCCCTCGTCTCCGCCGTCGCCTTCGGCGGCTCCGGCACGGCGGCCAAGCCGCTGATCGAGGCCGGGCTCTCACCGCTGCACGTGGTCTGGCTCCGGGTCACCGGTGCCGCCGTCGTGCTGCTCCCGCTCGCGTACCGGCACCGCGACGCCTTCCGCCGCCGCCCGAAGCTGCTGATCGGCTTCGGGCTGCTCGCGGTGGCCGGTGTGCAGGCCTGCTACTTCGCCTCGATATCCCGGATACCCGTCGGCGTGGCGTTGCTGATCGAGTACCTGGGGCCGCTGCTGCTGCTCGGCTACGTGAAGTTCGTCCAGCGCAAGCCGGTCTCCCGCGCCGCGACCATCGGCGCCGGGGTCGCCGTGACCGGCCTGGCCTGCGTGGTCGAGTTCTGGCACGGCCTGGCCTTCGACACCCTCGGCGTGCTCTTCGGGCTCGGCGCGGCCTGCTGCCAGGTGGGCTACTTCGTCCTGGCCGACGCCGCCAAGCAAGGCAAGGAGCAGGTGGACCCGATGGCGGTGAGCGCGTTCGGCCTGCTGGTCGGCGCCGTCGCGCTGACCGTCTTCACCCGGCCCTGGACGGCGGACTGGAGCCTGCTCGGCGGAGACGTCACCATGAACGGCCACGTGCTGCCGGCCCTCCTCCCGGCCGCCTGGATGGTGCTGGTGGCCACCGTGCTCGCGTACCTCACCGGTGTGGTCTCCGTGCAGTTCCTCTCCCCGCCGGTGGCAGGGGTGGTAGCCAACCTGGAGGCCGTGGTGGCCACCGTCACCGCCTGGTTCCTGCTGGGCGAGACGCTCGGCCCGGCACAGCTGGCCGGCGGCCTGCTGGTGCTGGCCGGCGCCTTCGCGGCACAGACCAGCCGCCCCGCCGAAGCGGCCGTGCCGGAGCCCGCCCCGGTGGAACGGCGCCGTAGGCTGACGTCGCGGTGACCCGGCCTGACGGCCCGTGACAGGAGACTCGGATGACCGGAACGGCGGATGGCAGGGCGGCGGCCGACGGGGCGGCTCGGGTCGGGCCAACTGAGCTCGCGGCGGCTGAGCTCGCGGCAGCTGAGGTCGGGGCAGACCTCGACGGGGCGGTGGCCCGGGTCATGGCGGAGCTGGCCGACCTCGAGGATCCGAAGGCACGTCAGGTCAACGAGCGCCACGGTGACGACCACGGCGTGAACCTGGGCAAGCTGCGTGCCGTCGCCAAGCGGCTGAAGACGCAGCAGGAACTCGCCGTCCGGCTATGGGCCACGGGCGACGGCGCCGCCCGGCTGCTGGCGCTGCTGATCTGCCGTCCGAAGGCCTTCGGACGGGAGCAGCTCGACCTGATGCTGCGTGAGGCACGGACGCCGAAGGTCCAGGACTGGCTGATCGGCAACGTGGTGAAGAAGAGCCCGTACGCCGAGGAGCTGCGGGTGTCCTGGTCGGCCGACCCGGACCCGGTCGTCGCCTCCGCTGGATGGGAGCTGACCGCCGACCGGGTCGCGCGGAGTCCCGAGGGCCTCGACCTGGCCGGTCTGCTCGACGTCATCGAGGCCCGGATGAAGGACGCGCCGGACCGCCTGCAGTGGGCGATGAACCACTGCCTGGCCCGGATCGGGATCGAGCATCCCGAGCACCGCGAGCGCGCGGTCGGGATCGGCGAGCGCCTGGAGGTGCTCAAGGACTACCCGACCTCCCCCGGCTGCACCTCTCCGTTCGCCCCGGTCTGGATCGCCGAGATGGTGCGGCGGCAGTCCGACCAGGGCTGACGCGCCGTCGGCCCGCCGCGCACCCACCGGGCGCGCCCGCCTGCACCTGCCGGCACCTGCTGGCAGGCGCTCCTGCCCGTTTTTGGCGGCCGTTACCTGCCCGCCCAGCCGAACCAGTCCACGTGGCCGAGCGGCCAGACCACGGCCGTGGCCGGACCGACCACGTTGCCGACCGGCACCGCGCCGCCGTCCGGGCCGCCCTGGTGGTAGCGGGAGTCGGCGGAGTCGCTGCGGTGGTCGCCCTCGACCCAGACGTAGCCCTTCGGGACCGTGATCGGACCGAAGTTCATCCCGGCGCAGGAGTCGTCCCCGGGATAGAGGTACGGCTCGGAGACCCGCTTGCCGTTGACGGTGAGGGTGGTGCCGTTGCAGGCGACGGTCTCGCCGCCGGTCGCGATCACCCGCTTGACCAGGTAGTTGTCGTCCTTCGGCGGCAGCAGACCGACGAAGCTCAGCACGCCGCCTACCGCGCCGGAGAAGGTGCCACCGCTCGCCACCGGCTTGGGCAGCCAGCCGCCCGGGTCCTTGAAGACCACCGGCTCGCCCGCCTTCGGCTCCCAGCCCAGGAGCGGGGCCAGCTTGTTGACCGCCACCCGGTCACCGACCCGCAGGGTGTTCTCCATCGAACCGGAAGGGATCGAGAACACCTGGAACAGGCAGGTCTTGATGCCCAGGGCGATGACCAGCCCGAGCACGATCATCGCCGGGAACTCCGCCCACCACGGCAGCCGCCGTCGGCCACGGAACCGGCCGGGCCGGTCGGACTTCTCCGACTGCTCGGGGTCGCCCGGTGGGATGGAGTCGGTCACCGGGCCGGGCGCCATTGCCGGGCCGGGTTGAGGAATCGTCACTGATCAGGCCGCCTGCGGAGGGAGAGCGAAAGTGATGCGGGCAGGCGACGGGTGCTGACTGCTGGCCATCGTCGGTCTGCCTTTCCGGAGGGTCCGGGGAGAACAGCACGCTAACGCCGCACCTGAACTGTCGCGAAATCAGACATTTAGCCGCCGTTGACGGCAAATCCTCCCAGGACTCCCCTACGGAGACGGGCCGAGGGCGGGCACGGTTCCGTACCGGCGGCCGGGCCGACCGCCCGTCCTGGGCAACTCCCGGACGGCGTCCGGGCCGGTCAGCGGGCCTGCGGCTCCCCGGCGATGGCCTCGTGGTGGCGGATCACCTCGGCGATGATGAAGTTCAGGAACTTCTCGGCGAAGACCGGGTCGAGGTGGGCGCTCTCGGCGAGTTCGCGCAGCCGGGTGATCTGGGCCCGCTCCCGGGCCGGGTCGGCGGGGGGCAGCCGGTGCTCGGCCTTCAGCTTGCCGACCCGCTGGGTGGCCTTGAAGCGCTCGGCCAGCATGTGGACAACTGCGGCGTCGATGTTGTCGATGCTCTCGCGCAGGGCGACCAGCTCGGCGCGGACCGCCTCGGAGACCTCACCGTTGCCGTCCGCCGCCGCGCCGGTGGCGGCCGTGGAACCGGCGGCAGCCGCGGAACCTGCGGGAACTGCGGCGGAGTTCAGGGGAAGGTCCGTCATCGGGGTTGCTCTCCGGGGTCGGCTGGCTGGGCCTTGCAATCTAACAGGGAGAGCGCCGCCGGGGCCCGGCCGTTCGACCGGACGTCCGGCATCCGGACACACCCGGGCCGGGTCCGCCGCTTTGCCGGACCGGCGCCCGGGCGCGCCGTAGGCTGGGCGCGCACCGACCGGAACTGACGGACCACCAGTCCCACAGCACATGGAGGACCTGACATGGCAACCACCCGCACCGCGCGCACCGCCTGGGAAGGCAACCTGGTCGACGGCAAGGGCGAGACCACCTTCGCCTCCTCCGGCATCGGCACCTACCCCGTCTCCTGGCCGTCCCGCGCGGAGGAGGCGAACGGCAAGACCAGCCCCGAGGAGCTCATCGCCGCCGCCCACTCCGCCTGCTTCTCGATGGCCCTCTCGCACGGCCTGACCGGCGCCGGCACCCCGCCCACCAAGCTCGACACCCAGGCGGACGTCACCTTCCAGCCGGGCACCGGCATCACCGGCATCCACCTGACCGTGGTCGGCGAGGTGCCCGGGCTCGACGAGGCCGGCTTCGTGAAGGCCGCCGAGGACGCCAAGGCCAACTGCCCGGTGAGCCAGGCCCTGACCGGTACCACCATCACCCTGACCGCGAGCCTCGCCTGAGCGCGAGCGTCGTCTGAGCGCGGGCGTCGTCTGAGCGCAGGATCGCCTGGCACGACGGGGTCGCCTCAACGCGGGATCCGTGCTGCCCCGTGACGGGTCCCGCCCTGGGCCCGGGTCCCGTTCGGGGCTTCCAGCCGTCCGACCTCCGCCTGCCGCTTCGCACACCGACCACCTGCCGGGTCGTCAACTGGTAGCGCGCTACGGCGCACGCGCCCCCGGAGTGCACCTCACGGTGCGTTCCGGGGGCGCCGTCGTCCACCAGCTCTCTCGTCCCGAAACCCCGGCGAATCACCCTCGCGGCGGTCGTCATCGCAACTTCGCGCGTCCTATGATCACGGCAGTGCCGCGCTCCCGGCCCGATGCTCTCCACCCAGCGTCGACCGAGGCGCCGGCCGTGCGATCAGCGTCAGCAGCGGACGGGAGCATGCCGTGCCGGGTCGGAACGAGGGGGCCGACCGCCGTTGTCCGGTCTGCTCCACGCCCCTGAGCCGTGAGGGCCGGCACCCCGGCGCACTGCTCGACGCCCTCCAGGCCAGCGAGTCCCGTTTCAGGGCCGCCTTCGCCGACGCCGGGATCGGGATGGCCCTGGTCGGCCCGGACGACCTGATCATCGAGGCCAACCCGGCCTTCGCCGCCATGATCGGGTACGAGGCGCCCGAGCTGGTGGACACGCACATCCACCAGATCATCGACCCCGAGGACACCCCGCGCCGTCTCTACCTGGAGCTGGTCCGGGGCGAGCGCGACCGGCTCCGGGTGGAGAAGCAGCTCAAGCACCGCGACGGCCGGGTGGTCTGGAGCAACGTCACCATCTCGCTGATCCGCAACGGCTCCGGCGAACCGCTGTACACCCTGGCCATGGTCGAGGACGTCACCGAGCAGCGGCTCCTCGGCGACCAGCTCGCCTACCAAGCCCTGCACGACCCGCTGACCAGGCTGCCGAACCGGTCCCTGTTCTTCGAGCGGCTGAACGCGGCCTTCGACTCGGCGGCAGCCGCCGTCGCACCCGCTGCCGTGACCGGGGCAGTGCCCGTGACCAGCGCTGTGTCAGTAACGAGCGCCGTGTCCGGGGCCGGGGTCGGCGCTGCGGGAGCGGCCGTGGCGGCGGAGGTCGCTGGAGCGGCCGTGGCGGCAGGGCCTGCGGGAGCTGTCGGCGGCGGGCCGGGGCGGCGGGTCGGCCTCTGCTACGTCGACCTGGACGGCTTCGCCGCGATCAACGAGACGCTCGGCCACCACATCGGGGACGAGCTCCTGGTTGCGGTGGCCGCCCGTCTGGAACGCGGCTTCGCCCGGGGCGAGGGGCGGCTGGTGGCCCGGCTCGGCGGCGACGAGTTCGCCGTCCTGGTCTGCGACAGCGCAGGGAGCGAACAGCTCACCGCACTCGCAGCGGACCTGATCAAGACGCTGGAGGAGCCCTTCGACGTGGCGGGCCAGCAGTTGGCGGTGACCGCGAGCGTCGGCGTGGTGGAGCGTCAAGTCCGCGAGACCACCCCGACCGACCTGCTCAAGGACGCCGACGCGACGCTGTACTGGTCGAAGTCGGACGGCCGGGCCCGCTGGACGCTCTACGACCCGGCCCGGGGCGCCTACCAACTGAGCCGGCAGCGGCTGGCCACCGCGCTGCGGCCGGCGCTGGAGCGGGGCGAGTTCGCCGTCGAGTACCAGCCGCTGGTCGGGCTGGCCGACGGGACGGTGCACGGCGCCGAGGCCTTGGTCCGCTGGCGCCACCCCCGGTACGGCACCATCTCCCCGGACCGCTTCATCCCGCTGGCCGAGGAGTCCGGCGCGATCGTGCCGCTCGGGAAGTGGGTGCTGGAGGAGTCGTGCCGCCAGGCCAAGCGCTGGCTCACCGAGTTCCCCGACACCGAGACCTTCGTCAGCGTCAATCTGGCGGCCCGTCAGATCTGGGACTCGGACGTGGTGGCCGACGTCGCCAAGGCGCTGGAGACCACCGGCCTGCCGGCCCGCCTGCTCCAGCTGGAGATCACCGAGAGCGCGGTGCTGGGCCCCGGCGGCCGCCCGGTCCAGGCCCTCCAGGCACTCGCCGACATGGGCGTGCGGATCGCGATCGACGACTTCGGCACCGGCTACTCCAACCTCGCCTACCTCTCCCGACTGCCGGTGCACGTCCTCAAGCTGGACGGCAGCTTCATCGCGGGCTTCCGTGAGCCGGGCCCGGGCGGCCGCCCGGACAACCGCTCCCGCCGCACCGACGCGGACGAGCAGATCGTCGGGGCGATGGTGCAGCTGGCCCACGCCCTCGGCCTCACCGTGACCGCCGAGGGCATCGAGAACGCCTCCCAGGCCGAGCGCCTACGCATCACCGGGTGCGACACCGCCCAGGGCTGGTACTTCGCCCGCCCCGGCGAGGCCGAGCGGGTCGCCGCCATACTGCGCGAGGACCGTGCCCGCACCGCCTGACGCCGAGCCTGCCCGTGCCCGCACCTGCCCGCCCGGACCACCGGGTGGACCTCGACGAACCCCCTTGCCAGCGGTCCATCCGACCTGAGCATCCGTCAGCCGGCCAACGGTCAGCCGTCAGCCGGTGAGCCCGTACGCCTCGGCGATGAGCCGGTAGGAGTTGAGCCGGTTCTCGTGGCCGTGGATGTGGGAGGTCACCATCAGCTCGTCGGCACCGGTCCGCTTGCGCAGTTGTTCCAGACCGTCGGCGACCTCGCCCGGCCCGCCGACGACCAGGTTGGCGAGCCAGCCGTCCAGGAAGTCCTCCTCGGCCGCGGAGTAGGGGTACGCCTCGGCCTCCTCCGGGGAGGGGATCAGGCCGGGGGTTCCCTTGCGGAGCCGGAGCATGGCCAGCCCGGAGGAGCGGGCCAGCCGCAGGGCCTGGCCGGGCTCCTCCGCCGCCACCGCGTTGACCCCGATCAGCGCGTAGGGCTCGTCGAGCACCGACGACGGACGGAAGGAGCTGCGGTAGAGGTCGAGCGCGGGCACCGTGTTGGCCGCGCTGAAGTGGTGGGCGAAGGCGAACGGGAGGCCGAGGCGGCCGGCCAGTTGGGCACTGAATCCGGAGGAGCCGAGCAGCCAGACCGGCGGGCGGGCGTCGCCGCGCGGGACGGCGGTGAGCCTGGCGTAGGGGTGGCCGGTGGGGAAGTCGCCGTCCAGGAAGTGCGTCAACTCGGAGAGCTGGTGCGGGAAGTCGTCCGGGCCCTCCTCGGTGCCGCGCCGCAGCGCCCTGGCGGTGGCCATGTCGGTGCCCGGGGCCCGACCGAGGCCGAGGTCGATCCGGCCCGGGTGGAGCGCCTCCAGCATGCCGAACTGCTCGGCGACGGAGAGCGGGGCGTGGTTCGGCAGCATCACCCCTCCGGAGCCGAGGCGGAGGGTGGAGGTGTGCGCCCCGAGGTGGGCGAGCAGGACGGCGGGGGTGGAGCTGGCGACTCCGGGCATTCCGTGGTGCTCGGCCACCCAGAAGCGGTGGTAGCCCAGCCGCTCCGCCTGCTGGGCCAGCGCGGTGGTGGTGGCGAGGGCCTGGCCCGGGGAGTATCCGCTGCCGATGGTGGCCAGGTCGAGGACGGAGAGCGGGGCCGGGGCACTGCCCCGCGCGATCCCGCGGACGGGATCGGCGGCGGTGTCGACAACGGGCCCGGTGGCCGTTGCGCTGTCCGACGGGTCGGTCCGCTGCTCGTCCTCGAAGGTCATGCCGGTCTCCTCGTGCTGACGTCCTGGTGCTCCTGGCACCGCCGTGGTTCGGGCTCAGACAACCGGCCTCGAGCTCAGTCTGTTCCCTCTCGCGGATCGATGTGACGGACCGGGCGGAACGTGCCTGGTGAGCCCACGGACTGCGGCGGGCGAGCTGACACAGTCCAGCTGCTCCGTGCGCCGACGAACCGGTGCGGGAAAGGCCTTCCGCGATCGCCCGCGAGCCGATGATCCGGCGGGGACCGTTCCGCCTTGGCGGCTTGCCGCCACCGCCGGAAGTCGCCAGGCGCAGGACTCGCGCCGCACCGGGCGAATGCGGCAGGCTACCGATCAGTGACGGAGGGGAATCACCCACCGCACCCCACCTGCAAGGTCGGCGGACTGGACCAGTCCCGCTGGACCCCCGCGAGCCCCTGGAGCGGCACCCCGCCTCAGGGGCTTGCGCCATTCCGGGCGCGCCCCACCCACTGGCACAACGTCAGGTCGGCCGCAGCCCCGTCCGGGCCGCGAGGCACCTCGCGGCGACTCCGGGGGCGACCCTGTGGCACGTGACACAAGGGGGTGCTTCAGGACATGAAACGTCTACCCGCTAGCGTTGACTCCGTAGCCACCTGGACGCCCCTCCAGGCGACTGGACAGGGAGCTTCGCCTTGGATGCCGCAGCGGTAGTAGGACCGGTATGGATCTGCGCACTCGCGCTCTTCGCCGTACTCGGTGACGCCTTCCTCCCCTTCATCCCCAGCGGCACGCTGGTGATCCTCGCGGTGCTCAACACCTCGGAGATGGACGGTGCCCCGCTGTTGCTGGCGGCCGGCGTGGCCATCGCCTCCTTCCTCGGCGACCTGGTGCTGCTCAATCTGGCCCGTCGCGGATCGCCCGCCGTGCAGCGCCGTCTCGACCACCGGCCCGAACTGGCCGCCAGCGTCGCGCGGCTGCAGCAGTACCTGACCGGTCAGACCGGCCGGACCGCGGCGCTCCTGGTGATCGTCGCCCGCTTCGTCCCCGCCGGGCGGACCATCCTCGACCTGGCGGTGGGTCACTCCGCCGACTCCAGTCGCCGGTTCCTGCGCCTCTCCGCACTGGCGGCCCTGGTCTGGGCCAGCTACATCGTCAGCCTGGGCTGGCTGAACAGCCACTGGTTCAACACCGACTGGCTGAGCCTGGCGGTCTCCTGTTTCGCGGCCACCGCGATAAGCACCACCGTCGCCCGCCTCGTCCGCCGCCGCCGGCGCGAGCTCGCACTCACCTGACCCGGCCGCGCGGCCACCGCCGGACGCGTCAACGCACCAAGCCCGTCCGCACCGACCCTTTTGGCGCGGCGCCGATCTGACGCTCTGTCCCAAGACTGCAACAAAGCTCCCGCCCCGGAGCCCGACGCCCCTTGTACTGCGTGATGAGCAGCACAAGGGGCGTTGCAGTACCCACCCCACCTCGTGACATGCTGGCGCAGATATATCCATCAATATCCGATTTTTCCTG
Organism: Kitasatospora albolonga; assembly: GCF_039535905.1. GTDB lineage: Bacteria > Actinomycetota > Actinomycetes > Streptomycetales > Streptomycetaceae > Kitasatospora > Kitasatospora albolonga. Next base: position 15,076 of record NZ_BAAAYB010000104.1, on the reverse strand, counting down.
TCGGACGATCGGATGCACTACGGCTGGGGAGACCATGGGCAGCATCTCGCGCAGGACCGTGCTCAGTGCCACCGCCGCAACCGCCGCGCTCGGCGCGGTGGCAGCTTGCGGCAGTAGCGGCGGGAGCAGCTCGGGCGGCACCGGTGGGAGCGGCAGTGCGAGCCCGGACGGCGGCTCCTCGAGCGGCACTTCGGCCAAGCCCACCGTCAAGGGCACCCCGATCGGGGACGGTTCCAACGTGGACACGGGCGCCCAGCCCAACCAGCCGAAGCCGGAGAAGCTCAAGCCCGGTGAGCAGCCTCCGCAGTTCGTGGTCTTCTCCTGGGACGGCGCGGGCGGCACCGAGGACGGCCAGTTCCCGCGCTTCCTGAAGCTGGCCGAGCAGTACAAGGCCACCATGACCTTCTTCCTCTCCGGGATCTACGCCCTCCCGAAGGAGAAGGCGAACCTCTACCACCCGCCGAAGCACTCCGTCGGTGCCTCCGACATCCCCTTCCTCTCCGACGGCGCGGTGAAGAGCACCCTCAAGCTCATCAGCCAGGCGTGGACGGCCGGCCACGAGATCGGCACCCACTTCAACGGGCACTTCTGCTCCACCCGCTCGGACGGCAACGGTGTCAACAAGTGGACCCCCGAGGACTGGCAGAGCGAGATCGACCAGGCGATCTCCTTCGTGACCCAGTGGCGCACCAACACCGGCTTCACGGACGTCGATCCGCTCCCCTTCGACTACCGGAAGGAGCTGATCGGGGCCCGGACCCCGTGCTTGGAGGGGCAGAAGGCGCTGCTGCCCACCGCGGTCAAGATGGGCTGGAAGTACGACGCCAGTTCACCGGGCGGGCTGCAGATCTGGCCGCAGAAGGTGCAGGACGGCAAGATCTGGGACTTCCCGCTGCAGTCCGTCCCCTTCCCCGGGCACGGGTTCCAGGTGCTCTCGATGGACTACAACATCCTCGCCAACCAGTCCGGCGGCAGCACCAAGGGCGACCCCTCGAAGTACGGCGAGTGGCGGACCCAGGCCAGGGACGCCTACCTGGCCGGGTTCGACCGGGCCTACAACGGCAATCGGGCGCCGCTCTTCATCGGGAACCACTTCGAGCAGTGGAACGGGGGCATCTACATGGACGCGGTGGAGGAGACCATGAAGACGATCGCGGGCAAGCCCGGCGTCCGACTGGTGTCGTTCCGTCAGTTGGTCGACTGGCTGGAGGTGCAGGACCAGTCCACGCTGCGGAAGCTGCGCACCCTGGGGGTCGGCAAGGCGCCCGACGGCGGCTGGGGGGCCTTCCTCGGGACCCCCTCGTCCTGACCGGCTCGTAGCGGACCCTCATCCTGACCGGCGATCCTGACCGGCCGGGCTGGCCGGGCTGGCCGGGCTGGCCGGGCAGCCGCTTGTCCTGCCCGGCTGGTCCCGAGCGACGCGTGCCCTGACCGGTGCGGTACCGACGTCGTCCGCGACGGCGCCGGTACCGCACCGACGCACCGTCAGCCCGCGACCAGGCTGCGGACGATCCGGGCCGCACCGTCCGGGCCGCCGATGATCGTGTAGTGGTTGGTGTCCGGGACGGCCGTCGCGGTGACCCGCTCACGGTCCAGCCCCGCGTGCTCGATCCGGGCGGCGTCGTACAGGCCCTGCGGCTCGTTCATCAGGCCGCGCTCCGCCCAGAGCAGTTCGGCCCGGCAGGTCAGCCGGTGGATCGCGGTGGCCGCGTCCTTGTCCAGCAGGACCTCCCGCCCGTCCTGGTGGACGGCCTCCGGTACGCAGGAGGAGCGCAGTTCGGGCTCCTCGCCGACCAGGTCGCGCTGGGTGTACTCGTCCAGCGCCGCACGCCACTCCCCGGCGAAGGCGGGGTGCCGCTGCCAGAACGCCCGGTACGCGTCCCGGCTCTCAAAGGTCATGTCCAGCCGCGCCAGAGCCGGACCGAGTACGGCGGCCAGCGCGTCGTCCTCGCTCACCCCGGGCGGCAGCGGGAAGCTGACCGCCCCGTCCACCAGCACCAGGGAGTCCACCAGTTCGGGGTGGCGGACCGCGGCCAGGGCGCTGACCCAGGCGCCCATCGAGTGGCCCACCAACCGCACCCGGCCGAGCCCGAGGACGCCGGCCAGCACGGCTAGGTCGTCGGCGTGCCTGGCCAGGCCGTACGGCCCGGCGACCGTGCGGCTGCCGGCCCGGCCCCGCAGATCAGGTGCCACCAGGGTGGCCCGGCCCGCGAGTTGGCGTGCCACCTCGCTCCAGGCGAGGGCGTTGGCCGTGATTCCGTGCACCGCCAGCACGGTCGGAGCGTCGGGTCCTGCTGCCGGGTCGGTGGCCGGCCAGCGGAGGAGCGTCAGTTCACCGCCCGGCACGGGGACGGTCAGCTCCTCGGGTGCGAGGTCCGCCGACTCTCGCCGCCCCGCGAGGTCCTGGTGGAGGGCCGGCTCGTCTGCGGCCGCACCGGTCCGGCCGAGGCCCCGGGCGGGCCCGTCCGGGCCGTCGGAGCCTGCCTGGACGGCCGGTCGGGCGCGGTCGGTGGGATCGGAGCTCATGCGGGGTCACCTTCCGGGGAGCGGGCCGGGGTGGTGGCCCCGACCTCGATGGAGCCCGCACGGGGAGTGTCCCGCCGGGAGGTCCCGGCGCGGGCGGTGCGGATCCGGGCGGGCAGCCTGGCGAGGCCGCCGGGCAGCAGGTAGACCACGGCGACGAACAGGGCACCGAGCAGGAAGAGCGGTTGCGAGAGCGGCACCCGGAGCACCGCCGGAAGGTCGGCGATGGCGGAGGAGTTGGCCAGGTCGCCGAGACGGTGCCCCGCCCAGGTGTAGAGGACGCCACCGAGCAACGGGCCCCATCGGCTGCCGGATCCGCCGAGCACCACCATGACCAGCAGGGCGAGCGTGGCGTCGGAACTGGCGGCCTGCGGGGTGGCCCCTCCGGTGAGCAGCAGGTAGACCACTCCGCCCAGCCCCGCCAGGCCGCCGGCGATGACGAAGGCGACCAGCTTGAAGCCGTAGGGTCGCAGGCCGAGCACCTCGACCCGGCGTTCGTTCTCCTTGATGCCCTCCCAGACCCGTCCGGTCGGGGAGTTGACGGTCCAGTGCACCACCGCGAGCGTGAGCACCAGGTACCCGAGGGCTATCCAGTAGAGGTTGGCGGTGTTCTCGATCCCGACCAGGGCGTCGGGGAGGAGCTCGACCGGGGCGGCCCGGCCCTCCTCTCCTCCGGTGACCCCGCCGGGATTGCGCTGGACCAGGATCGAGCCGGCCTGGGCGAACGCGAGGGTCACCATCGAGAAGCCGATGCCGGTCACCCGGAGGCTGACCGAGCCGAGCAGCAGCGCCAGGCTGACGCTGCACCCGACACCGAACAGCGCGGCGGCGGCGAAGGGGAGTTGGAGCTCCAGCATGCCGAGGTCGGTCCCGTACAGACCGGCGGCGAAGTAGAGGGCGTGGCCGAAGGAGAGCAGACCGGTGCGGCCGAGCAGGAGGTCGTAGCCGGTGGCCAGGGCCCCGTAGACCAGGCACAGGGCTATCAGTTGAAGACTTCCGGGGCTGCCGAGCGGGCCGTCGAGGAGCCCCGGAACGGGAAGCACACTGTATGGGGCGACAAGGAACAGGATCAGCGGAGCGATCGGCCACCAGCGTAGGGCGCGTCTCCCCGGAGCTGTCGAGGCCTTGCGGATTGATTCACCTGTTCGAGGGATGGTGCGATCCGCGGCACCGGGAGCAGACTTGGCGTCAGCGGTACCACTGGTGCTCGTGGTTGAGGTGTTCGTGCTCACGCGAGCCTCCCGGTGAGTCCGCGCGGCCGGACGAGGAGCAGGACGGCCAGGAGGACGACGACCGAGAGGTCGCCGAGTCCGGCGGCACCGAGCCCGGCGGACGCAGCGTAGTTGGCGAACTGCTGGACGAGACCGACCGCGACGGAGGCCAGTGCCGCTCCGGTGACGGAGCCCATGCCGCCCATCACCACCACGACGAAGGCGAAGACGAGCAGGCTGGTCCCCTGGCCGGGGTGGACGGAGCCGAAGTAGAGGCCGCTGAGCGCGCCGCCCAGGGCGGCGGCCGCTCCTCCGATGGCGAAGACCAGGGTGAACGCCCTGCGGACGTCGATGCCGAGGGCCGTGACCATCGCACGGTCCTCCACCCCGGCCCGGACTACCAGCCCGTACCTGGTGCGGCCGAGGAAGAGGCGCAGTGCCACCAGGACCAGGACGGCCGCCGCGAGCAGGACGAAGCGATTGACCGGGACGATCGCACCGAACAGCCCCACCGTGCCCGAGAGCGCGGCGGGTTGGGGGAAGGGCCGGGCATCCGCACCCCAGATGCCCATCAGCAGTGCGGGCACCGCGAGACCCACGCCGACGGTGGCCAGGATCTGGTCCCGCGGCCGGCTGTAGAGAGGACGGATCAACAGCAGCTCCAGCAGCACGGCCGCGACCGTGCCGACCACCGTGCCGAAGACCACCGCCAACCAGAAGCTCATCCCGCCCTCGGTGCCGGCCCACCAGGTGGCGTACGCACCGACCGAGAGCAGCGCCCCGTGGGCGAAGTTGAGCACGTCCATCAGCCCGAAGATCAGTGAGAGACCGGAGGCCACCAGGAAGTACAGCGCACCCAGCCCCAGGCCGGTGCAGGTGAGGAGGACGACGGTGTCCATCAGGGAGCCACCTCCGTGGTGACAGGAGCAGGAGCGGGGGCCGCCGCCGAGGCCGGCGGCGGGGCCACCTCGGAGGATGACCGACCGGGCGCCGAGGAGGGAGCGGGCCGGGCGGGTGTCGGGCGCCCGACTCCGAGCAGTCGTCGGGCGGCCTCCTCGTCGGCCAACAGCTCGGCGGTGGAACCCTGGTGGGCGGTGCGTCCGTCGGCCAGCACCGCACAGGTGCCAGCCAGGCGGCGGACCAGGGCGAGGTTCTGTTCGACCAGCAGGACGGGCACGGTCGCGGCGGCCCGCTCCAGCACCTCAGCCACCTCAGCCACGATCTTCGGCGCCAGGCCCTTGGTGGGCTCGTCGGCGATGATCAACCGGTTGCCGTTCAGCAGGGTCCGCCCGATCGCCACCATCTGCTGCTGGCCGCCGGACAACGTCCCGGCCAACTGCCCAGCCCGTCGCTTCAGTTCAGGAAAGAGCTCGTGGACCAGGTCGTACGCCGGGGCACCGTCCCGCTCGGCCAGCCGAAGGTTCTCGGCGACGGTCAGCCCCGCGAAGACGCCCCGGTCCTCGGGCGCGTAGCCGATTCCCTGACGAACCACCAGATGGGTCGGCAGCCTGACGAGTTCGGTCCCGGCGAACAGCAGGCTCCCGGCCCGGGGCACCAGCCCCATGACCGCCTTGACCGTAGTGGTCTTCCCCGCACCGTTGCGCCCGAGCAGTGCGGTGACGCCGGTGGGTGCCACATCGAAGTCCACCCCGTGCAGGATGTGGAGACCGTCGATCACCACGCGCAGGTCCCGGACTGTCAGCAGCGGCTCGACAGTGGCGGCTCGCCCGGACGGAGAGACCGGGGAGGAGGGCTCGGAGGAGGACGAGAAGGGCCGGCGCACGGAGGAAGGAACGGAAGAAGGAGGGGCGGAAGGAGCACCCGTGGCGGCGGGGTCGTGGGAGTCGGTCACAGCCCCTCCCCCAGGTAGGCCTGCTGCACGGTGGCGTCGGCCATCACCGCCGCAGGCGTGTCGAGTGCGAGCAGCGTGCCGTGGTGCATCACGGCCAGCCGGTCGGCCAGGCCGAGCAGGACGTCCATGTGGTGCTCCACCATCAGTACGGTGCGGCCGAGGTCCCGGTGCACCGAGCGGATCAGCGCGGTCAGGGCAGGAACCTCCTCCGCGCTGACGCCGGCCATCGGCTCGTCCAGCAGGATCAGCCGAGGGTCGGAGACCAGCAGCACCGCCAGTTCGAGCTTGCGCTTCTCGCCGTGCGAGAGGGCTCCGGCCAAGGCGTCGGCGCGGTGGGCGAGTTCGGTCCGTTCGAGGGTCTCGGCGACTTGGGTGGCGTACCGCCCGGCCCGCCGCCAGATCCGGTACGAGGCCCCCGGCCCGGCCGCCGCCTGGGCCGCGAGCCGGACATGGTCCGCCACTGTCATCCCGGTCCACAACGAGGAGGTCTGGAAGGTCCGGCCGAGGCCCCGACGGGCCCTGCCGTGCACCGACTCGGTGGTGATGTCCGCACCGTCGAGCTCGATCGAGCCGTGGGTCGCCGGGTAGATGCCGGAGATCAGGTTGAAGAGGGAGGTCTTGCCGGCTCCGTTCGGTCCGATGAAGGCGATGAACTCGCCCTCCCGCACGTCGAACGAGACGTCCTCGACGATCGGCACCCCACGCACCGACCAGCCGACGCCGCGCAGTCGCAGCACCTTCCCCGGCAGCTCCAGCTGGTCTTCGCCCAACAGGTTCCCGTCCGGACGCTCGCCGTCCGACTGTCCCGTGCCCGGTCCTCCCGCCGTGCTCACCGCCTCGGCGGCGGTCACGGCCACGCGTTCCGCCACCGGGATCAGCCCGCGATCTTGGCGGCCGGAGGCGCCACCTGGTCGGCTCCGACGGTCTTCTCCACTGAGGGCTTGGCGGAGGCACCGACACCGGTCAGCTTCACCTGGAACATCGGCTGGAGCAGCGCGTGGTCCTCGGCCCGGACGGTCAGCCGGCCCTTCACCCCGTCGAAGCTCCACCCCTCCAACGCCTTCACCAGCGCGTCGGTGTCATCGGCCGAGCCCTTGTTGGCCTCGACCGCGTGCACCACCATCTGGGCCGCCGTGAAGCCGTCGGGGGTGAAGATGTCGGGCTTGGCACCGGCCTTGGTGACGGCGGCGCTCATCGCCTTCTCGACCTCGGTGCCGGCCGCACCGTCGAAGTAGTGGTTCAGGAAGGAGATCTTCTCGGCCGCCGGGCCGAAGAGCGGGTAGGAGGCCGCCAGGTCGAGCCCGGTGACCACCTTGGTCGAGGTGAAGACGTCCTGCTGGTTGAGGGAGGTCCAGAGTGCGGCGGCGGTCTCTCCCGCCCAGGCCACGAACAGCAGGTCGGGCTTGGTCGACTTGGCCTGGGTCGCGAAGGGGGTGAGGTCGGTGGCACTCGGCGGGGCGAGCACCGCCTCCACGCCGGCGCCCTGCTCCCCGAGCACCGCCTTCACCGCCGCCACGTTGGCCTGGCCGAAGGCGTTGTCCTGGGCCAGCACCGCGACCTTCTTGCCCTTGGCGTCACCGATGAAGGAGGCCGCGGTCCGGATGTCCTGGTACGACTGACGACCGGAACGGAAGGTGTACTTGTTCAGCCCGGTGACCTTGTCGGCGGCGGCCGGGCCGCTGATGAAGAGCACCTTGTTCTGCGCAGCGATCGGCCCGACCTGGAGCGCGACGCCCGACGCGGTCGAGCCAGCCAGGATCTTGTGACCCTTGCCGATCAGGTCCTTGGCCGCCGAGACCGCCTTGGCCGGGTCGCCCGCGTCGTCCTGCTCGGCCAGCTCGACCGGGTGCCCGTCCACCGCGCCCGTGCCCTTGGTCGCGTAGTCCAGACCGGCCTTGAAGCCCTCCAGGTACTGCTTGCCGTAGGCCGCCAGCGGCCCGGTCTTGGAGTACACCAGGCCGACCTTGACCGGGCTCTTGGCCGCCCCGGCCCCGCCGTCGGCCGAGGTGGTCCCGGCCGTCCCGGCCTTGGCGCAGCCCACGGCACACGTCACGAGCAACCCGCAGGCCGCGACGAGGGCCAGCCCCCGCCGCCGCGTCCGGCCGCCGTCCCCCACGGAGGCGGCCGGGCTACCCGCCTGACGATCCGTCCGGACTGCGGCTCTGGTGCTGAGGGTGGTCTTGCGCATGGTGTCCGACTCCTGACGGCTGGGGCTACGGCGGTGGGGGGTGGGGCTGTGGATCCGAGCGCTGCGGCTGTGCGGCTCGGGGTGCGACCGACCGTCCCGAAGCGCCCGCGAGGGGCGGCTGTCGGTGCGACAACGGTGGTGGTGGATTCCGGAACCGTAGGTGCGCCACCTGCACGGCGACATGTGACGGGACGACGCAGCAGCCCCCGGGATTGTGTGACGGCCCGCCATATCGCACCCCTCGGGCGCGGAAGCGCCTCGGCGGATGTGCCGCACACCCATGGCGTCCACCCGTCCCATGGCCCCGGCCGCCATGGAAAGCCGCGCGGCCGCGCAGTGAAGGTGGGAGCGCAGCAGGCTCCCAACCCCTCATGAGGTGACTACCTTGGACAAGGTTCTGGACTCCCCGGCCCTCGCGGTCGAGGACATCCCCGACGGCGCCGCCCTGGCCGTCGGAGGCTTCGGCCTCTGCGGCATCCCCAGCACCCTGATCGGCGCGCTGGCCGAGGCCGGCACGACGGGGCTCCGGGTGGTCTCCAACAACTGCGGCGTGGACGACTGGGGCCTCGGCCTCCTGCTGCGCGCCGGTCGGATCGCACGGATGACCTCCTCCTACGTCGGGGAGAACAAGGAGTTCGCCCGCCAGTACCTCGCCGGAGAGCTGGAGGTGGAGCTCACGCCGCAGGGCACCCTGGCCGAACGTCTGCGGGCCGGCGGAGCGGGCATCCCCGCCTTCTTCACCCCGGCCGGGATCGGCACCCAGGTCGAGGAGGGCGGGCTGCCCTGGCGGTACGCCCCCGACGGGGGCGTGGCCGTGGCCCTCACCGCCCAAGGAGACGAGGGAGTTCGGCGGCCGCCGCTACCTGCTGGAGGAGGCCATCACCACCGACTTCGCGCTGGTCCGCGCCGAGGTCGCGGACCGCCACGGCAACTGCGTCTTCCACGCCACCGCGCGCAACTTCAACCCGCTCTGCGCGGGCGCCGGCCGGATCACCCTGGTCGAGGCCGACCGGATCGTCGAGCCCGGTGCCATCCCGCCGGACGCCGTCCACCTGCCGGGCATCTACGTCGACCGGGTGGTCGCCGCGGACCCGGACGACCGCCGGATCGAGCGCCGCACCGTCCGTACCGTCCGCACCGACTTCCAGGGGCACTGAACCATGACCATCACCGACCCGCTGGCCACCACCGACGCACGGACCGCCGCCACAGACACACGGCCCGACACCGGCACAGGGGCCGACACCGACACACGGCCCGACACCGGCAAGCCGACCGGCACCGCCTCACCGACCACGACCGGCGGCAGCGCCGACCCCCGTCACCTGCTGGCCGCCCGCGCCGCCCGGGAGTTGAGCGACGGTCAGTACGTGAACCTGGGCATCGGACTCCCCACCCTGATCCCCGACCACCTCCCGCCCGGCGTGCACGTGGTGCTGCACTCCGAGAACGGCATCCTCGGCGTCGGCCCGTACCCGGTCGCCGGCGAAGAGCACCCCGACGTGATCAACGCCGGCAAGGAGACCGTCACCGTCGCCGACGGTGCCGCCTACTTCGACTCCGCCGTCTCCTTCGGCATGATCCGAGCGGGCCGGATCGACGTCTCGGTGCTCGGCGCGATGCAGGTCTCCGCCTCAGGCGACCTGGCCAACTGGATGATCCCCGGCAAGATGGTCAAGGGCATGGGCGGCGCGATGGACCTGGTGCACGGCGCCCGCCGAGTCGTCGTCGTGATGGAGCACACGGCCAAGGACGGCTCACCGAAGATCGTCGACGAGCTGTCACTTCCCGCCACCGGACGGCGAGTCGTGCACCGCATCGTCACCGACCTGGCCGTCATCGACGTCACCCCGGAGGGCCTGCGGCTGGTCGAGGTCGCCCCCGGCCACACCTTCGAGGAGGTCCAGGCCGCGACCGGCCCCCGTCTGCTCTGACTTCCGGGAGCGGGCCACGCGCGCCCGGCCCCGTGCGTCAGCCCCCGCGCCCCGCCCGACGCGTCGGCCCCGACGCGTGTCAGGCCGCCCCGGCCAGTCCCAGTGCGTAGGAGATCCAGAACTCCCCCCGCGCGGGCTCGCCCCGGCCGCAGTCGCCGTCGGACTCTCCCGGGATCTTCACCCAGAGCAGTGCGTCCAGCCCCTCCCGGCCGGTCCGGGTGGTGGGTTCCTGCCCGAGGGCCCGCCCCTGCGGGTTGCACCAACTCCCGCCACCGGGCGAGCCCTTGCCGTTCCGGCTGGTGTCGATCACGAAGCGCTTGCCGCCGAGCGCCGCCGACACCTCCCGCCCGTAGGCGTAACTCTCCTCGGTGGAGTAGAAGTTGGAGACGTTGAGGGCGAAGCCGTCCGCCGCACCGATGCCCGCGCGCTCCAGCGCGCGGGCCAAGGCGGACCGGTCCTGCACCCAACCCGCGTTACCGGCGTCGAGGTAGACCCGTACCTTCGGGTGCTTCTTCAACTCGCCCACCGCGTAAGCCAGCAGGCCGAAGCGCTCGGCGTCCACCCCGGCGCAGCCGTCCACCGCGTGGGCGACCGCGTCCGGCTCCAACACCACCCAGGCCGGCCGGTCGGCCAGCCCGGCGGCGACCCGGTCGATCCACGCCCGGTACGCCGCACCGTCGGCGGCCCCACCCGCCGAGTACAGGCCGCAGTCCCGGTTCGGGATGCCGTAGGCGACCAGCAGCGGCAGCCGCCCCTCCAGCGCAGCGCGCCGGCTCTGCACCTCGGCCAGCTGCCCGGCGTCGGCACCGGTGAGCCAGAGCGCCGCCGAGCTCCGGGCGATCCGGCTCAGCGCTGCCGCTTCGGCCCCCGACGCCTTCCCGGCCGCGCGCTGGGCGGAGCCGAACGGAGAGACGTAGAACCCCCCGGCGGCGATCGCGTCCCCCGTCGGGGCCGGCGTCACGCCCCCCGAATCGGCGGCGGAGATGCTCGGAATCGTCGGATCACCACTCGGGCCACCGCCCGGACCACTCGCAGTACTCAGAGCACTCGGAGCCACTCGGACCGCCCGAACCACCCGGCCCATCCGGAGCGCCCGAGGGCCGGGCCGTCACCCGCCGCCCCCGAAGCCGTGGTCCCACCGTTCCCTGACGGTCCGGCAGCTCCGCAGCCCGTCAGGACCAGCAAGGCCCCCGCCACCCCGAACCAGCGCCGCAGCACCCGCCCCGCCTCCCTGCCCCGCCTCGCCCCACCCAGCCCGAACCCGTGATCGGTTCCGCCCGCCAGCCTCGCACAGCAGGGCCGCACCGACCACGGGCGTCCGTCTGGGGAGACCCAGCGCTCAGGTCCCGAGGCCGGGCCCCGAGACCGGGCCCTGAGGCCCGGACCAGGAGTCAGACCAGGCGTCAGGCCAGGAGCCGGACTCAGGCCTCCAGGTCCGCGAGCTTCGGCAGCTGCCAGTCGATCGGCTCGCCGCCGAACTCGACCAGGGCCTCGTTGATCTGCGAGAAGGGCCGGCTGCCGTGGAACAGCTTCGCCGACAGCGGCGACGGGTGGGCGCCCTGCACCACCACGTGGCGGGTGGTGTCGATCAGCGGCAGCTTCTTCTTGGCGTAGTTGCCCCAGAGCACGAAGACGCAGGGCTCCTCGCGGGCGCTGACCGCCGAGATCACCGCGTCGGTGAACTTCTCCCAGCCCTTGCCCTTGTGGGAGTTGGCCTCGTGCGCACGCACGGTGAGCACCGCGTTCAGCAGCAGGACGCCCTGCTCGGCCCACTTCATCAGGTAGCCGTGGTCCGGCGCGGGGACGCCGAGGTCGGCGTCCAGCTCCTTGTAGATGTTCCGCAGCGACGGCGGGATCTTGATCCCGGGCTGCACCGAGAAGCTCATCCCGTGCGCCTGGTTGTCGTCGTGGTACGGGTCCTGCCCGAGCACCAGCACCCGGACCTTGTCGTACGGGGTCGCCGCCAGCGCCGCGAACTCCTGCCCGCTGGGCGGGAAGACCTGGTGCTCGGCCCGCTGCTCCGCCACGAAGTCCGTCAGCTGGGCGAAGTACGGCTTCGCCAACTCCCCGGCCAGCGCCGCCCGCCAGGACTCCGGCACCTCGAACGCGGCCACGGTCTCCACCAACTCCGTCACGACCCACTGCCTTTCACGACAAACCCGTCTCCAACACCCCGAACGCTACCACACCCCCGCCGACACCCCCGAACCGATCGTCGGGCCGTTCACCGAACCGTGAACCGGACCGTTCGCCGAACCGGGGACCGGGTCCACTCGCCGGCTCGACCGCCTGGCCCCTCCCCGGCCCGCAGCCGCCCGCCCCCACCCCGTCCTCCGCGACCGCTCCCCACCTGCCCCTACGGCCCCGGGCCGACTAGGCTTGCCGGCGTTGGGGCAGTCAGTACCGCCCGGCCGGCCACAGGCGTCCGGTCCGTGCGCTTCCCGGACCATCGCAAGACCTTAGGGAGACACCTACGTGGCAGAACGCAAGGCCATCGAGACCTGGCTCACCGACATGGACGGAGTCCTCATCCACGAGGGCGTGCCGATCCCCGGGGCGGGACGCCTTCATCAAGCGGCTGCGGGAGTCCGGGAAGCCGTTCCTGGTCCTGACGAACAACTCGATCTACACCCAGCGGGACCTGCACGCCCGGCTGGCCCGGATGGGCCTCGACGTTCCCGCCGAGCACATCTGGACCTCGGCGCTGGCCACCGCCAAGTTCCTGGACGACCAGCGTCCGAACGGCACCGCCTACGTCATCGGCGAGGCCGGCCTGACGACGGCGATGCACGACGTGGGCTACGTCCTCACCGACACCGACCCCGACTTCGTGGTCCTCGGCGAGACCCGGACCTACTCCTTCGAGGCCATGACCAAGGCCGTCCGCCTGATCAACGACGGCGCCCGGTTCATCGCCACCAACCCGGACGAGACCGGTCCCTCCGCCGAGGGCGCCCTCCCCGCCACGGGTGCGGTCGCGGCCCTCATCACCAAGGCCACCGGCGTCGAGCCGTACTTCGTCGGCAAGCCCAACCCGCTGATGATGCGGGCCGGCCTGAACGCGATCGGCGCCCACTCCGAGAACAGCGCGATGATCGGCGACCGGATGGACACCGACATCGTCTCGGGCATGGAGGCCGGCATGTCGACCTTCCTGGTCCTCACCGGCCTGACCCAGGCCCACGAGGTGGAGCGTTTCCCGTACCGCCCGACCCGGGTGGCCGACTCGATCGCCGACCTGGTCGACCTGATCTGAGCCCCACCGGGGGTCCCCGCCCGCCCGGGCCGGACCCCCGGTCCAGGCCCCCGGTCCAGGCCACCGGTCCAGGCCACCGGTCCAGGCCACCGGTTCAGACCCCGGCATCGGCCGCCCCGGGCCACCGGCTTCAGCCGGTCCAGACCTCTGGCACCATCCGGTCCAGACCTTCGACCTCGACCGGTCCAGACCACTCACCCGGCGCCGATCCCGCCCACCGGACGGCCCGCTCCGCCCTCGGAGCACGTCCTGATGCCGACCTCAAGGGAGCCTTAAGGGCTTCCTAACAATCTGAAGGCCCGTCAACTCCCGGACGCCCCATGGCTACGGTCTCCACAGCGACCCCACATCGCCGACCGCGGCGGCCCCACACCGCCGCACCCGGTGACCCCCACCGCTGATTGCTGAACGGAGCACCCACCCATGTCATTCCGCCGCACCGCAGCCGTGTTCACCCTGGCCGGCACCGCGCTCGCGTCCACCGTACTCGGCACCGGCGCCGCCTCCGCGCACGGGTCCCTGCAGAACCCGCTCAGCCGGGTCTACGGCTGCTACCTGGAGGGCCCGGAGCAGCCCAAGTCGGCCGCCTGCAAGGCCGCCATCGCGTTCGGCGGCACCCAGGCCATGTACGACTGGAACGGCGTGCGGATCGGCGACGCGGCCGGCCGCCACCGCCAGCTGATCCCGGACGGCCGCCTGTGCAGCGCCGGCGCCAACGAGTTCGTCGGCCTCGACCTCCCCCGCAACGACTGGCCGGCCACCAACCTCACCGCCGGTGCCAAGACCAACTTCAAGTTCCGCGCCACCGCGCCGCACCGCGGCACCTTCCAGCTCTTCATGACCAACAGCACCTACAACCCCAACGTGGCGCTGAGCTGGTCGAACCTGGACACCACCCCGTTCGCGAGCATCACCGACCCCCAGGTGGTGGACGGCTACTACACCTTCCCGGTGACCATCCCGACCGGGAAGACGGGCCGTCAGATGGTCTACGCGATCTGGCAGCGCTCGGACAGCCCGGAGGCCTTCTACACCTGCTCGGACGTCACCTTCGACGGCACCGGCAAGGCCCCCGCCGCCGCCCCGGCGGTCGCCCCGGCCGCGGACGCCGCCGCCCACCACGACCACAACGCCGTCCCGGCTGCGGCCCCCGCCGCCGGAGCCCCGGCCGCCGCCCCCGCCGGTGCCCCGGCCGAGGCCCCCGTGATCGCCAACAACACCGGCACCGCGCCCCGGACCCAGCTGGCCGAGACCGGCACCGACCGCTCCACCGGCCTGATGACCGCCGTCGGCACCTCCTTCCTGCTGGCCGGCGGCACCGTCGCCTTCCTGCACCGCCGCCGTCGCGCCACCGTCGAGTCGAGCCGCTGAGCCCGGACGACCCAGGCCCGGACGACCCAGGCCCGGACGACCTACGCCCGGACGACCTACGCCCGGACGGCCCAGGTGCCGGGTGGCCCCGCCGCATCGCGGCGCGGCCGCCCGGCACCGCTGGCCCGCACCGCCGCCGTGGTTGGGTAGGGGGATGAGCAGCACTCCCCCTCCCCCCCTTCCGCGTCGGCCTGATCGGCTACGGCCTGGCCGGCTCCGCCTTCCACGCCCCGCTGATCGCCACCACCCCGGGTCTGCGGCTGGACGCGGTGGTCACCGCCAACCCCGACCGCCGTGCCCAGCTGCTGCAGCAGCACCCGGGCGCCCGCCCCCTCGACACCCCCGAGCAACTCCTCGCCGAGGCCGCCGACGGGCGGATCGACCTGGTCGTGATCGCCTCCCCGAACCGCACCCACGTGCCGCTGGCCCGGGCCGCGATCGCCGCCGGCGTGCCCACCGTGGTGGACAAGCCGCTGGCCGCCACCGCCGCCGAGGCGGCCGAGCTCTGCGCGCTCGCCGAACGGCGCGGCGTGCTGCTCTCGGTCTTCCAGAACCGCCGCTGGGACGGCGACTTCCTGACCGCCCGTCACCTCGTGGAGTCCGGCGCGCTCGGCCGGGTGCACCGCTTCGAGTCCCGCTTCGAGCGCTTCCGCCCCAAGCCCAAGCCGGGCTGGCGTGAACTGGCCGACCCGGCCGAGGTCGGCGGCACCCTGTACGACCTGGGGAGCCACCTGGTGGACC
>NZ_BAAAYB010000103.1:0-11264 GCF_039535905.1 Kitasatospora albolonga | reverse complement strand
GCGGGTGAAGGCGTCCATGTCGGCGGCGCACAGGTAGTCGGCGCGGCTTCGCAGCTGTGCGGCGAGCCAGTCGCGTCCCCAGCTGTCGTCCCTGATCTCGAGTTTGCCCAGCAGCAGGTCCCGGTCCTGCGGCAGTTCAACGGCCGGTGTGTGGGCGGGCACCTTGTAGTAGACCAGGCGCAGTCCCAGATGCCGACCGTTCACCCAGGCCGATACCTGGGTGTAGTGGGCTTCGGGCACGAGGAGGGACAGGGCGAATCCGCGCAGGACGCGCTCGGCCGCGCCGGCCCAGGCGGCTTCGTCGTCGCGGACCTGCATGAGCTCTCCCGCGAACGGCAGCTCGTCGGCCGAGATGCCCACTGCTGCTGCGAGGCTGTGCCGCAGGTCGAGCAGGTGGGAGGGGATGCTGGAGCGCTGGTTCTGCAGGCTGGTGATCTCGCGGCGGATCACGCCCGATTCCTCGGTGTTGTTGTGGCGCTCCACGGCAAGGCGGTCGAGTTCCTCGCGGGCTCGCTGATCCTGCTGGGCGTCCCGGGTGCGGGCTTCGGTGATCTGTTCGGAGCGCTCGTGGAAGGACAGGGCGTCGGTGACCGGCTTCAGGCCGGCCTTCTCCAGCCAGCCCTCGTACGTGGCGGCCCGCTGCCGTCGCTGGTCACGCTCGCGGCCGAGGTTTTCGATGCTGACGTCGAGGCGCAGCAGCTTCTCCCCACCGGCGCCATCGATTCGGCGCTGCAGGGTGTCGGCCATCTCGCGCAGTCGCTGCTGCTCGGCCTTGCGCCGCCGCTGGTGTTCGA
Organism: Kitasatospora albolonga; assembly: GCF_039535905.1. Lineage (GTDB taxonomy): Bacteria > Actinomycetota > Actinomycetes > Streptomycetales > Streptomycetaceae > Kitasatospora > Kitasatospora albolonga. The sequence goes on along the minus strand of NZ_BAAAYB010000103.1, from coordinate 10,470 downwards.
CGAGTTCCTGGATGCGGGTACGCAGTTGCTTGTCGCGCCGGCGCAGGATGCGCTCGCGGTGCTGGGCGAAGAAGACGGGGAGGATGTCGCGGCGGCTCTGCAGCGTGTCGATCTCACGCTGGATGCCGTCGCAGCTGTCGCACGCTTCCACGATCGGCCCGAGAGCGGCGATCATCGCCTTCGCCCGGACGACTTCGTCGTGGCTGGCGGTCAGCGCGTTGAAGTGCGCGACGATCTTGTCGACCTCGGCCTTGGCGTTGAACGGCTCGAGCATCCGCTCGCGGACGAACTCGTCGAGGCTTCCGACGGCCTTCATCGACACCGTCTGGTGGAACAGGTCCAGTGCCTGGTCACTGGGGATGCCGAGGCCGCGCCGCAGAGCCTTCGCATAGGGCGGGTAGCTGGTGTGGATCGTCGCCTTGCCGCGCCGCAGTCGCTGGCGCAGGTCGTTGATGTCGGTCCCGAAGTCGGTGAAGTGCGTGGCGATGGACATCGGCTCGTCGGCGGTGACGTAGAACCGGTCGGGCTGGCCGGTGTTGGCATCGGGTACCCAGAACACCTGGGCGAGGGTGATGTGAATGCCGAGCGTGTAGTTGGTGAACACGCCCAGGATCACGCTGTGCGAGGAGGAACCACGAAGGCCGACCGGGCGGGTGCTGTTCGTCGCCTCGACGCGCTCGCTCCTGTGGTAGCCGAGCACGTACGAGCGCAAGTTCCGCTCCTTCACCTCGGCACCGGCGGCTTTGTTGTAGGCGATCTTGCTGGCCGGCAGGAGCAGGGTGGTCATCGCGTCGACCAGCGTGGACTTGCCGGTTCCCACCCCGCCGGTCAGCAGGGCGCTGTGGCCGTCGACGTCGAAGGCCCAGATGGTGCGGTGGAAGGTGCCCCAGTTGAGCACCTCCAGGCGGGACAGCCTGAAGCCCGGGCCGACAGCGGGAGCGCCAGCGGCGAAAGCCGGCTGCCGCGGGATGAGGGCCGATACCGGCGTGGTGGTACTCACTTGTCGTCCTTGGGCGTGATGGTGTCGCGGTAGGTGGAGAGCAGGTCGTTGAAGTCGTTGACGACCTGGGCGTCGACGAGGGCCTTGATGTGTCTGCGCACCTCGTACAGGCCGGCCTGCTTGGTCTGGCGCAGTGCCTTCAGGTCGCACAGCTTCTTGATGTGGCCGTCGATCTGGTCGACCAGCTGGGCCTCGTTGCTGCGCGGCGGCAGGAACCCGCGGACCATTTCGACGAGGTCGTCGCGGGACATCAGCAGCCGGGTGTCGCCCGAGGTCGCGTCGCTCTCCGCGAGGCGCCCGCGCAGGAGGACCAGCATCAGGCTGACGGCGAATGACAGGCGGTGGCGCGTCACCAGCCGCGGCACCGTGACGCCGTCGTCGCGGGCCTCCTGGTCGAGCTGGCGGGTGTAGGCGTAGCCCTCCGCCAGGTCGACCACGACGTCCAGGCCCATCACCCGCAGGTAGTCGCCGATGGCCGTTTGATGAGCGGTGATCTGCTCCCAGACCGCCGGCGCGTCACTCTGGTACAGGACACCGGCCTTCAGCAGCTGGACCACCGGCACAGACAGCGCGTCACTCACGCCTGTCCCTCCTTTCCGGCGGCCATGCCGCCCTCGTTGAGCACGAAGGTCACCTGCGGGACTGTTGCCACGGTGCGTTCCGGTGCGTTGACTCGCTCGTACACCAGGTCGTGGCTGTGATCGGGGTCGATCACAACGTCGAGGCCGGGCCGTTCCAGTTGGAAGTACGTCAGCAGTTCGGCGAGCCCCAGCGTCAGGGGATGACGGTCGACGACCGCGGCCAGGTTCGCCTGGCCGCTCGGGCTCTCCTCGAGCAGCGCCAACACCTGGGCGGCCAGTGCCTCGCCGTCCACGTGCACACCGGCGAACAGCTCGGAGACGTCCACGTCCGTCTCGCCGGACGCCTCGCCCGCCGTGCTGTCCAGCTCCACCCTCTCGACCGGCATGTACAGGCGCCGCTCCATCGGCAGGACCAGCTCCACCTGGGGAACCTCCAGGTCCATGCCCGGAAGGTCGCGATGGCCATCGCGGACCAGCTCCGTGACCAGGCGCTGGATGGACCGAGTGAGGGCCAGGACCCGGCGGTCCTCCTCCCTGCCGCGATCGGTCAGGAAGCGGCGCAGCTGCTCGGTGAGCTGGCGGACCGTGTCCTGGGTGCTCTCGGCCGCCTGGAGCCACGCGCGGGGAATCTTCAGGAGGTTCCTGTTGGTCTTGCCGTCCAGCTGCGGCAGCCGGTTCACCTGCTCAAGGAGATCGCGCAGTTCCTCCTGGCGCTGAGCGGACAGGAGGTAGTCGAAGAACGCCTGGAAACTGCGGCCCTGGTCGGATTCGGCGATCATCTCGCGGTCCATGAGGAACGCCGCCAGCAGGTCGCCCTTGCCGCCGTCGGCCATCGCCACGTCCTGGCGAAGGCGCCGGTCCAGCTCCCGGAGGTTCGCCTCGACCTCGCGGAAGTCCCGAAGCAGCTCGACCGCCGTGCTCTCCACCTGCTGGTAGCGGTCCAGCAGGGCCACCGGCGACAGCACCTCGACGTCGCCCGCGCGCAGCTGCGCGATCTGGGCGTCGATCAGGTCGCGTTCACGGCTGAGTTCGTCGATGCGTGCCTGGGGGTCCGTCTCGGTGCCGAACGCCATCTGCCGCAGCAGGTCCACGATGGTGCTCAGCCGGGACTCGGTGCCGATGAAGGAACGCGCGGGCAGGGCCCTCACCCACGCGACGGCCTTCTCCAACGCACTGGTCGCATCGAAGTGCGGTTCGTCCTCACCGGGCGGGTAGTACTTGCGCAGCCAGCCGCTGTTGGTCCACTCCGTCAGGTACTCCGAGGCCGGCCTCGGGTACGGGCCGAGCGCCCGCTCGTTGAGGTCGTACAACTGGTCGTCTAGGCGGGAGACCAGGACCGCTTCGGGAACCCCGCGCTCGTTCTCGTCGACGAACACTGTCGCGCAGAACGCCAGGACCAGCGGCGCGTTCTCCGCACACAGCAGCCGCCACGCCGGATGCTTGAGCAAACCAGTGACATCGTCGAATTCCATGCATCCCTACCTGAGCCGAATGGGCTGCCGCATGGGCTCGGACCCGATCGGCGGTACACACCCTAAAACCAGGCACTGACAAAACCGGATAATCAGACATATTTTCGATTCCCTGCCCGCTGCCCCGGTGAGGATCCGAGTGGCCCGCACCGGGCCCTCAGGGGCCTTCCGTAGGGCATGCTGGTGACGTGAGCAGGCATGTGGAGGCGAGGCCGTACGCCGTGCCGGACACCCTGGCGAAGCTGGCGGGACCGGTCCGCGGCGAGGTTCGCCTGCCTCGCCGCATCGACTGGGGCGGACCGACGGGCCAGTAGCAACGTGTCAACAGAGGACCGTGCATACCTCACACGGGTCGACCGGCACAGCAATCGCCCCGCGCAGCTCCTCGCTCGTCGGCTCGTGAGCTGAGGGTTCGCACCGCGCTCCGTTGGAGCTGCGCTGCGTGCGAGCAGGTGTTGGTCAGCCCGACCTTGCCCCTCGAGGTCGCCCCTGCCGATCCCGGCTGCCCGGACTTGGAAGCCGTCGAGGGCATCCGGGTGGAACGCCCGGGACGGGAGCCCCGCGTGGCGCTACTTGTGCGCCATCATGTGGCACCAGTGACACGCAGAGTATCCAACGGGGAACAGAACGGGTACATCGCGCCGTTTCGCTTCCTCGAACGCCTCCGGTCCCCACGGCCACCAGTCGACCGGGTTGTCGGCGTGCTGGAGGAGGTAGGGCGAGGTCGCGTCGGCTAGCCGGTTCATGCGGCTCGGACTCTCACAGGGCCGGCTACGACCCATGAGAACGGCACGAGCCGCCGACGTCCCGCTCAGTCGAACGACTCGGGCATCCAGTACACAGCGGGACGGGACGCGGCGGCGCCGGGCCTGCCGTGCCCTCAGGCTTGCGGCTGAACGGTCTTGAGCATCTGGAGAGCGATTTGGATCTCCTTGACTGCGTTGATGCGGTCATCGTCACTCGTGTGGAAGTGCATGGTTTCATTACGGATCTTTCGGACCCGGTCCATGCGTTCGGCGAAGCTCTGCTGCGGGAACTGCCAACCCGTGGCGTGCCATACGTCATCCCGTTTGAGCAGCGTGATGTAGTCGGAGAAGTTCATGCCCTGATTGGCGAGCTTGACGATTCTTCCGGGATCGCCAGGGAGGCCGTACTGACCGCTGATCTCCTTCACTTGCATCAACGCCTTCCTGAGCGCTCGACGCAGACGCAATTCGAGCTCCTGGATGAGGGCGTAGGGGCGCAGCTCTTGCTCGAATCTGTGGGCCAGATCGTGGCCGGTCACAATCCCGGAGAGGCTGCCATCGGGATTGACCACGAAAACACAGCCGTGGTCGGCCACATCGGCCAGGCAATCCACCATGGGCTCGTCAGTACGTATGGACCGAACCTTCAATACGGCGGCGTCCCTGACCAGCGCAGTGGCAGGGCGGTTGGTCGCACCGATTTCCCGCCAGGTGATGGAGCCCCGCAAGTGACCGTCCTCGTCGAGGACCGGAAGCTGGTCGTACCCGTTCTCGGAGAGGAGTTCCACCGCTCGGTTGAGCGGGTCGGTGAGCTTGACGGTCTTGAGCTCGCTGCGTGCCGAAGGCAGCCTTCCCACGGTCACCAGTACAGGCGCCGGAGGAGCCGCCTCCTGGTCATCGTCACCGCCCTCCCCGGCTCCCACAGCGGGCAGGCTGATGTCACCGATGCCCCCGGAGTCAGGCTCCTCGTCGGCCAGGAGATCCGTCGCGGAGTCCTCTCCTTCCTCGGGCTCCAGTTCCAGGTTGGCGGTCTCCTTGCCCAACGCCTGCCGTTCAGCTTCCGGGGCCAAACCGATGGGAACGACGCGAACGATGTGGTCGATCGACGGGACTTCGGTGATGGGAGGCACAACCGCGAGACCGAGCTCATCCAGATCCCGGCGAATGGCGGCAGTCGCCTTCCCCGAGCGGCTCACGAAGTCCCAGATGCTGAGCAGGTCGCGTACAGCCAGTTCGACCGGCTTGTCCGCCGGGGCTTCGGCGACCTTGTCGGCCAACTCGGCAGGCTTCTCCAACAGCCGCAGGCTGGCTGGGGCGTCAGGGTTTCCCGGGTCGGGCTCCCCCGCCGCAAGCAGGGTGAGACGCTTCACGGCATCGAAGCGGCGCAACTCGCTCACTGTGAGCAGGGATCCAAGCGTCGCACGCAGGTCGGCACGAAGCTCCGTACGCGCCACATCGGTGCGGTTCCAGGTGAGAGTGCGTACGTGGCGGAGTCCCGGAGCGGCCTCGGTACGGAACTGGTAGTCACCCGTGAGGTGTCCGATGGCGATGTTTCCTGCCTTGAGTGGCAGGACGATCAGATCCCCTGGCGACATGACGGCGCGAAACCGCCACAGTTGCCCGCGCCAGTTGCCGAGGACGCGAGGGTTCTCCCGGGGGTACGCCTTGGCAAGCTCGGCCTTGAGGTCTTCCGGTGTCATACAGCCGGTGAGGTCACCGAGCTCGGGCCAGCCGGCAACCGCCAAGCTCTCGGCGATGGAGACGTCCTCCCGCTCACCATCCGCTCCGGCACGCACCATCCAGGCCCGTACAGCACCCACGTCATCCCCCAGAACCGGTCGTACCGAATTGAAGTGCGATCGGTCGAGCCTAGCCGGAGGTTCCCGATCATGAAACGCGGGCCATCGCTCCGACCTGCACCGTCGCACCCATGCGCTTGCGTCCGAGCCGCTATCCGACTTCGGGCTCGTCGCAGGATGAGGTGGTTCGACGAAGCCTTCTCGGTGTAATAGAGCTTGTCTTAGAATCGGCACATGAAGCAGACTCGAGCCGGGACCACTGAGAACATCTCCGTGTCCATGCCCGCCGAGCTGGTCAGCGAGCTCCGCTCCCGAACCGGACGCCGCGGGCTGTCCAGCTACATCACCGAAGCTGTCAGGCACCAGCTCGCCATGGACGGGCTCGCCGAGATCGTCGCGGCCCACGAGGAAGAACACGGCGCGCTCACGGAGCAGGAGGTCGAAGCCGCTCGTCGCGAGCTCTTCGGAGACGTGAACGCCGAGGATGTGGAGCGGGGCGCCGCGTGAAGGAACAGCCGGCCCGCTCGCTGGTGCTCGACTCCGAGGCGCTCTCTCTGCTCCTGCGCAACGACCGCGGTATGGCGGCTCGCATCGAGGCATCCCGGCAGGCTGGGGTACCCGTCCTCGTGTCCGCGCTGACCATTGTTGAAGCCGTACACGGGAAGACCGATCTGGCGCGCTTGAAGTGGGTGCTCTCCCGACTGCGGGTGGAACCGGTCACCCAGGAGGACTCTCTGGCTGCCGTGGAGCTGCTTCAGGACGCAGGCGGGCTGCACGGGCACACGTACGCGATCGATGCCCTCGTCGCCGCGCTCGCGCTCCGTGTCCCGACCCCCGTGATCGTTCTGACCTCCGACCGTGACGACTGGGCGAAGCTCTGCGGGAAGCGCGTGATCATCAGGGACGTGTGAGCACCGTCGACTACTGGGTCTGTGAGTTCACTGGTGCCAGTGGCACGCCGCGTAACCGACCGGGCGAGGCGAGCCTCCTATGCTCAGCCTCGGCGAACGTCTTGGGTCTCAGGGCCGCCAGCCGACCCAGGCCTCGACACGCTGCGTGAGATGACACGAGGTTGCGCGACCGAGGTCTCCTGTTCCAGGGGTCCGATCCCCAGAAGAGCGAAGATCGCCTCCCGCTTCTCCGTAGACCATACGGGCGACAAGGCGAGCTGCTCCTCGACCCAGGCATCGATCAACTCGTTCAGGTCGTCACCGGATGCACCCATGCCATGACTCTACGAGAACAAGCGAGCCCTATGCGCGGTCGGCGGTAAAGCTCGCCGGTACGACTGGGACCTGCAACGCCCCGAGCGGATCGAGTAGTGCCCCCAGGCTGATCTGCCTGCCACACGGACGAGCCTGGTGGAACCTCTCGGCGAAGCGCGCCGGGCAACGCTCCTATACAGCAGGCTTCGAGGTGGCAGGTCCAGTCGCGGCCACCGCCCTTGCTCCAGTAGACCGCCGTGTTGATGTGAAGGTCGAGCAGTTCGCTGACCACCGACACTGGGAGGTCCTGGGCGGGGGCGAGGACGGCGGTGTTGCGGGCTGCCCGGATCTCGACGCCGTGGGCGATGAGCCGCTCACCGAGCCGGCGGGCGCTCGGGGCCGCCACCAGAAACGGACTTACAGTAACGTCCACTGACAGACCAGGCTCCAATGACGCCCCAGAACAGTTACTCAGCGCAACCATTGTGCGGACGCGATCGCGCGCAACGGGGCCAAGTGCCGCCCGGCCCACTTCATGATCACTGCACAAGCGGGCACCCTTCGGGCACTTTCGAGACCGATACGGCACCAGAACCCCCACCCGAAACTGTCCGCACAATGCAACAAACCGCAGGTCAGCGGCTTCCGCGAGGTCTACGGCAGGGACAGTCCATCAGCGCAGAGTACTCGCCGATCCACGCAAATGGCATGCGTTGGTTTTGAGGGCAAAGCGGGCACGGTTCCATGGTCACAAAAAAGCCCAACTCCCGCTTCAAATGCGGGAGTTGGGCTTTACCTTGAGCCGCCTATGGGATTCGAACCCATGACCTACGCATTACGAGTGCGTTGCTCTGGCCAACTGAGCTAAGGCGGCACCGTTGCCTGGGGTGTGTGAACACGCCTTCGGCAACGCGGGCCAGTCTACACGCTGCGCACTCGTGCTCCGTACCGACTTTCCGGCAGGCCCGGAGGCCGGGCGGGGGTCAGGCCGAGGTCAGGCGGAGGAGACCGCGAGCTTGGCGGCGAAGCCGGCGAAGAGGGCGGCAACGCCGGTGGTGAGGGTGGCGGAGAGGCGCTTGCGGCGGCGGAAGGCGGTGGCGAGGGTGGTGCCCGCGAAGATCAGGAGGGAGAGGTACAGGACGCTGAAGGTCTGGAGGACGCCGCCGAGGAGGGAGAAGGAGAGGATCGGCGCGCCGTAGGTCGGGTCGACGAACTGGGTGAAGAAGGAGAGCAGGAAGAGGATGGCCTTGGGGTTGAGCAGGCTGATCACCAGGGCGCGGCGGAACGGGCGCTCGGTGTCGGCCTGCAGGGCCTCGTCGGGGGACTCGGCGGCGGGGAGGGCGTGCCGCTCGCGCCAGAGCTGACGGGCGGCGCGGAGCATGCCGAAGCCGATCCAGAGCAGGTAGGCCGCGCCGCCGAACTTCACCACGGCGAAGACGGCCGGGTTGGCCTCCAGGAGGGAGGAGGCGCCGAGGGCGGTGAGGCTGATCAGGGTGAAGTCGCCGATGAAGACGCCGGCGGCGGCCTGGTAGCCGGTGCGTATGCCCTTGCGGGCGGCGACGGACAGGACGTAGAGCGAGTTGGGGCCGGGCAGCAGGACGATGACCAGGGCGCCGAGCACGTACGTCGCCAGGTCGTTGACTCCGAGCACGGAGCACTCCTTGGGCGGGCAGGGGTAGGGGCGGTCATCGTACATACGGACCGCCCGGGCGCCGAAGCCACTTTCCGCCCGGTGTGAGCTACTTCGCGCAGCGGGTGCCGTCGGCCGGGGCGTCACCACCGAGGAGGTAGCGGTTGACCGCGCCGTCCACGCAGGTGTTGCGGCGGCCGTAGGCGGTGTGGCCGTCGCCGTCGTAGGTGAGGAGGCGGCCGGAGTCGAGCTGGTCGGCGAGGGACTGGGCCCAGGCGTAGGGGGTCGCCGGGTCGCGGGTGGTGCCGACCACGACGATCGGGGAGGAGCCGGCGGCGGCGATGGTGTGCGGGGCGCCGGTGGCGGGGACCGGCCAGTAGGCGCAGGCCAGGGCCATCCAGGCCATGTCGCGGCCGAAGTGGGCGGAGGCCTTCTCGAAGTCCGGGACGGCGGCGGCGGCCTCGGTGGGCGAGGCGAAAGGGGCGGGGAGGTCGAGGCAGTTGACGGCCATGTTGGCGTACATGAGGTTCGGGTAGCTGCCGTCGGACTCGCGCTCGTAGTACTGGTCGGAGAGCTTGAGCAGACCGGTGCCGTCGCCGGCCTTGGCGGAGGTGAGCGCGGTGCGCAGCTGGGGCCAGAGGAACTCGGCGTACATCGCGTGGATCACGCCGGTGGTGGCCTGGGCCTCCGTCAGCTTCCGGGCGGAGTCGGAGGTGGGCAGCGGGGCGCCGTCGAGCTGCTTGAAGAGGGCGAGAAGCTGCTCGCCGGCCTTCTGTTCGGTGTCGCCGAGCGCGCACTCCCCGCCGTGCTTGGCGCAGTCCTTGGCGAAGGCGGACCAGGCGGTCTCGAAGCCGGCCGCCTGGGTCCGGTTGCCGGCGACGGCGTCGAGCGCCGGGTCCATCGCGCCGTCCAACACCATCCGGCCGACCTTGGCGGGGTAGAGGCCGGCGTAGGTGGCGCCGAGGAAGGTGCCGTAGGACTTGCCGAGGTAACTGATCTTCTCGTCGCCGACCAGTGCGCGCAGCACGTCCAGGTCGCGGGCCGACTCGACGGTGGAGACGTGACCGAGCACGGCGCCCGCGTTCTGCTTGCACCCCTCGGCGAACTCCTTGTCGGAGGCCACCAGGGCGTCGATCTCCGACTGGTCGTCAGGGGTGATGTCGACGGCGGTGTACGCGTCCATTCGCGGGCCGCTCAGGCAGGTCACCGGCCGGGAGCGGCCGACGCCGCGCGGGTCCAGGCCCACCAAGTCGTACCCGGCGCGGACCTCGGCGTCGTAGCCCTTGGCCACCGCCTCCACGTACTCGACGGCTGAGGCGCCGGGGCCCCCCGGGTTGAGCAGCAGCGAGCCGAGCTTGGCCCGGCCACCGGGACGGGTGGTGGCGGGCTTGCGGGCGGCGGCGAGGGTGAGATCGCCGCCGGACGGGGCCGCGTAGTCGAGCGGGACCTTGAAGGTGGCGCACTCGAACTCGCCGTCGCAGGGCTGCCAGGAGAGCTTCTGGGCGTAGTACGGGGCCAGCGCGGCCGGGGTGCCCTCCGGGAGCGGCTGGAGCGGGGTGGCACCGGCGCTCCGGGAGGCCGAGGCGCCCGAAGCGGCGTCCGAGGACGGCGGCGTGGACGAGGTGGGGCTGTCGGACCGGCCCGAGGTGCAACCGCCCACCAGCAGCGCGGCGGCGAGCAGGGCGGGCACGAGGCGGACGGGCCGGACTGCGCGCATCGGGGCGTCTTCTCTCGGCAGAGGGGGTCGGACGCCCCGAGCCTAGCGCTCGGTGATCGGCACGCCCGCGCTCCGGCGCAGGGCGTCGCCGCGCGCCCCGAACCCGCTTTCGAGCCCGCCAGTGCAACTGCTCCGCTCCGCCACCGCCGCCGTCGCCACCACCGCCGGGGCCCGCAGCTCCGCCATCGCCGGTACGGCCGCCGGGGCCGCCGGGGCCGTTGGGGCCGCTGGATGCACAGGTACGGCGGGTACGGCGGGTGCCATGGCCGTCAGCGCGTCAGGTTCTCGGCCAGGTACTGGACCGCCACCCGGACCAGCCG